>CALLLI010000378.1 GCA_938082635.1 uncultured Verrucomicrobiales bacterium
TTAAACATATACTTGATCATTCGACGGCACGGTGCAACCGGAAGACGTGGAGAAACTACGTGAAAACACTCAGATCAGACATCTGACGGCGAGAAATCAGCCGATCATATACTTGAGCGCCGAAAAGCCATTTCTATAAAGGCCTGATTATGTGCGCCTTAGAAAGAATCCAACCGGATTTTGCGCTAATAGTCTAATTGTTTCTTCATGAATAATGCAGGCTAGATTGATGTGGTGCGCTTGGCGATGATGGTTCTTGGGGAAGATGGACGGAATCCATCGGCATGCCGACGAAGCGTTAGTCTACGCTCTTCCAAAACGCTGCCAGTGACTTGCGCTTACAGGCTACCGCTAGGCAAGAATGTCTTTCAGTGTCCCTGTGCTGTCAGCATAAGTCTTGCGATCAATGCCCAAGGCATGCAGCTGAGTTAGCCAGAGGTTGGCGAGCGGCGTGCCTCTCTTGCAGTGGATGTGGCTACCCAGTTTAAGGGTGCCGCCGCCTCCGCCGGCGACAACAAGCGGCAAGTCGTTGTACTGATGAGTGGTGCCGTCGCCCATTCCGGCACCGAGAGTAAAGATGGTGTTGTCTAGCAGTGTTGTTCCGTTCGCCTCTTCAATGTTGTCCATTCGTTCGACCAGTCGCGTGAAGGCCGAGATGTGGAAGTGGTCTAGTACAAGGAGCTGTTCCAAATACTTGCCGATGGCATGGGTCATGCCGTGATGGCTGTAGGGCTTGTCCAGAATGCCCTCCCAGTTGGTGGCCGTCGTCCATCGTTCTGGCCCCACCATCAGCGTACCGACATTCGTTAGGCCACTTTGCAAAGCGGTCACTAGCAGATCGCCCATGAGGTGAATGTATTCGTTGCGTGGCAGGTAATCGACGGGGCGTTTGATCTCTGCGGCTACCAATTCGGATTTCATTTCATCGATGCGATCCATGCGCTTCTCGATCGTTCGAATCGATTCCACATATTCCTCGAATTTCCCCCGGTCCGTATGGCTCAAGCGTTTCTGCATTTGGCGGGCGTTGCCGAGGGCAAGATCGGTGATGTTGCGGAAATGGGTGTGCGCTTGCGTGCCGAAGAGGCGGTCGTAAACCTTGCGCGGCTTTCTCATGGACGGTGCCACGTGACCGGTGCCGTACCAGGACATGTTGTCGAAGTAGATCGACTCGATGTTGTTCTTGTGGTCGTTGCAGCTCAGCTCGAGCGTCGGGTAGGGCGTCGTTTGCCCGATGCTGTCCGCTACGATGTGATCCAAGGTGCGAGCCAGAGGATAGGCGGAGCCTTTAACCTCGTAGGGCGCCACACTGGTGAGGAAACAGGACGCACATTGCGCATGCGAATCCGTGCCGTGTTGGAAAGTGCGATCCATTCCCGTGATGACCGAGATTTTCTCACGCATCTTGTGCAGGGGGGCCAAGGTCGGGGTGAATGTGAGAGAATGTTTCCCGGGTGGGACGGTCTTGCCTTCGAATCGCCAGACGTTGTTCTGACCAGCGAAGCCCGGAAGCGGTCGGTCGATCTCACCGGGGAAGAAGCCTCGACGGGTGATGCCGTTTGGCAGGTAGAAGCAAGCCATCCGCTGTGCTGGCTTGCTTCCTGCTGGCTGATCCTTAGCTTGGGCGACGCTCTCTAGCCATGGGAGGCTGAGCGCTGTGCCTCCTGCGCATTTGAGGAAGTTGCGTCGGGTAGGGTGGTGGTTGCTGTCCATGGTGAGAGGGGTGTTGAAGTCGCTACTTGTTGCGTTCTTCTGCTAGATATCGATGAGCTCGAATTGATTAACGATTAGCGAACAAGTATTGTTTATTTTTGAAGTGGCTACTTTTTGTGTTATTCTGATAGATTGCGTTGCGCGGTTTTGATAGAGATCACGAATATAGCGATGAGTTCGTTGCACTCCTCTAGGAGCGGAGCTAGACGTTCGGGAGGACATCACGGTTTGCGTTCGATAATCTTCAGCCAAACGTTCGTTTCACGCAGCTCTTTGAGTGCGATTTTCATCTTGTGAATGAAGTCTTTGCGAGATTCGCCGCTTTGCGCCTCCGCGTAGTTAGGCGCTGGTGAAGTTCCCGATCGAATTAATTGACCTCCGATATGTTTTTCCGCGCGGTCCGCAGGCAGAGCTTCTACAACGCCGATCACCCGAACAGCAAAGTCCACTAACCGCTCCTCTAGCGCGACTGTCTTTTTCACTTCTTCATTCATCAATTCTTGTTTGGTGATCGTTAATCTCCGGCGACGCCGCAAGGGTGTTCTTGTGAAGAAAGGGCTCACTCCTGGCGATGCTCTTGAGCACTGATCGCATCTGATCGTGGCCAGCCATCGCCTTGGCCGTGATGTCATCCAACGTAGGGGAATCCGCCACTCCGAGTTCTCTGCCTAAGGCGTAGGATAATAGATGCGCGGTGAATCCTCGGATGAAGCGTTGTTTTTCTTTCAATATCAGCTCCTTGAACTCTATCACCGTCTCGAACGGATGCTGATTGAAGAGCACACCACTCACATCCACGTCACGTCCATTCTCGTACTGGTCGCGCCAGAAGCCAGTCGGTCCAAAGTTTTCCAGGGCAAAGCCAAAGGGATCGATCTGGTTGTGGCAGCTGGCGCAATCTTTACGCTTGCGGTGCATCGCCAGGCGCTCACGAATGGTCAGTTTGGCCAGTTCTTTCTCGTTGGCTTCTGGTAGAGGCGGGACGTCGGCGGGCGGCGGTTCGGGGGGATCATTGAAGATCACCCCGTTCACCCAGGCACCCCGGGTGATGGGTTGCGTGCGCGTCGGGGTGGCGGTCATCGTCATGATAGCTGCATTGGTGATGATGCCGCCACGTCGTGGGTCTGTGAGTGGCTCCCGCTTAAACTCCTGCACTTGAACCTGGTGGGGCCCTTTGAAATTCCCGGCATAGATCGCGCCGAGCATAGGACTCTGCCAAGTGAATTCCGGATCTAACAGTTCTACAATGGAGCGATCTTCGATGTAGACGGTCTCGAACAGGAGCAGGGGCTCTGCCATCATGTGCATGCTCATGCGGTAGCCGTCGTTCGCATAGAATTTTGGAAACTTCTTGGGATCCGGAACCGAGGTGATCAGCCGGTCTAGCTGTAGCCATTGCGCTGGGAAGTTGTCACAGAACCGACTCGACCGTCGGTCGTTCAACATCCGGTCGATCTGCGCAGTAAGCGTCGTCGGATCGCTTAACTGGCCAACCTCTGCGAGGTCGAGCAAGGGGTCGTCCGGGATGCTGCTCCAAAAGAATTGCGCCAGGCGCGTGGCCAACTCTAAATCATCTATCCGTTGACGTCCTTGTCCCCCGATGTCCGAGCTCTTCGGATCGGGCGTTTCGTAGAGATAGAGGAATTCCGGCATGCCGAGAACGGCTCCCACCACTGTGCGCATCGTCTGCTCGAAGGGTGCGCCAGCGGCGAGCTGACGGTCGGCGAAGCTTGCGAATCGAGCGAGTGTTTCCGGCTCGACTGGGCGTCGGAAGGCGCGCCGCAGCAGTCTCTTCAGTCGGTCGCGAATTTCATGACTAACTGTGTCCTGATATACGACAGTGTCAGGATGATTTGGCGTGGCAAAGAGCCAGTCCCAGCTCCGGCATTCTTTGGGATTGAGATCGGGACTCTCGACGATGGTCTGACTGAGCTTGAGGAACGACTCCATCAACAACGGCGAAAGACTGAGGTGATCGGCGCGATTGTCGAAGCCGTGCTCGGCACGCTTGTCTTGTGGGAATGACGCGACGCCTTTGAAGCCTTCGGGCCGCTGATTATCGATGTCCTTGCTAAGCGGGCGGCTGGAGATTCGCACTTTGTCAGGCATCTTCTTGGTGTCTGGACGAAAGTAGTTCTCCCGCCGCCGCATGAGGCGCTCGTTGAGGCGGAAGATTTCGCGGTCCAGCTCCAGGAGATCGACGACCGCATTGTTGTACTGAAAGCGGTTCATGCGCCGGATCGGTGTCGGCGCGAAGGCGAGGGTCTTTTGAGTCTCCTGAAGCATGGTCTTGATCTTCCCTATCATCTCGGTCCGCTTGGCTTCTTGCAGCGGAGGCTCGTCCTCGGGCGGCATCTCGCGATCCTCCAGCACCCCAAGCAGTGACTCGAGCAGCTCTGGCTTGACCAGCAAGTCGCCGTCGGATTTCAGCGCCAGCAAGTCGACCTTGCCCTTCACCTTGCCATCCTCACCGTGACATTTGATGCAATGCGCCTTGAACGCCAACGGAAGCGCTGATGCTGGCTCGTCCGCCAGCAACGACGAGGAAAGCCCAGCGGACAATAGCAGGGCAGTCACAGTCGGGAGGATGAATTTCACGGTGATCAAGGCGTTCCGAATGAGTCTGCCCGAGGCACGTCATTCCCGTCAATCATAACGCATGCCTTCGTTCTACTGGAAAATTAGGCAATCATCCCGACAGAACATCTGGGGAGCCTCTCAACGAAGGCTGCCTTGTCCATAGCTTCCGTCGGGTGCTGCCGAGGGAAGAACATAGCCGAGCTGCACCGCAGAGTCAGCCTGGCCGGACACCAAGGTGTAGAGTAGTTCGACTCTCGGATCGCTCATCATGGCCTCTGGAGTGCAAGGCTCCCATTCACTAACGATGTTATCGCAATAGTCGACCTGCAAACCGTAGAGACTGGTCCAGGCCAAATAGAAGTTCTCTGCGGCCAGGCATCCCCCTGGGCCGCAGCCCGGTGTCGCGTAATGCGAGGCTCCGCTGCAGCTTCCTGGCACGAATTTGCAGTCGTCCGGCCCTTGGCAATCGTAATGTAAGCAATCCGGGGCACAGTCCGAACAGTAATCGCAGTCCCCGTAGGCCTGTTCGACCGCCAGCATGAGTTCGGTCCCGGCCACACTGCCAAAGGCGCTAGGGTAGGCCATTTCGAGGCCGTGGTAGATGGCATGGTGGAATTCCTCAATCGTCTGCTGACGGAAACGACCTTCGCAGTCCAGGCAGGCCTGCCCGCCCACGCGGGTGATCCCCCAGAAGCTGTCTTTGTAGTCTCCCGATCCCACGTCTCCTCGCTTGTTGAGGACCGCGACCCCTTCTTTCCGATCGGAACTCATCAATGCCGCGACCACGGCGGGATCATCGATCGTCCCGTCCTCATTTGAGTCCAGATATTCGGCCAGGATGGTCGCCGCGTGCACCAGGGCCCACAATTCAGCGTCCTGGTAATTGTAAACATTGATCCCAAATATCGCTATCTTCTTGTCCATCCCCCTCTCGAAATGGATCCCCGAGGTCACGCCCTCCACCTTGAAGGGGCCAACTTCCACTTTAGGAACGGTTGTGTCACCAACGCCCTCTTGCTGGACTTCACCACATCCCACGATGACTAGCGATACCATTAGGTAGAGCGGTTTGAGTAGTTTGAGATAAGGAGTCTTCATGAATTCACATGAATCGGCCGGTTTGTTAGGCCCTGAGGATAGGATTGAACCCCTCTTACGCCGCCGCGATGTCGGATCTTTTATGAAAAGGTCTTCTGGAGGTCGGTGCCTTGCGCCCGAAGGCAGCCAACTTCCAATTTTTGCAAGGCCTGTCCTATTCTTAAACAATGCGCATTGAATGCCAGCGGACAGCACCAGGGCAGTCACAGTCGGGAGTATTGGGTTCACTGTGATCAAATCGTTCTGAGCTAATCTGCTTAAGGCCCGTCAATCGCGTCAATCATGCAGGTCTGTATTTCGGAATTCAAGATCAAGTTGAATGATATTGTCATGATGCTGCGGGATGTCTTTCGTAGTCCTTGCCGTCGATCTCCCCGACGAGACCATGCAGCATGATCTGAATCGCCACCTCGCGGTCTTGTGTGAGTCGTGGGGACCCTGGGAGCGGTGGGGTGGGGGGCCCCTTTCCGTCCGGAGCTTTGATCCCTCTGCCATTGGTACCATGGCAGGCAGTGCAGAGTTCACCATAGATCACTCGGCCATTGTCGAACAGGGCCCGGTCTTCTTTGTCGAGCGCCAGTACCTGTGGGGTCGGGTCAATGGGCCGCCCACGAGGTGTCACCGCCTGCACCGCTTTGAGAAACTTGGACTAACGGTAGCGTTGTCTGCCGAGTCGCCTCTGCCAGCTTTGCGGTTCCAGATCAGCGGGATGACTTCGTTTCGAGGCGTGTTAGATTACTCCAGTTTCCCCAGCGATGTCAGATAGGTGATGAGATTGACAAATTCGTCTTCGCGCAGGCTGGCGGTGAGGCCTGGCGGCATCATCGAGACAGGGCTGGTCTCGCGCTTGGCGATGTCGGCTTTCGGCACTCGGACTTCGGTGCCAAAGGCACCACGCAGCACTAGCACGTTGGCGGCTTCGCGCGCGACTGCGCCGCTGGCGACGTCACCGTCTTTCATTGTCACCATCGACATGCGGTAGCCCTCTTTGATCTTCTTGCTGGGTTTGAGCAGGGACTCGATCAGGTAGTCGGCCGGTGCGCTGGCGCCGATGCTCGACAAGTCTGGACCGATCGCACCACCCGTGCTGCCTATCGCGTGGCACACGGTGCAGGCGAGCGCCTCGCGTTGGTAGACCATCTTGCCTCGCTCCGCGTCGCCTTTCTCTACCTTGGCTAGCAGAGCGTCGATCTGCGCAGCGGTGAGTGTTTGCGGCGCTGGCTTTAGCGAACCGGCTTTGGCGAGCGCGGTGACCAGCTCGGGCACTTCGGTGCCGGAAGTTTCGACCCGCCACGTGGCGCGGATCGCCATCGCCTCGGGAATGATCCTATCAATCACCTCGACCGAGAGTTCCTTGGCGGCATTGCGTCGGTTCAAAGTCGCGCCGATCAGTAGATCTAGCGATGCCTCGTCGAGCGCGCCTTCCGCCATCAGGCGAGCGACGAGCGCAGCGGCGGCACGGGAGTGCGAGTCGGATTGGATCATGCCGAGCGCGGCCGCAACGCGAACGGGCACGGTGCTCGTTGCATCGCTTGCGGCTTTGCTCAACGGTTCGAGTTGCTTCAAGTCTGCAAGTGCTAGCGCTGCTGCTTGCAGAACGGAGGGGCTGGTGTCGGTGTGGAGAAACTTGCCGCCAAGCGTAGCAGCCAGTCGCTCGATCTGCCACGCGGTCGCTAAGCGACAGCCTGCAACTGTTAGCGCATCGGCGCCTTCGTCCCCGAGCAATTGCTGGGCAATCGCCATCGCCTGGTTGGCATTGTCCGGCTTGTAGCTGCGGTTCTGCGCGGCTTCAACTAGCGCGAGCACGGCTGGCTTATAGAGCGGGTGGCCTTTGTCCTGCGCGACTGTGACCAGCGTTGCCAATTGTTCCGGTGTGCCGACCTTGCCTATCAGAGCGACAAGTGTGGCGTCGCCTTTCGCCTTGCCCTCGGCAAGCATCGCTACCAGCGGCGCCAGCGCCTCGGGTTTCTCGACCGCCTTCAGGGCGAAGCGCAGGTGCTCGCCGTTCCCGCCGAAGCTCAGCTCGCCGCGTTGGAAGGCGGGCAGCCAGTGCGGTTCCAGTAGGCGGCACGTCCGCCACAGCGCGAAGTCGAGGTATTGATCCATCGGCTGGTCGAGCGCGCGCATGGCGACTTCGACCGCCTTTTGGGAAGCGTATTGCCCGAGAGCCGTGACAGCCTCGCGGCGCACGCGCGGGTGTGGGTCAGCGATCGCCTCCTCGAATGGTGTCAGATCACCTTTCCAGTAGTACAGCATCCGTGCAGCAGCGGCGCGCACACGGTGATCCGCCGCCGCCGCCAAGCCGTGCGCGCCCTGGCGCAGCGGATTCGGTGAGGCAGTTCTCCAAGCCCAGACTAACTCTAATAAAAAGTGTTCGTCGGCCGGCGACTGCGGATCGGCGTCGTTGAGAGCCTTTCCGATTGCACTTATCACAGTGTCGTGATCTCGGGACTTGAGCTCCTGCTTCGCGTTTAGACGCATCCAATCCTCGTCGGCCTTCAGCATTTCGAGTAGTTCTTCGAGGCTCGCCTTGCCGTAGTCCGGTCGCTTTGCTAGTGGTCTATCCTTGGCAGTGATACGCCAGATGCGGCCATGGACTTGGTCACGCCGCTTGTCGCGGAAATCGACCTCGCCGTGTTGGATGATCGGGTTGTACCAATCCGCGACGTAGAGCGCGCCGTCCGGCCCCATCGTCAGGTCGATCGGGCGGAACGAGATGTGTGTCGATTGCAGGAGGTCGTCGCCGAGCGTCGAGGTGTAGCCGCTGTCCTTCTCGGCGATGACGTAGCGGTCGATGTTATTGGCGCGGAAATCGTTCGTCAGCAGGGCGCCGCGCCAGCCCTCCGGGAAGTGTGCGCCGCTGATCACCTCGATCCCTGCGAGCTTCGGGCGCCCGGGGTTGAGGCCGCTCAAGGTGCGGTGCTCGTGTGGCGAAGCTTTGAACACAGCGTCAGGAAAGGAGTAATTGATTCCCTCCCCGCCGGCGCCGTCGGTCTGAAAAGTCTGACCGAAGCGGTCGAAGGTCAGGCCCCAGGGGTTGACGAGGCCACGGCTGTAGATCTCGAGCTGCCGCGTGCGCGTGTCGTACGACCACAGTCCGCCGCCATTGAGTCGACGCGGTCCGTAGAGGGTCTCGACGTGGGTGCCGATGTAGTATCCCTGGAGCATGTAGAGCAAACCGCCGGGCCCCCACTTCAGTCGGTGCAATGTGTGGTGCGTGTCCTCACTGCCGAAGCCCGATAGTAGCACCGTCTCCTGGTCTGCCTTGCCGTCACCATCAGTGTCGGCCAAATGCAGCAGTTCCTCCGAGTGCGCGACGTAACAGCCGCCCTCGCCATCGGGCAGAACACCGCCGGGAATAATGAGCTTGTCGTAGAAAACCGACGACGTCTCGGCGGTGCCGTTGCCATCGAGATCTTCGAGGATTAAAATGCGATCGCCCGGTGGCTGGTTGACGTTCAGTTGCGGGTAGGTCTCGCTGCTCGACACCCACATCCGCCCGGCGCGGTCGAAACTGATCTGCGTCGGTTTCGCCAACAACGGGTCCGACGCCCACAGATTCACCTCGAAGCCATCGGCGAGTCTGAACGAGGCCTGCTGCACCTGCGGATCAGGATCCGGAATGTCGTGGAGGTTTCGCTGAGCGGGGCACAAGGCAAGGCTTGCGATCCCTATCAATGTCGCAATAGAAGCTGTCGTTCTCATCTCTAGCGGGTGTGTTTGTCGAGCAGTTCACGGATCTTTGCCTCGGCCTTTGCAATGAAGGGCTCGAACTTCTCCGGTTCTGTTTGTGCGATCTTCTGCTCGTCCTTGCGCTCGCCATAGACGAAGGCGTCGTTGCGCGGCCGCCAGCGGTGGAAGTAGAGCGTGTTCTTTCTAACAATAGCCTCGCGGACGTTTTCAGGAGACTGCGCGAAAGCTGGAGGTGGGCAGTTCAACGATTCCGCGATGATCTCGGCGATGCATCGATAGCCTTCCGGCGATGGGTGGATGCCGTTCTCTGAATAGGACTTATCGGTTTCGATAAGCGGTTGGAACAGGTCGACGAAGGCGTGGCCTCCAGTCTTGGCGACCTCACCGATGGTCTCGGCGTAGCTCTTGAGCAGCGCATTGCGTGCAGTGACGTGGGCGTCATCGGCCCCGAAACTGGTTTCCATCGGCGTCGTCGACAGCAACACGAAACGCGGCGCGTTGTCCCTGGCGGAGAGCTCTTTGAGGAGGCGCTCGAGCCCATCGCGGAACGGCTTCAGCGCCTCTCCGTATCTGAATGACTCGTTGTAGCCGTAGGCAACGAACACCACCGATGGCTTCAGAGAGCGCACGTGAGTGACCATCTTTCGAAAACCTTCCTCCGGCTCGCCGAACACCGCACGCCGACGCCCTCCCGTGCGCGAGTGGCCAAACACGGTGTCACCGTCCCAACCGAGATTACGGAAAGTGATCGTCTTGCTCGGATAGCGGCCGAGCAGCTCGTGCTCGATGTGGCCGTAGTCGCGCGCTCGCTCGAAAAATGAATTGCCGAGAAAGATTACGCGGTCGCCATCGTTGAGCTCGAGCGGTGCCGCGAGCGCGGTCGAGCTGGCGGCAACGAAGATGGCGATCAGGCAGTGGGCGAGTTTTTGCATGCGCTGAGTCTGCCACAGTCCGTGCATGGCCTGTCAATCATACAACGACAGTCTAGTTTCTGTGACGATTGGGTTTGCGATGTGTTCCAATCAATTTAGTCGCGCTTGAGGAAGATCTCTTTGAACTGCACCTTCATGGGTTCGCCGGCTCGTAACTGCAATCCGAGGATGCCATTGAGATCGAAATGGGCATTCTCTCCGTCGATGAGCTCGGAGCACGTCACCCCGTTGATCGCGAGCGTGATGTGTTTGCCCTTTGCTGTGATATGATAGTCGTTCCATTCCCCGGCCGGTTTCATCGTCGCCTTCGCCCCGAGGTTGGTGGCCGTGCGTTTTCCTGAGGCGTCGGTCACCGTCTTCTGTCCGTTCTGGGTGAGCAGTTCGGGACCTTTCCGCGTGTGAATCTCATCGCAGACGCCGCCCAGATAGGCCCCGCTTTGATAGATGTCTGCCTGGTAGCCCACCGCCAATCCGTCCGGCCTGATCTTGCTGCGGAGCTGGACACCTGAGTTGCAATTGTTTCCCGTCACACGGAACTTGAGCTTCAGTTCGAAATCGCCGACGTCACCGCCTTGCCACACGAGGAACTGGTTGGATTTGCAGGGATTCTCCGGCGTCGACTGTGCCGTGATCGCGTCGTCCTGCACCGACCAGAAACTCATCACGGGAGCCTTCCATCCCTCAAGCGTATGGTCGTCAAAGATGGATTCAAACTCGGCGGCCGCGGGATCTTTCACCGGCTCTTTAGCAGGCTTGATCTTCTCGGATTGATCGGCCCTGATGCCACTGGTCAATGTAGCCAGTGCCAGGCATGCCAATAGAGCGCGTTGGATGAGCTTGTTCATAACGATCTCACGATCCTTGAATGGAACGGTCCATGTCAATCACCACCCACTTCGTAGGATGAGGGAGCAAGAGGAGAGCTTTACCTACTTGTCTTAGCAAAGCGCGGCGAAGGTCTTGTTGCGATGAGGTAATTGATCAGGCTGGTTCCTTGAGGGCTCATCGTCCATACTCCACTTAGAGAGAGTTAGGCCTCGGAGACCGACCCCATTCATGAATCGAAACCCACTTCCAGCCACATGGGAATGGCATGTCGCACGTGACTACGACGCGGGCAGTGCCATCGCGGCGGAGCTGTTGCGATCTGTTTGGCGAATGAGCCCTGGAATGCTTCTTTGCGCCGCGACGGGAAATAGCCCTACGCGAACCTATCAGTTGTTTGCCGAGTCCGTTCTTTCGGAAGGCGTGCGGCCAACGAATCTTCGAATCTTGAAACTCGATGAATGGGGGGGCTTGCCGCCAGACGATCCTTCGACTTGCGAGGTTTATCTTCAAGAGCGGCTCGTCCAGCCGCTGGGGATCAGCCAGGATCGGTTCATTGGTTTTCGCAGCGACGCACGATCACCTAACGAAGAATGTACGCGCGTAAGCGCATGGCTAGAGATGAACGGGCCAATCGATGTCTGTGTGTTAGGTGTCGGAGTCAATGGTCACCTGGGGTTCAATGAACCAGGCGATGGGTTGACTGCCGACTGTCACGTCGCGAAATTGACGACCGACTCCCTGGCGCATTCCATGCTTTCAGCGACGAGCAGGCGGCCCAGTCATGGATTGACCGTAGGCATGCGGGGCATCTTGGCATCACGCACCATTCTTCTGCTAGTCTTCGGCGAAGCCAAGGCCGAGCAATTGAAACGCTTGGCTACTGGAGGGCTATCGACGGCGTTTCCAGCATCCTTCCTCACGCTTCACCAGCAAGTCGTTTGTGTTTGTGATGAAGCAGCAGCCCATTTGACTGACATTTAACCGTTCACCACGTAATAACTGATACCTATGAGACGCTTCCAATCCAAATCTCGTCGTGAGTTCCTTCGCGATTCTGCTTTGATCACGGCTGGCCTAGCCACCACTGGGCACAGTGCCGTGGTCCGGTCTGACCCTGACAAGAAGCTGAATCTTGCCTTTATTGGACCAGGTGGCCGCGGCTACAGCAACCTGAAGGCGCTCGCTTCAGAGAACATCGTGGCCTTCGCTGATGTGGATGACGAAAGCGCCAAACCTGCCTTCGAGGCCTATCCGAAGGCGAACCGCTATCGGGACTTTCGGCTGATGTTGGACAAGGAGAAATCGCTGGATGGGGTCGTGGTGAGCACTCCAGATCACACGCATGCCATTGCGGCCATCGCGGCGATGCAACGTGGTTTGCACGTCTATTGTGAGAAACCGTTAGCGCATTCTATCTACGAGGTGCGTCGCATGAAAGAGGAGGCACGGAAGGCGGGAGTCGTGACCCAAATGGGGACACAAGGGCATGCCATGGAGGGCTCTCGCCGGGCAGTCGATGTCATTCGGTCAGGGGCAATCGGCGAAGTGCGTGAACTTCACGTGTGGACAGATCGCCCCGCAGGCTGGTGGCCGCAAGGAGCTGAACGTCCGACGAAGAAGCACGACGTTCCTGCGACGCTGGACTGGGATCTTTGGTTAGGCCCCGCTGGCTATCGTGACTATGATCCCGTGTATGTGCCCTTCAAGTGGCGCGGGCGTTGGGACTTCGGCACGGGCCCCATCGGCGACATGGGCGTGCACAATCTTGATACCGCTTTCTGGGCGCTTCAGTTAGGCTTGCCGATCAGTGCCGAGGTCATTGATGCCGGGCCCAAGACCAGTGACTGCCCGCCTTTGTGGAGTATCATGCAGATGAATTACCCGGCGCGTGGCGATCGTCCACCAGTCAAACTCACCTTCTACGATGGCAAGAAATTGCCTCCTAAGGAGCTATTTCACGGCGAGAAGATGACCGGCAACGGCTCACTGGCGGTCGGCAGCAAAGGCACCTTTTACACGCGTACGTGGCATGGGGGCGACAAGTCCGAGAATGAGATGTTCATGCTCCTACCGACAAAGAAGTTCCTCGGTTTTGAAGATCCCAAGCCCATACTTCCTCGCACCGAAGATCATCACATTGAGTGGATCAAGGCCTGCAAAGGCGGACCGCGCACCGAGTCAGGTTTTGACTATGCGGCGACGCTCACGGAAGGCTTGTTGGTCGGATTCCTCGCCTTGCGTACAGGCAAACGTATCGAGTGGGATGCCGAGAACATGAAAGCCGTAGGCTGTCCAGAGGCCGAGGCATTCATCCGGCCTTCGTTTCGCAAAGGATGGGAAATCTAACCTCAGATCACGATCATAAGCATTAAAGTCAAGGTAGGCATCATTGGATCGCTGCTTTTAAGTTCGCTGACATCGCCGAGCGTTGCGGCTTTAAGCACCACGAGTATCTCGGCTACGTATTGAAGCGGTGGAGAGACGTTACGCCGCAGCAGTTGCGCAGCGCTTAAGTGCTAGATGCAAGGATGTCTGTCACTCACTCACTTTCTCTTCCTTTGGTTTCTCAAGACTCGTCTTCGATGGGCCAATGAGTTCGATGAAGTTGCCATCGGGATCCTGGAACACGGTTAGGTAGTCCTCCTGACCGACTTTGGCTGGCGTTTCGCCTAATATCTTGACGCCGGCTTTCTTCGCGCGTTTCATCGCTTCTCCCATGTCCGTCACGAACAAAGTGAGATAGCTCACGCCGAGCGTCGAATGGATGAACTGCTGGTCTGGCTTCTTACCCTGCGCTTCAGGAAAGGCCATCAACTTGAGGGCTGGGGCGTCCTTGACCTTGGCCGTGACAAACTTGCGTACCACAAGGGGTTGGTTGTCGGTTAGACCGAACTTGGTCCCGACCGCCGCTGGCGCAGAGAACCCTTTCACTTCTGTCATGCCTAGGACCTCAGCATAAAACGTGGCGGACTTCTCCAGATCGGCAACCACGACACCGAGTTCTAAGACGTTTCTGGAGTAGAACGGCTGATCCTCTTTCTCCTCCTCAGCAAAGGAGGTGGAAGAGCTATGAAAGAACGCTAGGGCGATGGCTGAATAAGCCGCGAGGCGTTGTGAGAAAGGCAAAGTCTGCATGCATGACCAATAGTCGAAGGGGGGCGTTCAGGGCAAGAGTTTCTGACCTGAGGATCGATTCTTGTGGTGTGCGCTCGGTCACACAGACTAGACTTCCTGCGTGCGCCTATTAACCTTATTCCTTCTTCTGACCGGAACCCTCATGGCAGAGAATTGGCCCGGATGGCGTGGACCAAGCGGGGACGGCATCAGCGGCGAGAAGGATCTCCCCACTCGCTGGAGCCACACGGAGAATATCGCCTGGAAGACACCGATTGCTGGAGAAGGCCACTCGTCGCCCATCATCTGGGCGGACCGCGTGTTCCTAACCACAAGCCTAACGGAGAAAAACGA
>CALLLI010000379.1 GCA_938082635.1 uncultured Verrucomicrobiales bacterium
CGCTGCGTGACAATCCAGAGGAAGTTCACAGGAGAGCTGCGCCCAGCTCTCCTGTTGATGGCAGATCAGAGCGGCTGACGCGATCAAATCGAGTTCCAAGCCACTCAGAATGCGTAGTCTGACATTGTCACTCGCTGGGTAATGAAGCCATTTGGCTTTTCGGCTAAGGTCTAGCTAGGCCGTTTGGGCGCGGCAAGGGGAAAGGGCTTTGTTGGACGTGGATTGAGCTTAGGGAAGCAGTATGGTGCTGTTCGTGCTCTTAGGGATTGGGGGAGCGGCAACAATCAGGCCTGGTCGGGGTGGAGGAGCTATGCATACTCCCCTCGAGATCCTGCATCCTAGGCGAATTGGGTTGCGTAGCTCTTTGGAGCTATTAGGATTTCCATCATCTTAACATTTAATGAACTATCATGTCTGAGAGCCAGCCAGTGGAAGAATCGCGATTGAGCGACGAGGAAGTGAAAAGCCTTGAGACGGTGAAATCCGCGACGGGAAAGATCCGCTCGGAGCTGAGCAAGATCATCGTGGGTCAGGGCGAAGTCATTGACCAGTTGGTGATGGCCATCTTCTCCCAGGGTCACTGTCTCTTGGAAGGCGTGCCTGGTTTGGCTAAGACGCTGATGGTGAGCACTTTGGCGAAGTCGATGAAGCTTGATTTCAGCCGTGTGCAGTTCACGCCTGACCTGATGCCGTCTGATATTACGGGGACTGAGGTGATCCAGGAGGACAAGCTGAGCGGGACACGTGAGTTTCGATTCATTAAGGGGCCGATCTTTGCCAACATCATCTTGGCGGATGAGATCAACCGGACGCCTCCGAAGACGCAGGCGGCTTTGTTGGAAGCGATGCAGGAGCGGCAGGTGACGATTGGCGGGACTCGCCACGGGTTGCCAAATCCTTTCTTTGTCCTCGCGACGCAGAATCCAATCGAACAAGAGGGGACCTACACGCTGCCTGAGGCGCAGCAGGACCGTTTCATGTTTAAGGTGTTCGTCGATTATCCGAACTATGACGATGAGTATCAGATTGCGGCGTCGACGACCTCGGGCGTGAGCTCTGAAGTCGATGCGGTGCTTACTGCGCAAGAGATTCTGGACGTGCAGAAGTTGGTGCGTCGTGTGCCAGTCCCAGCCCATGTGATTCACTACGCGCTTCGGTTAGTGCGAGCGACCCGCGTGTCCCAGGGGGATGTGCCTGACTTCGTGCCCGATCTTCTGAGCTGGGGTGCGGGTCCTCGTGCGGTGCAGTTCCTTATTCTGGGAGCGAAGGCGAAGGCCGTGATGGAAGGCCGTTCGTTTGCTACCCTTGAAGATGTGAAGGCGATCGCCAAGCCGGTCTTGCGTCATCGCATCATCACGACGTTCAATGCCGAATCTAACAACATCACGTCTGATCACGTGGTAGAGCAATTGCTAGAGAAACTGCCGGAGCGTCGTGCGCAGGACGATGTGGCTCCTGAACTCGCACCCGCGTTCAACGAAGCTTAGCGGTTTCCCCCTTTCATGGCTGACAGCACGATCCCGGAAGATGCGTCCAAGTACTTGGACCCTAAGGTGCTTGAGAAGATCAAGCAGCTGGATGTTCGTGCTCGTTTGGTGGTGGAAGGTTTCATCACGGGTCAGCATAAAAGTCCTTTCAGCGGCTTCGCCGTGGAGTTTGCGGGGCACCGTGAGTATTCCCCGGGCGATGAGTTGAAACACGTCGACTGGAAGGTGTGGTCGAAGACGGATCGCCTTTATATCAAGGAGTACGAGGAGGAAACGAATCTCAATTGCACGATCATCGTCGATGCGAGCAAGTCGATGGGTTACGGTTCGGAGACGTGGTCGAAGTTTGATTACGCAGCCACGGCGGCAGCATCTCTAACACACCTCCTGCAAGGACAACAAGACGTGGTGGGGCTCGTGACCTTCACGAACAAGGTCACGCTGAACTTACCTCCGAGCGGACGCGCCATGCACTTGAAACGGTTGGTTCACGAGTTGGATCAGATGGAGCCGGATGACACGACGGATGTGGGGAATGTCTTCCTCGATCTCGCTCAACAGATTCGCAAACGTGGCATGGTCGTTCTGATCTCGGATCTCTTCGCCGACCTCGATCAACTGCGGGCGTCATTGCAGGCCTTCCGTTTGCGGAAGCACGAAGTGGTGGTGATGCACGTGATGCATGATGACGAGCTGACCTTTCCGTTTGATACCCACACCCGCTTCTTGGGCTTGGAATCCGATGATCAAGTGCACGCGGATCCTCGCGCGTTGCGAAAGACGTATCTTGAGGTTGTGGACAATTATTTGAAAGACGTGCGCAAGGTTTGTGCCTCGGTAGGCGCAGACTATGAGCTGATGAATACGAAGGATACCTTGGATGCCGTGCTTTCGCGGTATCTCGCTTCCCGGCAGCGACTTTCTCGCCGTTCGCGCAATCGTTAAGCTGATGACGACGTCGACGAACATTTCAACCTGGAGGGCGGACCTCTGTGGCCGTCGTGGAATCGAACGGGGCGCGAGTGGATTAGAGGGTGACGGCGTTTTTGAAATCGGCGATGACGGAGCATCGCCCTCCGGGATGGGTGGCATGTCTCGGGATGGGAGGGTTCTGCTTTAGGCTGACATGGGAAATTTCTTTACCAGTCCTTTGCTCGTCTGGGCCGGCCTCATTGGCATCGCGTTGCCCATTCTGATTCACCTGCTTAACAAGCGGCGCTTTCGCCGCGTGGATTGGGCGGCGATGGACTTCCTCCTTCAGGCGCAGAAGATTAATAAGCGCCGTGTGAAGTTGGAGGACTTGCTTCTGTTGCTGATGCGCTGCTTGATCATGGCGCTGTTAGGTCTTCTGCTGGCGCGACCGTTCTTCTCGTCGGATGCAGGTGGTGGTCTTTTCAAATCAGCGCGTCATGAACGCGTGATCCTACTCGACGATTCCTTAAGCATGAATGCGAGGAGTGGTGGCACGACGCCCCTGACTGAAGCAGGCAAGGCGGTGACCAATTGGATCACCACGCTGGCGTCGAACAATACGGGGGATTCGTTCACCTTAGTGTTAGCCTCGCGCCCTGATCGAGCCGTCTATCGAGATGAGCCCTTGACGGAAGATGCGGTGAATCAGATCCTTGAAGAGATCAAGCAACTGGACGCGGCCGATGTGACTTCACAATTACCCAAGGCCCTGAGCGAGATTGAGGAAATGCTCGATCCGTCGGCGAATGGCGGGACGTCAGTCAATCGCATTGTCTACGTCGTGAGTGATTTCCGTTCGCGTGACTGGGCGCCTGAGGCGCAGAAAGAAGTCTTTGCGAGTTTGAAGCGTATCTCAGAACAGTCGGCGGGACTCTACCTGGTGGATGCGGCCAACAATAGCCCTGGGAGCACGGACAACGTGGTAATCGAAGAGGTGGCTGTGCGAGATAAAGCCTTAATAGCCGGTGTGCCGACCGAGTTTGAAGTGACCGTGCGGAATCGCGGTCGGGCTGCGGTGACGGACTTGGCTGTGCGTCTGACGGCAGGCGAGATGTTGCCGATCGAGCGTGTGATTGATCGCGTGGGGCCTGGCGAAACGGGTGCTGCGTCGTTTACCTTCACCTTTGCTCGTCCAGAAGATTTGTCCTTAATAGAGCCTGTGCGGCTCAAGGCAGAGATCGCGCCGAGCGATGGCGATGGTTTGGCCGATGACAACACGCGTTACTTTCCAGCGCGGGTGACCCAGGGGCTCCGCGTGTTGCTGATCGATGGTGATCCTTCAAGTTCTTACGGCGAAAGTGAAACCTTCTTCATGCAGAAGGCTTTGTCGCCGCGAGGTCGTGTTATTTCCGGACTCGATCTCACGGTGGTCGACGATTCTGAGTTGGAGACCTTGCCGCTCTCGGATTACGAGGTCATTTACCTATCCAATGTCTACCGTTTGGCCGAAGGCGCTCGTCAGCGGTTAGAAGACTGGGTCGATGCTGGTGGTGGCTTGGTCATGGTGTTAGGCGATCAGATTGATGAAGAGTCGTATAACAAGGACTTGTTCCGAGAGGGAGAGGGCTTGTTGCCGATCAATCTAGTAGGTATCCAAGGCGATGAAGAAGGCAATGCCTGGACGTTGGTCGAGCCACAAGATGTTTCCCATCCCGTACTGAAGTTGTTTGATGGTGACGGGAGCCCGCTGCTGGCTGGCGTGAAGATCTTTCAATGGTGGAGCAATCAAGTGGCTCAAGCCGCGCTCGATAATGGAAAGGTGACTGTGTTAGCTAGTCTTTCGAATCCCGAGAAGACCCCGCTCATCGTGGAGTCGAGTTTCGGCAATGGCCGTGTCATGACGGTGACGTCAGCGCTCGATCTCGACTGGGGCAATTGGCCGGCCGAAGCCGTCGGTTACCTGATCATGTTGCAAGAGCTGACGCGTCACATGGCCCCTCAGCGTGTCGGGGAAGGGGTCTTTCCCGTGGGCGGTTCCTTGGTTCATGGACTGGAGCTGACCGAGTTTCGACCAGATGGATCGGTGATCACCCCTGCGGGTAGTAGCCTGCCGGTGCGTGCGTTGCCCAAGGCGGGCGGCGAGCAGTCGACGAGCTGGGAAGTGCGGTTTGAAGACACCCCGAGACGCGGATTCTACGAGATCGAACTGTCGCCCACCGACGGTGGCGAACCAGAAGGCGTGTTGTTTGCGGCCAACGTCGATTCGAGCGAAAGCGCTCTGGAACGCGTGGATTTAAAAGCGGTGGAGAGCGCCATGGGCGAGTCGCCTGTGGAGATCGTGGCCGCGAGCGCCTCTCTGATGGACCTAGGGGCGACGAAATCGCGGACGGAGTTCTGGCGATGGGCACTCTACCTGCTCCTCGCTTTCCTCTGTCTGGAACTGATCTATGGTTGGTGGTTGGGAGCACGCCGTTAGCACACGACCGATGACATTACGAAACACAGCGCCAAACTGGAAGACTCGCCTCGCTGCGAGTGTGCTCGCCTTTGGTCTCATAGGCAGTGGATGGACCCAAGAAGAGGAGATTCCTCCGGTGGTTGAGATTGAGCCGCCAAACGGTGATATCATTGATGTGCTCGAGAATTTCGAGTTTCTGGACGCGGATCCCGAGTTGCTGGAACAGCTTGCCAATGCGTTAGGCAACGAGTTGGAAATTGGCATTGACGCGGGAATGGCCGCGGCGGTATTTCAAGACAACATACGCATTCCAGGCCGCAGCTTTGCTCGGCAATTGGACTCAGGCATGGTCAAGACGGATAGTGATGCTGAGATGTTGCTAGAGCGCGCAGAGCAGCTCGGTAAAACAGGCCGCTACGATCTTGCCACGCGTCTGTGGCAACAAGCGATCAGTCAAAGCAGTGATTCCCTTCTGGCTCGCGCCGACTGGATGCAAGAGACGTATGCAGGCAATACTTACCGTCAGATGCGTCCGATGCTTGCCGAGATCGAAGCGTCGATGAAGCGGACCATTGGCGACAGCCTGGAAGACTATCAACTAAAGATCGATGGTGATGCGCGCGTCTTGTTAGCCCGGGCGACTCCTGAAACACGCGAGTCGGCACTAGCCGACGTTGTGCTCCGTTTCTTCCTGAGTTCCGTCGGTGATGATTCTGCGTTTGAGTTAGGTTGTCTGAAGATGGAGCGCGGTGAGTTTCTTCCGGCCGTGCGTCTCTTCAGCAAGATCCTTGATGAGTATCCCAAGACGGATCTCGATCCCGTGGAGGTGGAGATTCGCTTAGCGGGTTCGCTCGCTCGTGTGGGCAGCGCAGGGCAGGCTTTGGAAATGGTCGATGTCCTCTACGAGAAGTTTCCGGCGCATCGCCGCATTCTGACTTTGGTTCGTGCCGACATTGTAGAAGTTCGCAGCAATCAAGGTGGGACTGAGCTTAGTAGTGCGACGTTACAAACCCCCATGCAGGTGCAAGCGAACTTGCCTGCGCCACTTCCAGCGACGCTGAAGGTTGCTTGGCGACAGCGATTTGATCTGACGTTGCCTCAAGAATGGGCGGTCTTGCCGGAGTCTCCTCGTTCGCCCTTACCTAGCATTGTGAATAAATTTCAGGCGCAATTCCAAGCGCGCAATCGGAATCGAGTGGGCCAGGCTCAGCAGAAGCCTTCCAAGCCTGCACGGATGGAAGACCGCTGGCGAACGTTCTTCATGCCTGTTGGGCAGATGCTGGTGCGGGACGGTACGGCCTACTTCAAGACCGATGATCGACTCGTGGCTTGCGACACGGCTTCTGGAAGTCTGAAATGGTTAGGCTTTCGCAATAGCCTCGTCTTGGACGAGAACACGAACAACTCGACGAGTCGCATTCGCAATCCGCAGATGCAAACGGTGCCGTTTCCGATCAGTTCCGAAGAGCTGCTTCTGTTTGGTGATCGGGTGCATCAATCGATGTCGCTTGCACAGGACTACATTTACGTGCTGCAAGGGGATCCGTTAGACTTCCAAGACGAGAAGGCAGAAATCGCGCCCGTGCAGCCGAACAATCGGAATCGATTTATAAGGCAACAGAGAGTCTCCGGCCGTTATCGGGAGAATAGGCTCGTGGCTTACCATGCGGTCAGCGGGAAGCTCCAATGGTACCGCCGCGCAGAGGAGGCGGTCAATCCAGACCTCCCTATCGTTCAGCGTGCAGGCTTTGCTAGTGCGCCTGTGCCGTATGGCAATCTCTTGCTTGTGCCGATCAACGAGGGGGCGTCTCTTTGGTTGGCGGGCTTGGATAGCAGTACCGGTGAGACGGTCTGGCGGACCTTCCTTTGTGATGAGCCTGGTGGGCAAGTGCATGGCCAATCACCGGTGCCGATCAGTATCGATGCGGGTGATGCTTATGTCGGTTCAGGTGCCGGGTTACTCTTCTCCGTCGACGCCATTTCTGGGAAGTTGAACTGGGCTGTGGGCTACCCACGGAGTTCGATTTTACCAAAGGTAATAGGCAGCCCAGTCCCGAGTTACCAGGATCCTTGGAAAACGTTAGATGGTCTTCAAGAGGATCGCATCTTGCCGCATGGCAATGAAGTCATGGTTGCCGGAATGGACTTCAACTATCTCTTCGCGGTGAATCGACGCACGGGTGAGCTTGCCTGGGAAACGCCCAAGACGCCGTTCCGCGAGCCTGATCCGAATGCTTACGTGCTCGCTGTGCATGGTGGTCGTCTCTATGTCGCGAGTGATCGTTCGGTTCGCTGTTACAGAACGCATGGTGGCAAGCTCCTCTGGGATGCGGCCCTTCCTGGAAAGTCCCATGCTCGCGGGGCCTTCACGCCAGGTGCCATCTACATGCCGTTGATGGGCGGCATTGTTCAGCTAGACTCCGAGACCGGAAAGCTCATCGCCCAATCTCGGATCACGTTGGCCAATGATGATGAGCCCATTGGCAATCTCCACACCGATGGCGAACGGCTTTTAGTTTATGGCCTGAAACAAGTATACGGGCTTAGCCCCGTCGTCCCAGGCGAAACGCTCAACTAACTTTCACACGGCATGTCTACGTCTCCTTCCTCCCGCCGCCAGTTTCTCCGTCGAACCGCCCAACTCGCTGGGGCCAGTGCGTTTGGCGTGCCCTTGATTGGTGCCAACGCTGTCGTGGATGACGGTGTTCGCGAGCTCACGTCTGAGGAGTTGATCGATGGGCGGACCCAAGGTGCTATCGATAAGGGGCTACGATTTCTCGCCAGTCGCCAAGTCAGTCGTGGTGGCGATCGCGGTGCCTTTGGAACGAGTAGTTACAATGGCAGTGTCGGCATCTGTGGGATCGCCGGTTTGGCCTTTATGTCTGAGGGAAGCACGCCTGGGATTGGCCGTTATGGGAAACAGGTCGAAGCTTGTACGCAATTCCTCATCCGGAATACATCGGCTACTGGCTACATTGCTAGAGCTGGGGGTCGTGGTACGGGGAACATGTATGGTCATGGCTTTGCCATGCTCTGCATGACTCAGGCTTATGGCATGACGCGGCAGAAAGAGTTAGGCCAGAAACTTCGCTTGGCGGTGAAACTAGTATTAAGTGCGCAGAATGACGATGGTGGCTGGCGTTATCAGCCAAGCCCGACCGATGCGGATCTCTCCGTGACCGTCTGCCAGATCATGGCGCTGCGAGCGGCTCGCGATGCGGGCATCACTGTGCCGGATCCCGCTCGTGAGAAGACGATCGCCTATGTGAAGAAGAGCCAGATTGATGACGGCGGCTTCCGTTACACACTGCGTGGCGGGCACACGACCTTTGCGCTCACGGCGGCTGGTTTGGTCAGCCTCTTCAGTGCAGGTATCTACGATGGGCCTCAGATTGAGAAGGGGCTGAACTATCTCAAGAAGAACCGCGCCCGAGCAGAAGGTCACTATTACTTCTACGGACACTACTACGCCGTCCAAGCCATGTGGCATGCAGGTGGCAAGTGGTGGAATGACTGGTACCCGCAGATTCGCGACGTGCTTCTGAAGAAACAGCGTCCTGACGGCTCATGGTCGTCACCCTACAGCGACGAATTCGGCACGGCCATGGCCTGCATCATCTTACAGATGCCTAACGATCGTCTTCCGGTCTTCGCCCGTTGATCTATTTATCCTAGCATGCTCGCCAATACCTCTATTCTCCGACTACTTGGGTTCGACGCTGAACGCGTGCCTGATGATGCGGACGTGAGTTTTCAGTTCACCTACTTGCCTGAGTCCTGGGGCGTGTTTGTGCTCATCGCCGTGGCGTGTGCCCTGCTCTATCTCGCCTACAAGCTCTATCAGCGAGACCATGCCGATGCGCCGGGCTGGGTGCGGTTGTTCCTGGCAGCTCTGCGTGGGCTGACGCTTCTATTGCTCCTCGCGATCTTGTTAGGTCCTGCGGTTAGTTACAACAAGATCCGAACGATCCGTCCTGTGGTCACCGTTCTCCGCGACGCCTCGGAATCGATGAATGAGACCGATACCTATGACGACGCCAAGGCCGCCGTCGGGGTGTCCAAGATCACAGGGCAAGGCGCTGAGACGGTGAAACAAACACCCATTGCTCGCGCGGAATTGATTAACAAACTCACAACCTGGGAAAACGGCCGTTTCTACAGCGAGATCGAGAAACTCGGTCGCCTGCGTCTGCTCGACTTTTCAGATAGGATCGAGGAGGTCGCTACAGTCGCCGAAGCCGATCCGGCCAATCCGGAAGCTGAGCAGAAGACCGTGATTCCTGAGCTGAAAGCCACGGGCTCCGGCACAGACCTTGCCCGTGCTCTCACTACGAGCCTAACGGAACGCCTCACTTCGGGAGTGATCATTCTTACGGATGGCCAGCACAACGCCCAATCGAGTCTTGCCGAGGCCGCAGCCCAAGCCAAGGAGCGTATGGTGCCTCTCCTCATCGTTGGACTTGGTGACACGGATAAGCCGACCAATCTCCAAGTCGCCGAGATCTATGCGGACCCGCAAGTGTGGAAGAATGATCCGTTCGAGATTCAGGCCACGCTTCGCTCTCAGGGACTCGAAGCGACCACGGTTGAGGTGAGCTTGTTAGAGATCACTCCAGGCGAAAACGAGTCTCTGCCTGTGGAAGAGAAAGTCTTGGAGACGCAGGAAGTCACCATTGACGAAGATGGTGGGCAAATGAGGCTCACATTCACTCACAAGCCGGAAGTGGAAGGTCTCCGTTCCTACACGGTCCGCGCCACGCCGGTGGAGAATGAAGTCAATACTGAGGACAATCAGCCGAGTGCGCCGCTGCGCGTGAAGGTGTTAGATGATCATGCCCGTGTCCTTCTCATCTCTGGTGGGCCGAACTGGGAATACCGCGCTCTGACACGACTCTTCAATCGCGAAAACAATGTCGATCTTTCCTGCTGGCTCCAGTCTTTGGACAATGGCCGCCAGCAGCAAGGCAACACGCCCATCCCGCAACTCCCGATTACGAAAGACAAGCTCTTCGAGTTCGATGTCATTGTCATGATTGATCCTGATCCCCGTGAGTTCAGTTCGGCCTGGGTGGATCTCTTGAAATCCTTCGTGGGCGAACATGCGGGTGGCTTCCTCTACATGCCTGGTCCTGTCTTTGGAGGTCCGTTTCTGACCAATCCCGAGCTCGAGTCCTTCGGTGAACTCCTTCCAGTGACATTGGGTGATATTGGTAGTCTCGAAGTCTCCAGCTTGCTCTCGACCTTCAATCGCCCCTGGCCACTTGGCATTGTGACGGCGAATGTCGACCAGCCGATCATGCGCTTCTACTCAGACACGCAAGAGACGCTAGATCGGTGGAAGCTCTTGCCCGGCATCTTCTGGAGTTTCCCGGCAGCCTCGCCGAAGCCGGCGGCCCGCGTCTTGATTGAGCATTCGGACCCTGGCTTGCGTAACAATGACATTGCGCGGCCGTTGTTAGTCACCGGGAACTACGGTTCCGGCCGCACAACGTATCTGGGATTCGACGGCACTTGGCGTTGGCGGACTCCCGGCCTTGACGCCGAGTTCTTCAAACGCTTCTGGGTGCAAACCACGCGCTATCTCATCGAGGGGCGCACCTTGGCAGGGAAACGACGTGGTGTGGTCGAGACGAGTCGTTTCCGCTATGAAGTTGGGGACCGTGTCCGCGTGACCGCCCGTTTGCGACAGCTTAACTACGAGCCTCTCGAAGAAGACACCGTCACGGCAACGCTTGAGGTACCTGGTCAGGAGGCCGAAGAAATTACGTTCACTTTGGTGCCGAATTCTCCCGGCTTGTATGAGTCCACGATTACGGCAGCGAGCCAAGGCCTGCACACCATCACGGTGAAGCTGCCTGGAGAAGGCGGCGAGGAATTGCAGATCGACACGAACTTCTCTGTTGTCCTTCCCATTCGCGAAACCCAAGCAACGTGGTTGAATAAAGCACCTCTGGTGGAGCTGGCCTCGTCCAGTGGTGGCCAGTATTTCGAACTCGATCAGTTGGACAAGCTGCTCGAAGCGATACCCAATCGAATCCGTCGCCTGGAAACTCCTAGCCCACCCATCCCGATCTGGGATACCATGCG
Organism: uncultured Verrucomicrobiales bacterium; assembly: GCA_938082635.1. Taxonomy (GTDB): domain Bacteria; phylum Verrucomicrobiota; class Verrucomicrobiia; order Verrucomicrobiales; family DEV007; genus JAACDM01. The sequence goes on from CALLLI010000379.1 coordinate 10,945, forward strand.
TGTCTTTCTCTTGCTCGCCTTGCTCCTGGGTTTGGAGTGGGCGCTGCGTAAACGCTTTAAGATGCTCTAACGATTTCCTATGAGTAGCGACGCCCTTACTTCACTCGATAAGCTCCCGCAGTTCCTCACGGACAAGCTGGCGAACTTACGTCGTCGTGTCGCCGTGTGGTTCACTGTCGATGGGCTCATTCGCGTGATCGGCGCGGCCTTTGCGCTCATTGCCTTGGATCTGTTGATCGACTGGTTCTTCCGCATGGACCGTGCTCAGCGCGGTATCATGCTCGTGCTCATGATAGGCGTGCTGCTCTGGGTGGCTTGGCGTTATCTGGTGCGGCCGTTGAAAGCGAAGCTGACCGACGAAGCGCTCTGTCTTGAGATGGAGAAACACGGTGAGTATTCTGAAGAACTCATCAGTGCGCTGGAATTCTCTCGCACGGATTGGAGCAAGCAGCCTAACGTGGCTCCCGGCTTGGTCAAAGAAACCATTGCCAAAGGCCTCGCTGCCGGTGAGTCCCTGTCTCTCGATGGCGTCTTACGTCAGGGCCGCTTTGTGACGAATCTCTGCCTGCTCGCTCTGCTCTTGATTGGCGGTGTGATGTTAGGTGTCGCCTGCGTGAAGACAAACACCATGAGTACGTGGTTAAATCGCAATGTCTTGTTAGGCACCGCGGCTTGGCCTCAGGACTACTACTTCGACGTCGCCAATGCTGATGGGCAGACCTTGCGTATCCCGCGCGGTGACGATTATCAACTGACTGCTTTGGTTCGTGAAGGTTATCGTTATCTGCCAGAGTCGGCCAAGGTTGAGTTTCGCAGCGGAGCAGGGCGGCGTTTGGAAACGATGGATCGAGCCGATGACGGCGAGTCCTTCGGTCACCAGATGATCAGTGTCACAGAACCGTTAGAGTTTCGGCTCACCTCTAAGAAGATCAAAAGCGAGTGGTATCGGATCGTCTTGCAACAGCGACCAGAGATCAAGAGCGTCAAGCTCATGACGAAGCCGCCAGAATACACGGGCACGGCTATTCAGGAACTCCCTCCAGGTGAGGGGCCCTACTATGTGCTCAAGGGCTCGAGTCTCGGATTGAGAGGCATGGCCGATAAGCCGCTCGCGAAGGCGAATCTTGTGGCTGGCGATGTTTCTTGGCCCTTACAGATTCGCGAGAATGCCTTTGCGGGCGAAGTTCCTGCTGATGAGTTGATCTCTGGCTCTTACACAGTGGAATTGAAAGACCTCGAGGGACTGGACACGCGCGAGCCTCTCCGTTTTAAACTACGTTTGAAGGACGACGAGACGCCTCAGATCAAGGCGCGTCTTCACGGTGTCAGTGGAATGGTCGTCGCGCGTGCTCGATTGCCCTTCAAGGCGACGCTGTCAGACGACTTCTCCTTGAAGGAGGTCAAGTTGGCTTGGCAATGGCGTGAAGACACCAGCGAGGCGAAAGAGACGACCGGCGATCACACCCCAGCAGGTGCCGCGAATGCGTTAGGTAGTCCAGTAATGGAGCTCGATGAGGCTTTCGATATCGAGTCCTTGGAGATCCCGGCAGGTTCACGTCTGAGTCTGCGTTTTAATGCTACTGACAATGACATTGTCTCAGGTCCTAAAGTCGGGAAATCGACTGAACTCATCGTTCGGGTGGTGAGCGAAGCAGAGTTGCGCGATGATTTACTCCGTCGTGAAAAAGCCCAGCGCGAGCTGCTTGCTGGCCTTGTCGATACGCAGGATCTTCTCCTCACAGAATGCCAGGGTTTGCTCGCTGAAACTCGCAGCGCCGGTGATCTCACCAGGGAACAGCGTAGCCAAGTTGTGCGTTCTCAGAAGAAGCAGAAGCTCGTGAGTAAGAACGTCCTTCCGATCGTCGAGCGCCTGCGCGGGATGATCTTCGAGATTGGAAACAACAAGCTCGAAGAGAAAGACGGGGTGCTCCAAGAACGCCTCAGGGCGCGCATCATCGAGCCGCTGGACGCCCTCACCCAGAATGAACTCGCCCTGGCTTCCGATTATCTAGAGCGCGTGCGACGGAGCAAGGAGATGGAAGAACGGAAGGTGCTCTTCATCGCTGCCGTGACGAATCAGCAATCAGTATTGAAGCAACTCCGTGCGATTCTCGTCCACATGGTGAAGAACGAGAGCTATCAGCAAGCCGTAAACCTCCTTTACGAAATTCAGAAGTCTCAGCAAGATCTCCGCACCCGCACGGAGACGGAGAAAGCGAAGTTGTTAGAGAATGTCTTAGAACCCAAACAGCCGAAGCCATGAGAAAGTCGATCCTACTTACTAGTCTGTTAGGGCTCTTTGTCTGCGGACCGCTGCCGGCGCAGGAGCCTGTGCCCGGTGATCCTGCTGCGGAAACGAATGGTGCTGAGGATACCAGTTTGTTAGGTGCCAAACAGCAGCGTATCAAGCGCTTGATGAATGACCTGGAGTCGAAGTTTACGGAACTCGCTTCCAAGCTTCGGGAAGAACAGCCTGATCAAGCCAAGAAACTCGAAAACGCTTTCAAGCAGTCCAAGCAGCTCCTGCTGATGCAGCGCATGGATCAGATCAGCGCGTTGTTAGATGCGGCCAAGCTCGAGAGCGCGACTGATGAGCAAGGCCAAGTGGTCGGTGATTTGAAGGCGCTGATTGACCTCCTTCTCTATGAGGAAAGTGAGTATGAGCGTCTCCAGCGTGAGATTGAGCAACTCGAGAAGTGGAAAGAGTCACTCGAAGGTCTGATTAAAAAGGAGAGCGAGTTGCAGGAGGACACGGAAATTCTCGAGGATCCGAAGAAGGCGGAAGAGGCGATGGATGCGAAGATCCAGAAGACGAAGGATCTGATCAAGAAGCAGGAAGATTTGTTAGCCAAGACTGAGGCGAGCGACGGTAGCGATGTGGATGCCCTCGACGAGATGGCGGATGAGCAGGCAGAACTTCGTAAGGAAACGAAAGAGCTGGCCAAGGAAACGGATTCCGAAGGGAAACCGTCAGCGGCCTTGAGCAAGGCTGCCAACAGTCAGCGTGAGGCCGAGAAAAATTTAGGCCAAGCCAAGCCGAAAGATGCGGCAAATTCAGAGAAGAAAGCCATCGAAGAGATGAAGAAAGCGCTGAAGGCGCTCGAGGAAGAGAAGGAGCAACTTGCGAAGATGGCAGGCGAGGAAGCCGCCGAGAAGCTGTCTGAGAAACAAAGCGAGACTGCCGGCAAGACGGATGAACTTGCCCAAGAGATGTCCGAAGCTGGAGAGCCTAAAGAGGGCGAAGATTCACCAGCGGCGAGTGTCCAGAAAGCGCAGGAACAGATGAATCAGGCGGCACAGCAGTTAGGCCAGAACCGAGCAGGCAAGGCCGGTGAGAATCAGGAGAAAGCGCAGGAGGAACTTGAGAAGGCGAAAGAAGAGGTCGAACGCCAACTGAACGAGTTGCGAGACCAGGCGCAGGAAGAACAGATCGCTAAGCTGGCGGAAGTCTTTCAGAAGATGTTAGAAAAGCAGCGTGGCGTGACGGGTGCCACGAAGACTATTGCTGAACGTCGTGGGGATGCGGAGCGCCTGCGTCGTGCCGATCGGATCGAACTTCGTAAGTGGGCCAAAGAGGAGCGCTCCCTTGAAGAAGATGCCAAGGCAGCCGAGCAGCTCTTGGTCGATGACGGCACGAGTATCGTCTTTCGCGATGTTGTTGGTTACCTGCAAACAGAGATCGCCAACGTTTCCGAGATGATGGAACGCCAACAAACCGGGCCACTCGTGCGCGAGGCGCATATTGAGATCGAGACGACGTTGCAAGAGCTTGTCACATCGTTAGAAAACACCCAGATGGGGCAAGGCCAGCAACAACCGCAGCAGCCACAACAAGGTGGTCAACCGCAGCAGCAACGCCAAAGCCTCTTCCCGCCGCTTGCCGAGCTGAAGCTTCTCCGGCTCACTCAACAACGGATCAACCGGCAGACGACGGCCATGGAAACGGGCAAGGCTCAACCGGAGGTCGCCGACCTGCTGAAAGAGCGCTTCGATGGCGCTGCCGAGATGCAGAACAAATTGACCAACATGACGCGCCAATTGGCGACGCAATTGCAACCCACGATGACTCAGGAGGATCCCAATGCGATTGACTAAAATGTTACTATTGGCGACGTGCCTAATGCTAGGCACGAGCAAGGCTCAACAGGGCGACGAAGATGCCGTCTTCCAGAGATTTGTAGAATCTTACCTGAAGAATGAGGCCATCCCTGCCGGGCGCAAGCAAGCGGCCACCGATGCCATCGCTGGAGCTAAGGAGAACGACGTGCCTCTCACGACGACTATGGCGCTCGCCATGCAGTCGCTTTACCCCGAGCTGGGTAAAGCTGCCGCCAAGGCCAGCGAAGGCGAAGGACACGAGGGCCTTCGCGATCTCTACAAGCTGACGCGGTCAAAGGATCGCTTCTTTGCTGCTGAAGCGAACTATGTGTTGGGCCGGACGCTCTTCTCCCAGCAGCGTTATGAGGAAAGCCTTCCTTACCTGAAGAGCCTGAGTGATGAACTCGCTAACGACACGATCCGTGATGGGGACATTCTTTATTATCGGGGCGTGGCGAAGTCGAATAGCCTAGAGAAAGAAGCGGGCATTGCTTTGTTAGCGCGCTTTCTCGAAGAGTATCCTGATGCCTCAGATCGTCTGCGCCTCTCGGCTCAAGCAACCTTGGACGGCATCACTGGCGTGCTTGATGGTAGTGTCGATGACATCGCCGATCACATGGATTTCTCCCATCGTCGTTTAGGTTTCGAAGATTCAGGCCAGGAAACGCAAGGGGTGCAGCAAGAAATTGTCGCGATGCTAGATAAGATCATCGAACAAGCGGAAGAGCAGCAACAACAGCAGCAGCAACAAGGTAGTGGCCAAGGCCAGGGCCAGGGTCAGCAACCAGGCCAGCAGCCAGGCCAAGGTCAGGGACAGCAACCAGGCGGCAATGCTTCTGCTCAGGATGATCCCAAGAAAGTGCGCGACCTTCGTGGAGCGGCCAAGAGTGCGTGGGATGACCTTCGCAAACGCGATCGCGAAGCTGATGCGTTGTCTGGCCTGAAATCCAAGTACCCACCCCGCTACCGCGAACTTGTAGAACAGTATTTCAAAAATCTCCAGGAAGGCGAAGACGAGGAGGACAACGAATAAACCAGAAGATGCGTTCCCCAATTCCATCCCGGAGGGCGATGCTCCGTCATCGCCGTGATCCCATACGAGGCGCGCTGATAGCCACAGGCGCACTCTTCGCGTTATCCCTGATGGTTCTCGAAGCCGATCAAGTTATCACGCTCGAAGGCGACCTTGTTGAAGGCCAAGTCCAACAGATCACCGTGGAGGACGGCCTCCATCTCGAAGGCCAAGACCCCTGGCCGCTTGAGAAGCTTCGCGTTATTGTCCCCAGCAGCCAAGCAGAGGACATCATGCCGGCAGCCTACACCGTGTGGTTGACCAATGGCAGCCGTTTCACGACCAATGTCCTGAAACTGGCCGACGAAACCTATCAGATTGATAATCCTGTTCTCGGCAAACTCGAGGTCCCCATCGATCTCGTATGGGCGGTCCGTCTCGGCCAGGCAAATCCTGACTCTCGATTCGCGCGAGCCGTGCGTTCCTATGTCGAGCTAGAGGAAGACACGATCTACGTGACAGGCACGGGCACCACGGAAATGCAAGAAGTGAACGGCCTCATCGATGAGCTCGATGAACAAGGCCTAACGTTTGATCAAGACGGAGAGTTGAAAGTCCTTCCTGCTGCGCAGGTCCATGGCGTGCTCCTCGCTTCTCCACCGTTCGAACCAGACATCGACGCTTGGATCACTAGCCGACTGACTCTCAGTGATGGCTCGCTCATCTCTGGAAACCTAGCCGCTCTAACTGATGGTCAGTTGGACATGCAGTTGGGTGAAGGCATGAAAATCGACCTTGCCTGGAATCAAGTGCGCCGCCTCACGATCGAGTCCGACCTTCTTCACTACCTTTCCGACCTTGAGCCAACTCAAGCGGAAACGGAAGCCATTTATGCGCTCCCCCGCACCTGGAAGCGTGACCTGAATGTGAGGGGAAATGCTCTTCGCCTTGGACAGGATCGCTTCGAGAAAGGTCTAGGTGTCGCCAGTGGCACCACGCTCACTTTCGCCAATGACGCGAGTTACACCCTCTTCACAGCCACCATCGGCATTGATGCCCAACGCTCCCCTGCCGGTGACTGCGCGTTTGTTATCCGGGCAGGCAAAGAAGAGCTTTTCCGAGAACGCCTACGGAGCACGGACCCTGCCAAGTTCATTAAACTGGAAGTAGAGGACATCCAAGCGCTCACTCTCACCGTCGAACCTGCCTCAGGCGGCCTCGATCTGAGCGACGATGCCAACTGGGCCGAAGCTTGCTTCCTACAGCTAGAAGATTAGCATAAATGGAGTGGCAATCCCTTGGGATGCCGAGGCTTAGTGCACTACTTTTAGATTTACAACCTCCATCCGCCAGTTAGCAAAGTTGGAGGCAAGTTTGAGGATGCCATAGGTATGGAAGTTGTACTCACAGCCCACACCATACCGGCTATCCGGCGAAACGTTAAAAGTATACACGCCGCCGTTAGCGATCGGGCGGATGGCTTGCGATTCCATTGGTGGAGGAGGGTCTAGCTCAGAGGCGATTTCCTTCTCTTGCCAATGTCGGAAGAGCCCCTTCGAAGCGATGAGCCGTTCCATCATCGGCGTGAGGTCGGTTGAATGCTGGTGGGCGCGGAGAATGCCTCGAATCCTTGCGGAGGGCGTGGATTGCAGTTTCAGGATGCTTTGCGTGAGCGAATGGCCGAATCTTAGACGGTCCGTGCTATGCGGGTCCATCTCAAGGCCTGGCTCGTCTTGATAGAGGGTGAAGTCGTGCCACATGAAACCAAGGGTCTGAGGCTGCGCAGGATTGATTGGGCGAAAGTCGACTAACGTTGTTTCGAGTTCTTTGCGGTAATCAGGATCAAAGGACTCGTCGAATAGGTCTTTGTGCTTCTGGCGAAACTCTCCTCGAGTGAGCGTGCCCAGGCGCTGATAGGACGGAGAACCTCTACTCCTGAGCAGCGGCTTCGGATCATAGCCAGGTTCAACGCCGCCGTGACAGCTTTGGAGGAAGTTACGACTCGTGCCGACGTAGATTACGGATGGCAGTGTTTCGAAGAGCGCCGCGATACGTTTGTGCTTAAACTCTTCGCCGTACTTCTTGATGCCTTCCACGGCGAAGCCATAGCGCTTGGTCATGTAGGGATCTTCATGATTGCCGCGAGCGAGCCACACGCGCCGAGGGTTCTCCAATCGTAAGCGAAGCAACGTGTAGAGGACCTCGACGCCGCAGTAACCTCGATCCGTGTAGTCCCCCAGAAAGAGAAGATGCGTATTTGGAGCCGTGACTTTGAACCCTGTGAGGATCTTTCGTTTCTGCAGATCTGCTAGAGACGCCATCAAGGAGCGGATGTCGCCATGCAGGTCGCCGTGAACGACCACGCGACTATTTGCTGAAAGAGATAGCTTCTGCGCGAAGGGATCAAAAGTGACTCCCCGAGGTGGAGGTGGATTCTTGCCGACCCATGGTTTTAAGGTGCTGCCCTGCTTCACCGCAAGATCTGCGAGCCGGTAGAGCGGACTAGGATCTGGCAATGGCAAATAAGCCTTCGCCGGAAAACTCAACCCAGTCCGATTCTCCAGCATCGTCTGGCAAGCGGCCGACCAGGCCTTGTACGAGGCTTTCTCATCGAGCGTGGCTGGGCTCTTAGCATCTTTACCTTGAATCCATCCCCAGCTGACGATGACTAGAAGAAACGCGAGGCTAATCACCGGAGACCTAAAAAATCGACTCTTTCGCATCTGCTAGGCTGGCACGGCCCCTGATCTCCTGCAAGATAGGAAGCGTAGGATGGCCATTCCTGGCCGTCCGCACATCCAGCCCCATCACCACTCAGAGACCCGACACTTCAATGATAGGCATATAGTCTGTCCCAGCAGATGGTGCTGGTCTTGTCAGACCTAGACCGAATGGCACCAGTTTAAGGCCGTGCATCGGTGGAAAATCTTTGCCATAGCCGTAACTAACCCTAAAGCATTTTCGACCCGCTATACTAATAATGTAAGAATAGTCGCAAATACTAACATTGCAATGTTTGTTCGGGCTCA
>CALLLI010000380.1 GCA_938082635.1 uncultured Verrucomicrobiales bacterium
GAGAGTTGGCGGCGAAAGTTCTGCGCGACCATCCGGCAAAGAAATCGATGAGGGCCAAGCGCAAGCTAGCCGCGCTTGATCCTGCCTTCCGATTTGCACTACTCGCCATGATCCCTCAATGTTTTCGTGCGTAAGCCCTGCCGAAAGGCTAGGCTGTTGTGGGCAAGTGAGTGGTTGGGTAAATCCTTCCAACTCGTTTCGCCAGAAAGCCTCTTGTCCTGCGGTGTCCTGCTCTTGTCTCCAATCAATGAAGTTGCGATAGGCGGGGGCTGGTTCGCTGGGCGAGTGCCCGTCGTAGCGCTGAAAGATTTCTGTAAGAATGAGGGGCGTCGACCAACCGTCTGAGACCAGGTGGTGAAAGGACCAAATAAGACGATGACAGTCAGGTTTTAACTGAAACAGATGAAGGCGCACGAGTGGCGCCTTCTCGAGAGTGAAATCGGATTTGCGATCCTCTTTGAGAAACGTTTCGATGGCATGCTGGGTTGCGTTCTCCGTGAAGCGAAAGGAGAGATCGACGGTTTCCCGAACGACTTGCAGTGGCGTCTCCAAGCCTTCCCAGAGAAAGGCGGTGCGAAGTGCTGGGTGCGCAGCCACGGTGTCGCGCCAGGCTCGTTCAAAGGTCTCAGGTTCTAGCGTGCCTTCTAACTGAAAGCTAATTTGAGTGAGATAGATCCCTGAATCGGGCGCAGATAAGGTGTGGAAGAGCATGCCTTCCTGCACAGGCGTTAGCGGATAGACATCTTCGACGTTCTTCATGAGATTCCGTCGGCTTTGCTAAGAAGGTTAGCGAGTTTGTCCATGGTCTTCTCGTCTAGAGATGACCGAGAGGTAGATGCGGCTTTAGATTTGCCCTGAATGATCGACTCCAGGCAGGCATTGCACGTATTGGCTAGGCGTAGGATGGTTGAGCGCTGATGCAGTCGATCACTAAAGTGCCAGTTGATCTTAAGCGCGCCAGACGTGATGACGGCATCGACTTCAAGGAGGTGCGTGCGTTTGTTGTCTTTGTGGCGAACGAGCGCAACGGGCTCTCCTTCGACTTGTCCAAGGTAGTTGAAGAGAATCTCGGACGGTTGGTAATCGACGTGACCTTCAGGGTCTTGGAAGGCCAGAGGTCCATAGGCGGAGCCGTGTCGAGGAATGGCTTTGAGGCGATTTGTCACGTTCTCGAGGCGTGATCTCGCGTCGTCTCGCATCTGTATGGAGAGGGTGACGGGATAGAGGCTGGTGAACCAGCCCACGGTGCTGGCGAGATCGAAGTCTAGCAGCGACGCTTCGCGACCATGGCCTTCGAAGTCTAGCAGCGACGCTTCGCGACCATGGCCTTCTATGTCGATGCGAGCTTCGCTCGATTGTGTCCATTCGCAGATAGCACTGGCCACGGCGGTGAGAAGCGTTTCCTGCATCGGGGTGGAGACTTGCTGCAACTGATCGTTCTCCAGTGCGATACTAACAGTTTGGCGGGTAGCTTCGGTGTTCTTATCTAACGAGATTTCAGAATGGTCGACGGGCAAAGGGAAGGCCGACTGCTGGGCTCTCCAGAAAGCCGCTTCGTGGCGGAGGTCTCCACGATGGGCGGCTGCGTCCAGAGCGGTGGTCCAGGTTCCGAAACCAATTGGCTCGTGCGGTGGTGGCTCTTCGTGACGCAACTCATCGGCCAGCGTGGCCCAAGACACGCCGTCAATGATGAGGTGATGCGCGACGAGAACCAGCGTTCCGGGTTGAACGAAGGCTGCTCGGATCAATGGAGCCTGATCCAGGTTGAAGGGAGCGTTGAGGGTGGTGCTCGCCGTGTCGACGTCGGGCATGTCCAAGAGCGTCACTGCGGGTGTCTCTTCCGCTAGGATCTGTTGTTCACCGTGGAAGGAAAGTCGGAAGGCCTCATGCTGTTGTAGAATGCGATTGATGCGGGTTTCTAAAGTAACGTGGTCAACTGCAGGATCTAGTGTTAGAAAGAGCTGGTGATTGAAGACGGCAGGCTGCGCAAAGCCTTGGCTGAAGAACCAGCGCTGAATGGCATTTAGGGGCACCGGGCCAGTCAGCCGTGTCTTTGTCAGTGAAGAGGATTCAACAGAAGTGGCTGCCTGGGCGAGGGCCGCGATGGTTTGATGTTCAAAGATCTGCTGAGGGGTGATTCGAATGCCTCTGCGATGTGCTTGAGCAACCATGCGAATGCTGACGATGGAGTCGCCTCCTAGATCCAAGAAGTTCTCATCCACGCCGACTTGTTCAAGTCCAAGCACGTCGGCCCAAATGCCAGCTAGTGTGGACTCGGGTTCCGTCGTCGCGGTTGTATCTGGGGCTTCGCGATCTGGCTCGGGAAGGGCTCGAGTATCTACTTTGCCGTTGGTGTTGGTGGGTAAGGTCTCTAGGGGAATGTAATGCCCTGGAATCATGTGGCGAGGAAGTCGCGTCACTAGGTGAGTGCGTAGCTCCTCGGAAGTAACCGTATCTAGCGTCGTCACATAAGCAGCGAGCCTATGGAGAGGCCAAGCGCGGATAGCTGCTTGGCGGACTGCTGGGTGGCTTTCTAGGGCTGTGATGATCTCTCCTGGCTCAATCCGGTGACTGCGAATCTTGAGTTGCTGATCAACACGACCGATGAACACGAGATCGCCATTTGGAAGGTGTCGCGCGAGGTCGCCGGTGCGATAGAGTTCTCCTGAACCAAAGGGACTGGGAACGAAACGATCCGTATTCAGGTCAGGGCGATTCCAGTAGCCCTCGGCAAGGCCAATGCCACCGACGTAGAGTTCTCCCGGAGCGCCTATGGGGACAGGCTGCCTATGCCGGTCTAACAAGTAGGTCGACAGGTTCTGAACAGGGCGCCCGATTGGCGTGATGCGATCTTCGGTCGTGGCGACGTTGTGCAGCGTGCAGCAAATAGTTGCTTCGGCAAGGCCATAGCCGTTGATGATCTTAAGTGTTGGGCACTGGTTAAGAATCTCTCCTAATAGAGATTCTTGAACCGGTTCCACGCCGACGAGCAATCGCTGAAGATGGGGCAGTGGAGTCGCCGCGAGATCGGGCAGCATGAATGCCGGAAGGTAGGCTGAACTAATCTCTTCTCTTAAGAGGAGGTCAATGACCTGGGTGGGATTGGGGCGTTCCTCCTGCGGGATGATGTTCAGCGTGCGACCGTAGAGGAGTGAAGACCAGATTTCGTAGACGGAGACGTCAAACGTGGCGTTCGTCCACCAGGTTCCTGGAGCTGTGTCAGGTAGTGGTGCACGTTTCTCGAAATCAGCTAGGAGGTTTAGGACGCTGATGTGTCGGCCACAGACCGCCTTGGGTTGTCCGGTCGATCCGGAGGTGGAAATGAGATAGAATCGATCCTCGGGAGCGATTGCTCGGCTCGGCGGCACTTCAGGCGCGGAGCCAATGGCGCTTTCTTCGGCGTCTAGTACAACCATTTCGAGACCTTCATGCAGCTTGTCTTTGAACGCATGTCGAGTGATCACCAGTTTGGCTGCAGTGTCTTTGAGAATCCACGCAAGACGTTCACTGGGTTCCTCTGGAGAGACGGGGAGGTAGGCGCCGCCCGTCTTGAGGATCGCTAGCATGCTAACCATCCATTCCAATGAGGGTTCTAGTAAGATGGCGACATGATCTCCTTTGCCAATTCCTGAATCGGTCAGGTGATTCGCGAGCTGGTTCGCCCGGTGATCGAGTTCCTCGTAAGTCATTGAGGCGAGCATTCCATCATACGCGCAGGGGCCTTTGACGGCGATACGCTCCGGGTGATCCCAGCGTCGTTCCTCAAACTCGTCGATGACCGTGGTTTGATCTTGGAACGGAGCGTGTGTTTCGTTCCAAGTCTTAAGCAGTTTCTCGCGCTCGTCGGTGGTCAGGAGATCAACGTCTCCAACGGGGTGCGATGGATCTGCGAGGAGCGCATCTACCAGCTTGAAGAAGTGATTGATCGTCCACTCCTGTTCTTTTTTTCCGAAAGTCTCGTTGTTAAAGTCGAAGAGGAAATTTAGGTCGCCGGTCTTATCAAAATCAAAGACGGCAATGCGGAGGGCGTGCTGTTTGTCGCCATGCCCAGAGTGCAGCCATTCCGTTTGCACTGGCATATCGGCGAAGTCGCTAAAGGTGGCATTCACGACATTGAGCAGAATCTGTGAACGCGAGGCCAACTCGGCGCGGCTCTGCCCGCTTCGTGCGTGAGTTAGGTAAGTGAGGACCTCCCCGCGTACTGCCCCGATGATCTGGAGGAATGTAGACTCCTCCTCTAGCTGAACCTCAAGCGGAAAGATCTCGATGAAGACACCTGGCGTCTTCTTGAAGACAGGAGTGGGGCGATTATGGGTCGGGGTGGCAATCCCAAGGAGCCGTTCACCCGTCTGCCGGTAGATGAAGGCAAAGACGAGCCCGGCGAGCATCTGAAACATGGAAAGGTCTTCAGTGAATCCTCGAAGCTCTGGCGAAAGTGCTAAGGCTCGCAGTTTCGCAGAGCGTTCGGCTCCAAGTTTTACGACGACGCGCTTTGAAGCCAGTGTGTCTGTGACGAGGCTGCAAGCATAGAGAACCACTGGCTCCGGTGCCTCGCTTTTCAGTTTGGTCTTCCAGTAAGCGTCCGCCTTATCTGCGCTTACCTTGGTCTCATACTGGCAGTAGCTGTCGAAAGGAAGAAGCTCCACGTCTTCGCCCAGGTATAGCTTTCTCATCGCATCGAAGAGAAGGCCTGAGGTGGTGCCGTCGGTTATCAGGTGGTGCTGATTCAGAAACCAGACGCTCTTCGTGGGGGACAGTGTGAGAAGGGCTTGATCTGTGAGTGACTTGTCAAGTTGAAAATTCCGCTTGGATCTTTCTTTGAGCCATGTCGCGGCCGAGGCTTCTGGCTCAGCAGTGTCGGTGAGATCGACGATAGCCAAGGCTGACGGGCATTTGTCTAAAAGTGAACGACGTTCGTCGGCAAAGATCGTGCGGAAGGTTTCGCATCTCTCAGTGAGTTGTTTGTTAGCCTGAGAGAATCGAGCGACATCGAGTGGGCCTTCGATGGCGAAAGCCAACGCCATGTTATAGAGAGGCGTTTCCGGATGCAGCTGCTGGCCTGCCCAGAGAAGGCGCTGACTCTTGGTGAGGCCTGTCATGCGCGCTTCGTGAGAAAGAATCCGTCGAGTCCGGCAAGAGCGTGCTCGGTATGCTTGTAGTGCTTCGCCCAGAAACGGTGCTTCACTTGGCGGGTGCGTGCCCAGCCTGTAAACACGGTAGGCGTGTTTGATAGTCGATAGCGCAAGTGGCGCTTGTGTGCCTGAAGGTAGAACTTCGCGGAAAGGATCCACGCCGGAATGTAGAGGATGTGGACGACTCCCGCCTTTCCCATCTTATCGAAGGCGTCTGTCCACTGTTCATTGAAGAAGAGCGGATCCAGTCGGTTGAGTATGACGACTTGGGCGGGCTTGTTGGCATACTCTCCCCACTGATCTCCAAAGAGATCGAACCGACGGATCTCATTGCACTCGTGAAAGAGCGTCTTGAGTAGCTCTACATTCTCGGGGGCATACTCGAAAACGGTGAGATGGCGATCCAGGCTGGTCTTCTTCAGTTGATACTCCAAGCCAGCACTGCCAACACCGAGAGAGCGAGCATGCGCGATTTGATACTGGTCTAACAATGGATAAATAGCAGCCGCGCGCTCTGGCAAGCATCCGTCCAGGCCATCTTTGTTTGTCTCTTCGGCCACCATGCGCAGCCAGCTTTCACGATCCTTGGGAACGACGAAGTTAGGGTGAGACTCTCTCAGTGCGTCCCAGAGCTCGGCGGAGTCGAGCGCAAGTTCATCAAGGTAGTTGCCTTGGCCGTGCCGCGTGAAATATTGCCGAATCGTGTAGCGAATAGGAGGGTGGGTGAGCAAGGACGAGAGCGACATGGTAGGTGTTAGGCTGAGGTTCTTGTATTCAGGTAAGGCTCCATCACATCGATGCTGATGAAGTTCTCGATCGTGACATCCTCTGGAGGAATGGTGATGCTTAGCTGCTCTTGTAAATGAGCTAGCAATCGCACCAAGCCAAGAGAGTCGACCAGTCCGGAAACGAGTAGATTTGTATCGAACTCAAGCTCGTCCGCCTGCTCTCCGTTGAGTAGTTCGTGGAGAATGAAGTCTAGAATGAGGGGGCGATGATCGGACATGAATTTAGTTAGGCCTGGATGGCTCGCGTTTGCAAAGCGCGGCGGTCGATCTTGCCACTGGTGGTGCGTGGAAGGGTAAACTCCGTGGTAAGCTTCTGTGGTAAGCTTCTGTGGTACGCAATACCAGGGGAGAGTTTCCTTGAGGGCATTCAGAAGATCGATGGAGGTTCCCTGATTGGCTTCAGGCGTAAGAATGACGGCGACATGGATCGCGTGAGAACCCTCGCCGTCAGGCACGGCGAAGGCAGCGGCTTCTTCTACGGGGCCGAGTTTGATCACTGACGCTTCTACCTCGTCAAGTTCTACGCGGTAGCCACGCGTCTTGATCTGACGATCCTTACGGCCGAGAAACTTCAGGGTTCCGTCAGGGCGGCGTTCGACAAGATCTCCAGTGCAGTAGTAGTAATGTGGGTGCTCTTCGGTTCCTGCGAGTTTAGTGAAGGCTAGCTTGTTAAGATCTGGGCGATTCCAGTAGCCCTGCATCATCGTGCTGCTGAGAATAAGTAATTCGCCAGGTTTGTTGTCTGCCAGGATTCGATCATCGGCGTCGACGATCAGAGCGTCGGCATTGCGCCAGGTCTTTCCGATGGGAATGGGCGTTTCCTCATCTTCAAGAGGGCGGGGGACATGATAGTAGGTGCATCCATTCACCTCAGCGGGACCATACATGTTGCTGAAGCGTGCTTGAGGTAAGGCTGCCATGAGGCTGACGAGGTGCTTCATGGGAAAGGGTTCACCACCGAAAATAATCCAGCGGAGGGCGGTGAGATCACGTTGGTCAAGCGCTCCTCGGGTGAGTAGCTGTGTCAGCGTGTAAGGGACGGTGAAGAACGTGGTGATCTTCTCGTCGGCCAGCAGCTGAGAGTAGCTCGCGGGGAGTTTAAGATACTCGCCACCGACGATCACTGTGGTGGCACCTGCTAGGGCGCTAGCAAAGAAGTCGAAAGTGGAGAGATCGAAGTGCAGCGGGGCGTGGTTGGTGAGGCGATCTTCGGGGCGGAGGCTGTAGACATCGTGCGCCCATTTGGCATAACTCAAGCCACTGGCATGAGTGTGTATGATGCCTTTGGGCTCTCCCGTCGACCCGCTGGTATACATGATGTAGGCAAGGTCTTGATCTAGACAACCGCTGTCGATGGTTGCGGAGCTTGTCAGTGAAATATCTTTCCACGTGACGTGCCTGGCGCGGATGCCTTCGATTGCGGGTGCCCCTAATAAAGACTCTATAGGGCAATCTGGAGTGGCGAGTAGCTGGACGAGTGCACGTCGCTTGTTGGGCGCGGTGACAAGATGACGAATTCCGCAGTGCTTGATCACGTAGTCGAGCCGAGCCGGTGGCGCGGTTACATCCAGCGGCACATAGGCAGCGTCGGCTTTCATGATGCCGTAGAGTGCGACGGCACTCTCGATGCTCTTGTCTAGGAAGATGCCGACGCGATCGCCTCGTCGTACGCCTTGATCCACAAGTATTCGAGCTAGCTGATTGGTACGTTGCTCAAGCTGGCCATAGGTGAGACTTTCTTTGCGACAAACGATCGCTTGCCGTTCGGGCGCTGCTTGGGCTGTTTCACTGACAGCATCTGGAAGAAGAAAGACCATGCGTACTATCTACAAGCCGAGCATGCTGGCAATGATGTTTCTTTGGATATCTGAGGTCCCGGCATAGAGCACGCCGCCGACCGCGTCGCGTAGGTTGCGCTCGATTTCCGTCTCGGTGAGGTAGCCATCGCCTCCAAAGGTGCGAATGGCATCCATGCTAGAAGCGAGAAATGATTCGCTTAGGTGAAGCTTGAGCATGGCGGATTCCATCATGGCGGGCTGCTTGCGCTCCTTTAGCCACGCCACTTGGTAGAGTAGGAGGCGGGCGGTTCCGAGCCGTAACTTCATGTCTGCTAAGCGGTTGGAAACAGATTGAAATTGTCCAATCGACTTTCCGAATTGCGTGCGTGACTTCGCACGTGCCACGCTTTCGTCGAGCTGGCGTTCCATGGCACCGAGCTGACTGGCGAGGATGGAGCAACGTTCGATTTCTAAGGAGTGGCTTGAGATGCTGGCGCCAGCACCTTCAGGACCGAGGCGTTGGCTTTCTGCTAGGAAATGATCTTCCAAGTGAATCTCACCGATGGGAACGGTTCTCAATCCCATCTTCTCTTGGGGCTCGCTTAAACGGATTCCTTCAGCCTTCAAATCGACTAGGAAGGCGGTCACGCCCCACTTGCCGAGCTCTGGATTGATAGTGGCAAAGAGCAGGGCGACATCGGCAATGGGAGCGAGAGAAACCAATCGCTTCGTGCCGTTGAGACGGTAACCTCCCTCAACTTTCTCGGCGTGTGTTTCCATGCTGAACGCATCCGAGCCGTGGTTAGGCTCGGTCACTGCGTGGCAACCAATGATCTCACCGCTGACGAATCGTGGAAGGTAATTGGCCTTCTGCTGGTCCGTTCCAAAGTCGATGATAGGCAACTGCACCGTCCACATCTGTGCGTTGAGTGCAAAGCACAAGCCATTGTCACGGCATCCTCGGCCGAGTCCTTCCATGATTAGCATGCTTGTGAGCAAATCGACGTCGCCCTTGCCCCCATGGACTTCTGGTGCGGCCAACGCCTGGATACCCTGACGCGCGCACGTAAGCCAGAGGTCTCTTGGAAAGGTGGCCGTCCGGTCTGCACTGACGACGTCCGACTGCAAGTGCTCTTGTGCAAAGGCGTAGGCCTCTGCCTTTTGAGCAAGATGGGAGTCGTCGAACAGTGAGTGCATGCTAGAATGAGGACGCGTGAGCTATGAGGGGCTGAGAGATGTCGAACTCGTAAGGGTTCATGGGGTCATCAGAGACGGACTCTAACTCAAGGCGTTGGTCGAGCTGAAGTTCCTTCGCATACTCCATGAGCATCTCCATCGCAGCGAGGTCTTCCACTGCCCAGCCTGTCGAATCAAAGACAGTTTGTTGATCGCGGTAGTGCGCTAAGGCTCCCGGATCTACGGCAATGGTCGCAAGATCAGTGCCAGATTTCATCTGGACCAAGTTGCTGGCACTCTCCTTCAGCGATTGCTTGCTCTTTGAAATCCGGGCAGACGATCGCTCGTCGCAGGAGTGCTAGTGGCACCTCAGTCTTTCCTGGGAAATCTGAGCCCACGGCGTTGATATGCAGCCAGGACTTCTCCTTGCCGTCTGGGAAGACAGGTCCTCCTGCCACGTCGACCGAGGTGGCTGTGCAGATGATATCTGCGTTCGGTACCAGCTCATCAAGTGTGGCTGCTTTGGCCGAGGCGTTGATACCGAGCGGGGCTAAACGCTCGGGCAGCGAGGCCATTGTGGCGTCATCGGTGTCAAAGAACAGAATCTCTTGTAGTTCGGGTAGTGCTAGGGGGATGGCATGAGCTTGAGTCACCGCCTGGGCTCCACATCCGATGAGGCCAAGGACCTTGGAGTCCTCGAGCGCTAGCCAACTCGTGGCGACTGCAGAGGCGGCACCGGTGCGTAGAGCTGTGAGGAAGGTGGCATCTGCTAGGCCTAGTAAGTGACCCGTTCGAGTATCGTACAAGGACGTTGTCGAAAGAATGGTCGGCAGATTGAGTGTAGATGGATTGCTAGGATGATAGTCGACCATCTTGACGCACACAGGTCCTTCGGTTTGCATGGCAGGCATCCATTTGACGAGGCCGAGTTGTGGTCGATGGTAGGAGAAACCCGAGCGTGCGGGCGTGCTAATATCGCCCGTGTGGACATTCGCGAAGGAGGTCTTCAGGCGAGTGATCATTTCCGCCATCAGTGTGTCCAGGCCGATGCTATCGACGAGGCGACGGATGTCGTGTCTATTGATGATGAGGGTATTCATCTGCACGGTGTGTCGGCGCTTCGCCGACACACCGTGCCAAGAAGGAACCAAAGGAAGGCCATTCCAGCGATACCCATGAAGACATAGCCGGAGTAGGCGGTGGTTTGGGAGGCTGATAGGGTTCGCGTCCACAGGGCTCGGTTGAGCCGGGTAATGAATCGCGGATTGGTGGTATTTAGATCTTCTACGCTAGCATGGACTGTCGCGCTTAGGGTGTAAGTGCTTCCTGCTTCTGCTTTGAATCGGCCTACGCCTCGTGAGATGGTGCCACTTGTTGCGCTTCAGATGAAATGGGAGTTTCGCCGGTCGAGTTTAGAGGAATGGTTGGGGCGCTCGTAAACCAACCGAAAATTGAAAAAACCAAGCAAGAAATCCACGAGAAGGCGTTTCAAAACCGTCGAGAAGATCAAGATCCTCAAACAGCACCTCGTCGAGGGGCGGCCAATCTCCGACGTCTGTGACGAACACGAGATCCAACCCAGTCGGTTCTATGACTGGCAGACCCAGCTCTTCCAGAATGCGACCATGATCTTCGATGGTCCACGAGGCCCCAAACCCACTGACTCAGGAAACAAGCTCAAGAAACAAGCTCAAGAAACTTGAAGCCAAAGTTCGTGAGAAAGACGAAGTCATCGCCGAACTCATGGCCGAGTATCTCAAGGCTAAAAAAAAGACTGGGGAGAACACATGAATACGCATATCTGTGAGAGCAAACGTCGGGAGATCGTTCAAGTCATCGAGTATTGGCGAGCAAAGACCGAACTCAGCGCCAAGGCACTAGCACAGTGTTGTTCACTCCCTTACAAAAAATTCCTCCGTTGGCGAAAACGCCTCGACCAGGCACCAACCTCACGCAAGATTGTGCCCAAGAGCCACTGGCTGCTTCCAGAAGAGATTCGCGCAATTGTCGACTACTCCGAAGAGCATCCTGGACATGGCTACAGGCGTCTCGCCTGGATGCTCACTGATGACAACGTCGCCTACGCCTCCCCAGCCACGGTCTATCGCATTCTCAAAAGGCATGACCTACTGATCACCCAAGAACGCAAGCCAAGCCGTAAAGGAAAGGGTTTCGAGCAGCCCACAAAGGCTCACGAGCACTGGCACGTCGACTTCTCCTACTTCAAGATAGGAGGCGTCTTTTACTACTTCATAGCCATTCTGGATGGCTATTCACGAACCGTTCTCGCCTGGGATCTCCGAGCAAAGATGGCAGAACGAGACGCTGAGCAAGTCATCCAGGCAGCGAAAGAAATGTATCCTCATGCCAAGCCCAGGATCATCTCAGACCAAGGAAGCCAGTTCCGCAGCCACGACTTCAAAAAGTTCGTCGATCACATTGAGGGAACACACGTCATGACCTCCCCCTACTATCCCCAGAGCAACGGCAAGCTGGAACGGTTCCACCGGACGCTCAAAGAGTATGCTTACAGCAAGTCGCCAATCGATTGGGAGGACGGCAAGCGAATCATTGGAGAAATGATAGATTACTACAACGGAGAACGCCTACACTCAGCAATCGGCTACGTGACACCACATCAATGTCTGAACGGCGAGCGTGAGGAGATTGCAAGCGAACGAAAGTCAAAACACCAAGAGGCAGCAGCGCAAAGAATCGCCTATTGGTCAGGGAAAAGTATTGAAGATCGAATGCATTGTGCTGAGCTGAATGGACTTGGGGAAGCAGAAGCAACGAGAGCTGAAGAGCACGTTGCCTAGGAATACTCAAAGTCAGGCGACGCCGAGGCGATCGTAGACTGAGGGTCGGAAGGCCCTCAGTCTGATGCAATCGCCTTAAAGGAGCCTGCCATGCCTGAAAACTTACCACTGCCGCGCCAGCGGCCAGAAAGACAACCCAGAGAGCCCCAGAAATTCCGTTAAACTAAAACCGCAGAAACCCCATTTCCGCTGAACCAGTACATGGCTGACGCCACCAAGCCTTCTAGAATCATAGTCGATTTCTAAATCTCCCATGAACTCAGCAACTTCATGAAATTTGAGCGCTAAATCTTGGTAATCAATCTCAGAGCTATCCGCATATTTAGGTAACTACTCAGGTGGCAGCGAAATTTGTTAGGCTCTCCGTCAGATTGGCTGGATGGAAATCATGTGAATCGATGATCTTCGAATGCAATCGAAATCACGCTACCCCTTGATAGCAAGTCGTTTACGTAGACAGGGCAGAGTCTGATTTGGGCGGGATTTATGCTACTGAACTTTGGTGCAGGATTGCGCAGGTAATCGGTTAGCCTTGAGATCCGTGGCTGAATCGAAAGAGCCTACCCCTGTAAACTGAAATCAACTTCGGGGACACCAAGCCTTCCGAAGTCGGTTGAAACCATCCAGCAAACTTGACGGAGAGCCCCTTTTTTTTAGATCTCACGCTGCCTCTTGAGGTGAGCGCGAAGCGATGGGTAGTGCGTGTAATCATGGTTTTGATCTTTCTATTCTGGGAGATTGGGCTTGGTGTGGCGGAATTTCTATTCTGAGGCTAACGTCCGAGTCATCCTACGCCTGACCGAGGGCGCGTTCTGACTTCTGGGTTGATGATTGAATGGGCATGAGGCCTTCGGCTAGAGACGGGTCAGGCGTTAGGATCGACGCCTTGTTCGGCGGGATTTGCTATGCGGCCTAGTCGCAGTTCGAGAATGCGTTGCTACTCGTTGTGCACCTGTTTCCCGTTGACGAAAATGTCAACCTTTCCGCCCGCATTGTCTATTCTGATTACTGACTTCTTCTTCTCGATCGGAATCTCCTTGCCATCAATCGTGATCGTCCAATTCCGATACTCGACCTTGCGACCATCCACCTCGTCAGTGAACGAGTCCTGGTCATTGGCTACCGTATATGTGCCGCTACCTGATAGACCGCACCCAGTCGTGAAGAGAAAAACTGTCAACAATGCTGCAAATGCGGCTGTCCGTTTCAAAAACATGGTAATTCTTATCATAAGAAAATAGGTCAACGATAAAGCGAAGTTCGTCGATTACAGAGGTCGTTTCATTTTGTAAGCCGAACGTCAAGCATGAGGCAAGGCTGACCGGGAGCGAACGCTCGATGCGGGACTGGGTTTGGATTTACAGTTCATCTTGCGACTCGGGGCGGGTCAGCCGTTGCTCTCCATGCGCTTGTTCTGCGTTTCAATGTGACAGAC
>CALLLI010000381.1 GCA_938082635.1 uncultured Verrucomicrobiales bacterium
CGTCATTTATCTAGCACCAATGCCACGATTGATGAAGCTCGACTTAGCAAGGGGCTGTCTGAGCTTTCAGAAGCGGGAATCCCAGCTGTCGAGATGGAACGACTTGCCCACTATGTCCGCAAGGCTTCCGATCAAGTTCTCTTTCGCATTCGTCCAAAGATATTGGCTTTCGAATGGGGGATGGAGTTAGACGATGCACTTTGTCTGTTGCTGGAGGGCACGAAGGCAGGGCTGCTGTCCATCTCATGGGATGTCATGTGTCCCCATTGCCAAGGCGTTCGCAGAGAATCGCGATCCTTGGGCGAGCTTCGCGAGTTTGGTCGGTGCGATATCTGCGACATCGACTTTAAGGCGACCACTCAGGAGTCTATCGAGGTTACTTTCAAAATTCTGCCAGAGATTCGTGAGGTCCGTGAGGTGTTCTATTGTTCGGCTGAACCAGCCAAGAAGCCTCACATCGTTCTGCAGCAGAACATCGCTCCTAGCGCGACCTTTACGACCGATCTCATCCTTACTGAAGGACGCTATCGTCTTCGGTCTGCGACTGGTGATGGACCATCGCTTTCTCTTGAGGTCGTTCAGGCAGGGGGCGCCGCAGACGTGTCTTGGGTTCTTCAGGAACAGCGTCTTGAGGGCCCGGAGATCATCGACTGCTATGTTAGGCTGGCTACGACCAATTCAGACGATGAACCACAGAATGTCGTTCTAGAGAAACTGGCACACGACCCCAGTTCACTTTGGCCTTCCGAACTCTTTAATTTCCAACAGTTTCGCGATCTGTTCTCAGAAGAATCGATCGCATCTGGGCTGAAACTCGAAGTTGGTGCTCAAACAATACTCTTCACTGATATTGTGGGATCGACGGCGCTCTATTCCATTCTCGGAGACACGAAAGCCTTCAATGCAGTGCACGCGCACTTTGTGGCTCTCCATGACATCATCAGTTCACGGAAAGGAACAGTGGTGAAGACGATAGGCGATGCGATGATGGCTGCCTTCTCGCATCCTGAAGAGGCACTGCGGGCGGCGACCGAGATTCAGCAAAGGTTTCGCCCCGGCGAACAAGATATCGCCCTTCGAGTATCTATTCATCGCGGGAGGTGTCTCGCGGTGCAGCTTGATTCCAACATCGACTACTTTGGAAATACGGTCAACTATGCCGCGAAGATCCAATCTGTGGCAGGGGCTGGGGAAGTGGTCTTTTCCAAAGAATTTCACGATCTTCCTAACATTGCGGAAACGGCAAAAAAGTGTCAGTTGGAGCTTCACGAAAAGCCCTTCCGACCAAGCCCTGAAAGCACTAGCAATGTCGTGCTTCTAGCAACGTTGAAAAAGTAAGGGGCAAACAACGGATGTGGCCGAAATTAGACGTGACGCTAACATGAGGCCATATGGTGGCATGTTGGGTGTGGTCGTTAGCTGGTTGTGAGGCCGTTTTTGGCCAAATTTTCCCAGAATGCTTTCCATCAGTTTGTGGTCAAGCTCAGAGAGCGCAATGTGAGCATTCCGTCAGAGCCTGATTTCGTCCATTTCATTCCCGATCCGCACATCCAAGATTTCACTACCGTTTTGCACGCGGCTTCGGTAATCCCTGAGCCAATTGGGAGATTTGTTTTCCGGTAGCTTGCATAGTTCATCCTTCCCAAGTTGTTTCCGAAGTAGCTGAGGGCAGCGGTGAGTTTTTCGGCTCGCCGTCAAGTTTGCTGGATGATTTCAATCCAATGTCGATGAGTTAAGGTCCTCGCCAAGGTAAAAGCGGTCACTGGAAAGGAGTAGAAGCCTCATGGATACCAAAAAACTCAACGACGCTCTGAGTCGGCTCTTCGTAGACAAGCAGGCCAGGATTGTGTTCTGGCACGATCCCGACCAGGAGTTCGGCGACTTCGTGGGTGGCTTGCCGTTCCTTAATTTTGGCAGCGCCAACGTCAATGTGATCAACCTGGAGCAGCATGGTTGTTTTGAGACCAAGATTCGACTGGAGCAGAAGGAGCCGGAATCGAAGTTTCTGATCTACTCCCCGACCGAGGAACCGGACTACGAGGACGACTGGCTGCTGGACGTTCGCCTCTACAGCCGGAGCTTACGTGCCGACCGCGCCTCGATCATCCTGGATGAACTGGGTCTGGCGAACCAACATCTTCGCGAACACTTGACGGCGCGGCGCAAGTTTTTCGACAACAAGGAGCGACTGGCAAAGCTGAAGCAGCTCGTGGAGGCACCCGACAACGAGCTCGACCTTGACCGGAAGATGACTGCGGTGGTCACCAAGTCCGATCAGTCGGAGTTGTTCAATATCGTCCGCACGCTCTTTCATGCCTGGACGGACGTGGACGATGCGGAAGAGGTTGATCTCGGCAAGTCTCCCGCCATCTGGGCGGAAGTGGAGAAGTATGACCTCGAAGACGCGTTCTGGGCGATGGTGAAGGTGCGATTCGGATACGAGGAGGACGTGCCGTCATTGCGTAACTTTCTGATCCGACTGTTAGTGACCGATATGGAGCACTGTCTCCACGCGCACCTTCCCGGCGGCTTCGACCATCTGGTTTTACCTGCCGTGGGTCGTCAAAACGCGATCGTCTGCCTGGCGCAGTGGCGGGACAGCGCAAGCAAGGGCAGCAGCTACGACACAGTGTCCGGCCTGGCCGCTGGTGCTCTGGAATTGGACGACCAGCTCATCGGACTGGAACTGGATGATCTGGTCGGCTTGAACACTTTCGCGGTCGCTGAGCAGAAGGTCTTGAGCCAATTACGGGATCGTGTTCTGGACACGAAGGATGCACCCGATGCGGCGAGCATCCGGGAGATCGCGGTGAAGCGTCAGGATGGCCACTGGGCATCCCTCAAGGTCAAGGGCTCGGCCACAATCCCAAGGGAAGCCTTCCACGCCGCCTATGACGCGCTGGTGGCCGCCGGGGATTATCTCACTCTGAAGCAGACGCACAGTGACGGATTCGCCAGCGAAAGCCCGTCTGCGCTCTACACTCGGTATACCACTGACCTCTACCGCTTCGATCAGCTCTACCGGCGTTTCTGTGAGGCGGCGGATGAAGCTGAAAAACAAAGCTGGGATCTGCTCAAGAATCTGCGGGAGCGCATCGAGGCCGACTACAGCCAGGGCTTCCTCAAGGACCTGTCGCTCAAGTGGGGCCAGTTCGTCGATCCCAGCGGCCCCACTGCACTCCTGATGAACTGGGAGATCGAGGGCGTGAAGAACCAGCAGTGCTTCTTCCAAGAGCATGTGCAACCGTGCCTGGACAAAGCGGAGAATCGTAAGGCCTTTGTCATCATCAGTGATGCGCTGCGCTATGAAGCAGCTGAAGAGCTGACGGAGGAACTGAACGGAAAATACCGCTATGAAGCTGAACTGCTCACGCAGTTGGGGGTCCTCCCCTCCTACACCTCACTGGGAATGGCGAGCCTCCTGCCTCACGAAAAGCTGGCGTATTCCGACAAGGCGGATGTCCGGGTAGACGGTAAACGCACGGGCTCCACCGACGAGCGAACCAAGATCCTGAACGGAGTCGAAGGCATGGCGTGCAAGGCCGATGAATTGATCGCCATGAAGAAGGCGGACGGGCGCAAGTTCGTGGAGGGGCACCGCGTCGTCTACATTTATCACAACGCCATCGATGTCGTCGGTGAGTCTGCGCAGGAGGGTCAAACTTTTGCAGCGGTGCGCAAAGCGATCAGCGAGCTGACGGCATTGGTCTCCTATGTCGTGGACAGTCTGAACGGGAACTACGTGGTCGTGACGGCCGACCATGGATTTGTATTTACCGAGTCCGCCCCGGACGAGACTGAGAAAAGCCCCATCAAGGACAAGCCTCCGGGCACGATCAAGGCGAAGCAACGCTACCTCTTCGGGCGCCATCTGGGTGATCACGAGGCAGCCTGGCATGGTCACACCCGCGATACCGCGGGCGCCGACGGTGACATGGAATTCTGGATTCCTCGGGGCATCAATCGGTTCCACTTCCAGGGGAGCAAGCAGTTCGTGCATGGCGGCGCGATGCTCCAGGAAATTGTCGTGCCGGTGATCCGAATAAGGCATCGCAAGGATAAGGGCTCGCGATCCGCGACCAAGACGAAGCAGGTGCCGGTGCATGTGCTGGGAAGCAATCACAAGATCACGACGGCAATGCACCGGTTTCAACTCCTGCAGATGGAGGCAGTCACCGACCGAGTGAAGGCGGTCACCCTGAAAGTGGGCGTCTACGAGGGCGAAGAGGCCGTCACCAATATTGAGACCGTGACCTTCGAGAGCGAATCCGGCAACATGGATGAGCGCAAAAAGTGGGTGACGCTCGTTCTGAAAGACCAAACCTACGACCGAAAGACACCCTACCGCCTGGTTCTCCGAGAGGCCGAATCGGGTATCGAGAAGGCAACTACTGACGTGACCATAGACCGAGCATTTACTGATGACTTCTGAACCAAATAGCACGGATACGGATAGCAGCATGGATGCCAGTCTTGACGATCTCCTCAACGAACACTTCGCCGGAAAGGTCGTCCGCAAGGACCTGGCAAAGATGGTCAAGGAGGGCGCGAACGTGCCGGTCTACGTCCTTGAGTATTTGCTAGGAAACTACTGCACTTCCGCTGACGAGGAGGTCATCCAGGACGGCTTGAAGACGGTGAAGAAGATCCTGACGGAAAACTACGTCCGGCCCGACAAGGCAGAAACCGTCAAATCCACGGTCCGTGAACGCGGTAGCCTGAAGATCATCGACAAGGTCAGTGTGACGCTGGACCAGAATCGGGACGCCTACGAAGCTATGTGCGCCAACCTTGCCACCAAGGCGGAGATCAGTTCAGAGGTCGTCAAAAAGTACGAGAAGCTGCTGGCAGGCGGAATGTGGAGCATCCTCACGTTGCAATACTTCTTCGAGGAGGGGCAGAAGGGATCGCCTTTTATCGT
Organism: uncultured Verrucomicrobiales bacterium; assembly: GCA_938082635.1. GTDB lineage: Bacteria > Verrucomicrobiota > Verrucomicrobiia > Verrucomicrobiales > DEV007 > JAACDM01. Next base: position 4,922 of record CALLLI010000381.1, read on the forward strand.
CAGCGACCTCAAGCCGATCCAAATGCCTAACATGAGCATGGATGATCTGTTAGAGGCACGGCGGGCGTTTACGGAGGAACAGTGGATCGACACTCTTCTGCGCTCGGCAGGCTACGAACCGACGCAGTTCGAAGAGCGCGTCAAATGGCACCTCCTGACGCGCATGATTCCGCTGGTGGAGAACAACTACAACGTCTGTGAGCTGGGGCCACGAGGCACGGGCAAGAGCCACATCTACAAGGAAATTTCACCTAACAGTATCCTAATCTCCGGCGGACAGACCACCGTGGCCAATCTGTTCTACAATCTGGCCCGGCGAACCGTGGGTCTAGTCGGTGTCTGGGACGTGGTCGCTTTCGACGAGGTGGCAGGCATCTCCTTCAAGGATAACGACGGCGTCCAGATCATGAAGGACTACATGGCCTCCGGTTCCTTCGCCCGTGGCCGCGACTCCATCACCGCCTACGCCTCCATGGTCTTCGTCGGCAACATCAATCAATCGGTCGATACTCTGGTGAAGACGAGTCATCTGCTCGCCCCATTCCCGGAGGCGATGATCGACTCTGCCTTCTTCGACCGCTTCCACGCTTACATACCTGGCTGGGAAATTCCAAAGATGCGGCCAGAGTTCTTTACCAATCAGTATGGCCTCATTGTGGACTACCTGGCGGAGTTTTTCTGCGAGATGCGTAAACGAAACTTTGGAGATGCCATTAACAAGCACTTCACCCTCGGCCGCGATCTCAACCAGCGCGATAGTATCGCCGTCCGCCATACTGTTTCCGGCCTGCTGAAGCTTCTGTATCCCCACGAGGAATATCCGAAAGAGGCTGTGCAGCGCTGCCTGGACTACGCCCTGGAGACTCGTCGACGAGTGAAGGAACAACTCAAGAAGATCGGTGGGATGGAATTCTTTGACGTCCACTTCAGCTATATCGACCAAGAGACGCGTGAGGAGAGGTTCATCAGCGTCCCGGAACACGGTGGTGGCTCCCTGATCCCTGACGGTGCGCTCAATCCCGGCGTCCTGCACACCATCGCTACAGGTAGCGGCGGCCACCTAGGACTCTATCGACTGGAGACCCAGGTCACCGCCGGAAGCGGCACCCTAAAACTGTCGGGCTTAGGATCTAACTCGCAGGCGAAGGAAGCCATCAAGGTCGGCTTCGATTTCTTCAAAGCGAACGCTTCCAGCGTGAGTGCTTCGATCAAGGTGGGCGATCACGACTACCACATTCACATTGTCGAGCTCCACAACTCGGGTCCGACGACGTCCATGACACTATCCACATTCGTCGCCCTCTGTTCGGCGGTCATGGGCAAGCCTCTCCAGCCGCAGCTAGTAGTCCTCGGCAGCATGAGTCTCGGCGGCAGTATCATCCCGGTGGAGAACCTCGCGGAATCTCTCCAGGTAGCCTTCGACGCCGGGGCCAAACGCATCTTGCTCCCCATGGCAAGCGTCACCGACATCCCCACCGTCCCTGGAGAACTCTTCGCCAAATTCCAAACCAGCTTCTACTCCGACCCCTCAGACGCCGCCTTCAAGGCCTTGGGTGTGGAATGATGGATCACTGGAATTAGAGATTAATTTAGTCGGGCGATCGGATCGGGCAATAATACAGGAGTTTCCAGCCGAGAAACCGCCTGCTTTGCTTTGAGCAGGTCGCCAAGCCGAGCGTGATACGAGCCTAACTGATACCAGAATCCCGGCTCGTCCTGCAAGATGACCTCTCCCGCTGTGAGGAATGTTAGAGCGCATTCAATCTCGTCCATCTCATCGCTTGAATGACCCGTGAGGTTTTGTCGCATGTTAGTTGGGGAGCCCTCGCCCACAACCTTTGGAAGCTAGCAGAAAGGCGCAAAGAGCAGGCAGAGAGGCGGAAACGAGAAGCTTGAGACCTGGCCGCCTAGATCGGTTAGGTCAACAGACGCACTTGAGAGTTACACCATCGGCGCCGGAAACGCTGGATCCGGAAGACCGGTGTACGCGTCCCAAAGAGAAAGCTCCGAGAAGAGCATTTGCACGATATTAGAACCGATTATCAGCTTCACTGGAGCTGAAACGTCACCCTTCAACTGACCCAGCTGACGAAACTGAAGCGCTCCATCAGAGAGAAGAGTTTCTGGGATAAGCCCTAGCTAACGCCGCGCTGAAGCACTACCTTAGTTGAGCCATCACGGTACGATGAAGCTTTTCAATCTCGCGCAGAGCCTCTTCTTCTCCCTGATTGCCTGCCTCTTGCATCTTCTGTTTGAGCGACTCTGCCGCCTTCGCTAACGCACTCTTCGTTGCCTCACGCCCTTTGGCGCGGGAAGTCTCAGTAGCCTCTTTGAGAAATTTGCCAGTGTCGCTGACTAAAGCCTCAACGCTTGAGCGTGAGAAATCGGTGCCCTTGACCGATTGAAACCAGTCCGAGCCAATGTCGGAGAAAGGCCGCTCTTCCTGCTCGCCCCACCAGTTCCAAGCAAGAAATCCGATCACAGCAAGGATCGCCGTGAAGATGAACTTTCCAATCGTCTTTGCGACGAACTTGATCAGCGTGAAGGCAAGAAAGATGAGAAGGCCCCCCCCAATCCACGGGGTGAGCGGTGAGGTTTGAATCGTATCGAGGAGTTCGGGGGACATGTTTCTATCAAGGCTTTAGATGCATGGAGCGCAAGTCAGAAGAGCACTTGCCTTAACCTTGAGGATGGCGTGGAATGCTTTTATGAATTCAAACCGTCGTTATTTCCTCGCTGCTGCCGGAGCCTCCGCTGCCACCATGGCAGTTGCTCGCGCTGATCATCACAAGGACGCACCCGCCGCGAGTAAGGCAATGGTTTCTCCACCCGTTACAGAGAATCGCATCCTTCTCTCGGTGAAGCTGGGCATGATCGCGAAGAAGATCGGCGATAAAGAACTCACGCTGACAGAGCGGTTGTTGATGGCGAAAGAAGCAGGGTTGGATGGAGTAGATTTCGATCAGGCTGGAGAATACAGTATTGAGGCTGCCAAGACTGCTGTGCAGGACAGCGGCCTCTTTGCGCACAATGCCATCAACCACGCTCATTGGAAAGACACCCTCACTCATGCGGATCCAGCTGTTCGGGCAAAGGGTCGTAATAACATTGAGCACTGTCTTCGGCTGGGGCATGCCGTAGGCGGTTCCGGTGTGCTGATTGTGGTGGGAAAGGGAAGCGACGGGACTCGTCAAGAGGTCGAAGAGCGCTGTCGCGAGGAAATCAAGACGCTCTTACCTTTGGCAGCTTCGCTAGGGCAGCCAATTCTAATAGAGAATGTTTGGAATCAGATGTTCTACGATCACGACGGCGGACCTGAACAAGGTGCTGAGCGCTTTGTTGAGTTTGTCGATAGTTTCAAAAGCCCGTGGGTTGGCATGTATTTCGACATCGGCAACCACTGGAAATACGGGCAGCCGGGCGGGTGGATTCGCTCCTTTGGGCACCGTTGTTTCAAGCTCGACGTGAAAGGTTTCAGCCGCTCCGACAACAAGTTTACGGATATTGGAGAAGGGGACTTACCTTGGGATCAGGTGCGGAAAGCGCTCGCTGACATCAACTTCACTGGCTGGGCCACAGCCGAAGTGGGCGGTGGTGGCGTGGAAAGACTAACTAAGGTACGCAAGCAAATGCAGAAAGCCTTCGGTCTGGCTTAAATTCTAACTAGCCGCGATGGCAATGGTGTCAGGGTAGCTGCCGAGGATCTTGATGAAGCTGCAGTGTTCTTCGAGTTCTAAAAGCGCTTTGAGAAGATCTGGATCTTCGCAGTGTCCTTTGATATCTACAAAGAAGAAGTACTCCCAATCCTTGCGCTTGGAAGGACGGCTTTCGATCTTTGACAGATTGATGTTGAAACTATTGAAGGGCGTGAGCGCGCTCTGGAGAGAGCCGGGCTTGTCGCGCACGGAGAACATGATCGAGGTACGATCCTTGCCAGTCGGTGGGCAGGTCTTGTGTCCCAGAACTAGAAAGCGTGTCGTATTCGTCGCGCTATCTTGAATGTTCGTTTCGAGAACTGTAAGTCCGTACAGCTGGGCGGCAAGTTTACCTCCTAATGCTGCAGCATTCGATTCCTGAGACGCGATCTGTGCGGCACGCGTGGTGCTGGAGACCTCGATCAGGTCGGCTTCAGGGAAATTCGCTTGAATCCAACTGCGACATTGCCCAAAGACTTGAGGATGGGAGTAAAGACGTTTGATCCCGTCTCGGGGACCGCTGGCCATGAGCGCGTTCTCGATTCTCAAGAGGACTTGAGCACAGATCTTCAGAGGCGAATCCGCGAAGAGGTCGAGCGTGTGGTTTACTGCGCCTTCCGTTGAGTTCTCGATTGGAACCACGCCATAGTCAACGATGCGACGGGCTACTTGATTGAAGACGTCCGCAAAACTAGTCTGCGGTACGTAGCGGACGCTGTGTCCAAACTTGCTGATTGCAGCCTGATGGGTCCAGGTGCCTTCAGGGCCAAGATAAGCGATGCCTAGATCCTGTTCGAGGGCGAGTGCTGCCGACATCACTTCCCGGTAGATCGCGCGAATGGACTTCTCAGGAAGCCTGCCGTGGCTCTTGGCGACCAATCCTTGAAGGAGAGATTCTTCGCGCTCAGGAGCATAAATCTCTAGGCCATCTTTCTTCTTAATCTCGCCCACTTCGTGAACGAGCTCCGCGCGGTCATTGAGCAGTGCGATGAGTTGATCGTCGAGGGCATCGATCTTCTGGCGGATGGCAGTAAGAGGCACGGTGTCTGAGGTAAGCAGGTTGGGTAGAGGGACGTATAGGAGGTGTCCGTCGGTGATGCTAGAAGAATTGCCAACACTCCGCTGAGGGCCTTCCTCGGAAAGTAGGAATTCGGCCGCTTAGCGCATCTGAGGGGATTGCATATCGCGAGGATCCGCCCTAAGGTCACGGCCATGCGAAAACTCACATTACTGACTGGCGTTCTGATCGGTTTGGCCTGCATCGATCCTGCTTCGGCGGAGAAGCTCGAGAAGAAGGATGTGGAGAAGTTGATGAAGTCTCTCCAGTCGATCAAAAAGGCAGTGATGGCCCGAAATTCCAAGCAGAATGGCAGTGCTTTGAAAGGCTTTACCCAACATGCAGCCAGCCCGGTGTCCGCAAATGCCTTCTACCTGACTTGCTTGAAGAAATTGCGCTTCACAGACGAGGGTAAACGTGCTGAGGCTTGGCGAGTGTATCGTGAAAATAAGGATGAAGTCTTCAATCAAGTCTATCATCGCCAGGCTAAGCAGATGGAATTACGCTATCTGATTCTGACGATCAAGGCTGCGCAGGCGGAGGACCGGCGTGAGATGATGAAACCTCTCATTAGTTTTATCGATGGTATGCTAAAGTTAGATGGGCGCGGATTCGAGTATATCGAGAGCTGTGACTCCTCTGAATTTGCGGAATTTGCTAAGATAGAGAATACGCTTGATCCAGGTGATTGGGAGATGAGCCCAACGAACATTGGAGGTATCTACGACCAAGCCATCCTTCCCCACATGCGTCAGCACCGTGACCCTCGTTTGGTGGATGCATGGAAGTCAAAGATTAAGCACATCATCCAATTTCATGAGCTGGCGAAGACAGGACGGGTGAAAGAGGAGCGAGTGAAAGAGAATAAAGCTCGTCGAAAGGGTAATAAGAAGAGTAAAGACGAATACAAAGCGGAGGCCAGAGAAGAGAAGGATCCATACGTGGAATTCCAAACCGAGGACCTGCCAGAAATGAAATGGGAGATGTGTGAGGATCTTGTCAAGCACGGCTTCCAAGCAGAAGCACTTCCGCTCATGCTCGAGGTGATCCGTGATCATCCGAATTACAAAGAGATCACCTCGTGGTTGAGTGGTCTGGAGAACGAGCTGAGCAAGGCTTTAACCGAACTCAACGGTGAAGTGCTACCTCAGTCCACAGGGTCGTAAAGGCTTACTGATTCGATATCTCGCAGTAAACTAACTGCAAAGCAGAGCCTGCAGAGCGGCCAGTAAACACGGGCTTCATGCTGGGACGGTAATACTGATTCTCACGGAGCCAGCCCTTTGTTTCAGGCTCGGAGCTTAACCACTTACAGAAGCGTTCTGCGACACCACTCGTCGTGAGGACGAGGTTTTCCTCAATACCTTCAGAGCCTGGAAAGAGGGTTTTCGAAGAAGCCTGCTCCACATTCTTTGAAGTGATCGTACCGGCAGGTACTTGCTCTCGGAATCGTTCGAAAGCCTTCATGCCTAGTGGCCAGATTGAGAGATGTCTCCGCTTGGAGACATCATAGCGGAAGACGATCCCAAGCGGGCTCGTCCAACCTTGTTGCGGCTCAGGAGATCGGCTGAGAGCTATCGAAATGGACTGATCTGATGGTTTGGTGCCCATAAGTTGAGCGACACCTACATCTTTCTCACCGTAACCTGGTGCCGAAACAAATCCCTCATCGCCGGTAAGTTTCCTTAACTGATTTAGATAAAGTGGAAGTGCTCCGATCTCGCGTCCTTTCTTGGAGTAGAAATAAGCTTTGTCAGCCATCGTGGTCACCATCCGGGTAGCTGGCAATTGGCCAGCGGAGGGTGGGGCAGCGACTTCTTGCTCAATGGGAGGCTGACTTGGCTCGGAAGGCGTCTCCGCTAGTGTCTTGGTCGGGGCTGGCAAGGTGGGTGAGGGGGCTTTGCGAGAAGCGATCACCATCATCACCAAAGCAAAGAGAACCAAACCGGCCGCAGCATGACGAAATGACCGTTGCTCCAGTTTCGACCGCCAACCTCGTGTCGGGGTCTGAACCTGGGCTAGATGATTCGCCAAGTCCGATGCGGTCGCATAACGTTGTTGTTTATCTGCGGCACAGCAACGACAGATGATCCCGTTTAACGCCTGCCAGTCTTGTCGATCCGTCGAGGAAAGCTCTAGATCGTCTGGAAGCTCGGGAAAGTCTAAGCGATCCTTCCCAGTAGTCAGCTCGTAGAGGACCATCCCTAGGCTATAGATGTCAGCTTTGGCCGTGCCTGGACCTTCCGGAGGAACAAAGCCCTCGGTTCCTACGAAGGTTTGCTGACCAGTCTCTGCAACCAATCCGATGTCTGCGAGCTTGGGTTCACCATCGACAAAGATGACGTTGGACGGTTTCACATCTCTGTGAGATAAACCGCGAGCATGGAGATAGTGCAATGATTCCGCTAGGGCCTGACCGACGTGGATACTTTCGGTGACACTGATAGCTCCTGGTGCGAGAATGTCTGAGCACAGGGTCCTGGGTTGATAGCTATAGGGGTCGAAGACACCTGGAGCCGCATGGCGATCGTCAGCCAGCTCCATGACATAGTAATAAAAGTTCTCCTCGAAGGAGCGCCCCACATGAAGTACATCCACGAGCCCTGAATGTGCTCTCGAGATGGGCTCGAAATGCTTGATGCCCTCGAACTCTCGCTCAAAGGTCTTCTCAAACCGAAAGTCTTCGCGGGCGACTATCTTGACCGCACGATGAGCACCGGTGACGCTAAGCGCCATCCAGACCTGACCGTAGGCACCGCCCCCGATCTTCCGCACCAATTGATAGTCCGGAATCGTCGGCGCAAAGAGCGCCTCTTCAAATAAGCTCTTGTTTGAGTCCCTCAACTTCTTTCTTGATGAGGCCGCCGACGCGGTGTTTGGCCAGGTAGACTTGCGCCATGCTCACTCCTAGGTCTGACTGCACTTTCTTCACATCCCAACCTTTGATCACGTAACAATCAAAGATCTGAAATTGCTTAGGCGAGACGCGGGCCTTGACCTTTGTTATGGCGGTCTCTGCGAGGTTTCTCTGCCACTCCTCATCCCACATCCGATCCAGCGGATCTGGAGAAGGATCTCTTACTCGGTCGAGGACTGCCGTTCGTCTATCGTCATCAGCCTCACCGTATGGGGAAGCAGTATCTTTGGCTCGCTTTCGAAATTGATCGGCGATTCGCCAGCGTGTCATGTTCATCAGCCACGATTTGAAGGACCCGGCATCTGGATCATACTTCTTGTGTTTCGAGTGCTTGGCGATACTCAAGATGGTCTCCTGAACAGCATCAAAAGCTTCCTCAGAACGAAGGCCTGCACGCATGGCGACGCTGTAAATTAGCCGCCAATAGGTTTTGTAGAACTCATCCCAGGTCTTCTGGTCTTCCCAGTTGTCTAGGCGCTCGATCAGACTTCGGCGAGTTTTCTGGTAAGCTGCTTTCCAGTTTGGATCGTTGGCAAGAGGCCCCTCTTTAGTCGTAGCAGACATAATATCTGTAAGCGTAGCACTCGCGCCGAATCTTGTCTTGCTCAAATACAAGAAAAAGTCAAATTTTCAACCTTTGTAAATAGGCGATCCTATAGCCTCTACTCGCCTGTTCGCTCGACCCAAGAGTCGTTGATCAATCGACTGATCACGATCTGACCTCTGCGCTTGTCCGTATCTGGAGCAAACTTAAGAGCGAGCATCAAGCGGGCGCGCTGCTTCTCTCCCTGTTTCTTCAGCTCACGAAATAACCTGATCATGCTCTCGCCGTCTGGCGTGCCATTCTCAGCGTAGCCAAATAGGCGAACCTTCTCGTTTTTGTCTTTGATCAGGTAACTGCGGTACTTCGCCGCGTCTGCGTAGTCGTAACGATAGTAGTCTTGGACTTCGACCCAAACTCTAAACACTTTCGTTTCCGTTAGCCCCTGTTCAACGAAAGTTTCCAGGGTCATGTCACTATGACCGACCCAGCTCTTCCAGTCTAACAGGTAGCTACCGATTGCTCTCTCTTCGAAATCCGCATAGAATGGGCGCAACGTTTCAGAATACTCTCCGCTCACCGTGTGAAAGTAGGTCTTGCCAATGAGCTGCTTTTTGAAACGTAATGATTCTTCGTCGATGAGACGAGATTCGACGTCAGTAAGAGCGTAATGCTCTTGCATGAGTGGTAGGACTGAATCTCGATTGCGAACAGAAAGGGACTTAGCTTCGGCCGAGATTGCTCCATGAAATTCTCGGAGCGCTTCGAGAACAGGCTGAGCTTCCGGAGTAGCACTGGGAAGCTCCTTTTTCTGATTGATCGGGATGACGGCGGGTTCATTGACCGTCTTCTCTTTATTTGAAGACCACTGTTGGTAACCGTGGTAGCCGAAGTAGCCGCCTAAGCCGAGAACAGCGAGAATGAAGACCACGGCCAGCCAATTGAGGCTTCCTGTTTTGACCACAGCTTGGTCACCCCAGTGTCTCGCGACTTCAGAGTCCAATTCCATGGAGTCCAGGGTCACGAGCGGCGGGAGAGACGCGCCTACAGAGTCGGGACGCTGCCGCTTGATACGCTCTGGTTGTGGATCCGGATTGTTGACGGCGGAAGGCGTCACCGAGTGCTCTCTCAGTAGTACTTCACCATGTTGGGCAAGAGGAGGCAGGGGTTTCCGGCGGGCGTCTTTGGCAGCCGGAGCCTTGGCTTCGGTAAGCTCTGGTGAGGCTGTTACAGAATCACCGGCTTGTAACCTAACGATCTCCTTTCGGATGAGTTCTTGAAATTGGGAGTCGCGATCAGAGGGAGGTTCCTCCTCTGGCGAGGCCTTCCGAATATCATCTGCCGTGCGCAGCGCTTGATTCCTTCCAGAGGGAAGACTGCTTTTACCGCGTTCCGAGGCAGTAGAGTCGTCGTCTGGAGACATCATGGACGCTAGTCGACGGCGTTCGTGCCCTTCTGTCGCCGCGCCTGGATTGGATGCTGATGATAACGGAGAGGAAGCCATAGCTGCGGATTCTTCTTGAACGGGACTCTTGGTAGCTTTCGTCGGAGAACCTGTCTGACTCTGGGCAGGAATCTGAACAGACGCGGCACAGAACGGGCAGGGGAGTTCCAGCCCCGCGCCTCGATCATCGACCACGAGGTTGCCGTCGCATCCGGGACATCTGAAGAATAAATCTGCCATGTAGGGTGAAACTGAGTGTTGTCTGAAACTACTTAGTAAGCCATGCGACCTTACAATCCATCGCCGTCACGCAAAGGAATTTATTGATGGTTTGCCCGGAGGCGAGTCTGTGATTCACGCTCTCTTTCGTTCCATGCGAGCCCCCACACCAATGAGCTTCTCATCAATGTGTTCATAACCTCGGTCAATATGATAGAGACGGTTAATTTCGGTATCACCCTCGGCGCGCATGCCGGCGAGGACAAGGGCTGCTGAGGCCCGAAGATCGCTGGCCATGACAGGAGCACCTGTGAGCGCTGCGGCTCCTTCGACGATGGCTGTGTTTCCTTGGCGTTCGACGACGGCTCCCATGCGCTGCAGCTCGGGTAGATGCATGAAACGCTCTGGGAAGATGGTATCCACCACGGTACTAATCCCGTCGGACATCACGAGTAAGGCGGTCATCTGCGCCTGCATGTCTGTAGGAAACTCGGGATAGGGACCCGTTCGGATTTTCGCGCCGCGCGGGTTCTCCGTGCGAGTGACTTCGATGCTTTCTCCTGACACCGTGACGTCGTGTCCAGAGGCTTCGAGCACCTCAATGACGGCCTTCAAATGATCTGGGCGGACGCGATTGATCGTCAAACTCTTCTCGGCAGCTATGGCGGCAGCGACGAGGAATGTGCCTGCTTCAATGCGATCAGGGATGACGGTGTGTTCTGCACCATGCAATTCAGACACGCCCTCAATCTCAATCCGACGAGTACCGGCACCCGTGATCTTCGCTCCCATCTTGTTTAGAAACTCGGCCAGGTCGATCACTTCAGGCTCCGCCGCTGCACCTTCGATAATTGTTGTACCCTTGGCAAGCGTCGCTGCCATCATGAGATTATCTGTGCCTAGCACGGTGGAACCGAACTTGCCACGAAGGTTAATCTCTTTGCCTTCAAGGTGCGTAGGAACGTCGATGATGACATAGCCACCAGTAACCTCGACCTTGGCTCCTAACTCTTTCAACGCATGGAGATGCAGATCAATCGGGCGATCGCCGATCACACATCCGCCAGGAAGGGAAACTTCCGCCTTGCCTAACCGAGCCACTAGCGGCCCCATCATGCAGACTGATGCTCGCATTTTTCGAACAATGTCATAGGGCGTTTGATGACTGATCTTCTCCGCCGAGACGATGACGTTACCACTGGCACGTTCGACTTCAGCACCTAACTGACTGAGGATCTGCAGCATGTAGTTGGCATCGCTCACATCTGGCACCCTACGAATGACGCATTGATCTTTGGTCAGGAGAGTAGCCGCAAGAATGGGAAGCGAAGAGTTCTTCGATCCACTGACATTGATAGTGCCCTTAAGCGAAGGTGGGCCCCCGGTAACAATTAGCTTTTCCATAGAAATGATTCAGTTTGTTCTTGAGGCTTTCACAAAGCGATCCCGTCCAGCTAGGTCCGTTAGGCTGGTAATGCCATCAAAAGGACCCTCGTTCAGAAGCGCCTGTGTGGCATCGGCCTGGGCAGCTCCAATCTCAAGTAAGAGGTTTCCTCCTAGTGATAATTGCGTGGCCGCTTGAGCAATCAGCCTTCGAATCAGGTAGAGCCCATCGGTGCCGCCATCTAAGGCCGTGTGAGGATCATGGAGGACTTCAGCGCTGATTTCTGCCATTTCGGCGCTTGTCACGTAAGGTAAGTTCGCCACGATCATCGCGAAGGGACCTGCAGCATCATCTAACAGATTGCTTTGAATGAACTCCACATGGGAGCTGAGCTCAAGGGACTCCGCATTCTCCTTGGCCAGTGACAGAGCAGCCTCGTGTTGATCCACGAGAACGATCTCCAATTCACGATCTTTCCATGCGTGTGCCAAAGATAGTCCAATGACTCCAGAGCCGGTACCCACATCCACGATTCGGTCGCCGGCGCTGAGGGCGGGGGGCGACTTGATGAGATCTAATACAAGCTCTTCGGTCTCTGGGCGCGGGATCAATGCGCGAGCATCACATTTAAAAACTTGTCCAGCGAACTCCACTTCGCCGAGCAGGTGCTGGAGAGGCTCCCGAGCGCCCCGCCGTTTCAGGAGTTCGCGCAAGGGAGCGAGCTCTTCCTCGCCCAAGGGGCGATCAAATTGCATGTACAAGTCCAGCTTGGAGCATCCCAATTGAGCAGCTAGCAACAATTGCATGTTCAGCCTAGCATCGTCCACCCCACGTTTCTCCAGGTAGGCAGTGCCGCCTTGCAGCGTTTCCAGGACGGTCTTCACAGGGTGGCTTAGGAAACCTCGAGACCTTCTGTCTTCAAGCGCTCCTCAATGTCTGATGCTTGAAGTTGCTCCACGAGTTCCTCGATCTGGCCATGCATGACCTGCTCCAGAGAGTACAATGTTAGGCCGATGCGGTGGTCTGTTAGACGATTTTGTGGGAAATTGTAAGTTCGAATCTTCTCCTCACGTCCAGCGCTGCCGATGAGGCTCCGACGTTGCGACGAGTACTCGTCCGCCTGTTCTTGGGTAGCGGCTTCTAGCAACCGAGATCGCAGAATGGTGAGCGCCTTCTCCTTATTCTTCTGCTGACTGCGCCCGTCCTGACATCGCACGATCATGCCCGTCGGCAGGTGAAGGACCTGGACAGCAGAGTCTGTGGTGTTCACTCCCTGGCCACCCGGACCACCAGCACGGCAAACATCGATTCGGATCTCGTCCTGTTTCAACTCCACATCGACCTCTTCCGCCTCAGGGAGCACGGCCACGGTCGCCGTTGACGTATGCACCCGGCCTTGGGTCTCCGTTTCAGGCACGCGCTGCACGCGATGAACCCCACTCTCATACTTCAGAAAGCGAAACACCTCTTCACCTGAGACCTTGAACGTAATCTCCTTGAAGCCGCCAACGTCGGAAGGACTCGTTTCCAGAGGCTCGATCTTCCAACCTCGCGCTTCACCATAACGTTGATACATGCGCATGAGATCCGCCGCGAAAAGCGAGGCCTCATCGCCTCCCGTCCCGGCACGGATTTCCACGATGGCGTCACGATCTTCCGTCTTATCTCTTGGCAAGAGGGCATATTGAATCTCAGCATCCAAGAGCTCAATCTTGGCTTCGAGTTCAGGAATTTCCTCAGCTGCCATGGCCGCCATTTCCTCATCGTCGTCGCTCGCAAGTTCGCGGTTGTCTGCCAGGGCGGTGATGGCCTCTTGGTGGCCTGCCCCCATCTCAATCAACATCTTGAGCCGCTTGTGCTCTTGCATGACCTCTCCAGCGCCCTTGGGGTCAGAATAGAAGTCTGGGTTCGTGATCAGCGCCTCAAGCTCGCCGAGGCGGCTCCGTTTCTTCTCGATGATAGGGGAATAATCCATGAATCGTGCTCAGACGTCGCATCGTTAGCCTAGGCTTGGACGATTTGCCAACCCAAGACCACGCTTTCCTTGAATGGCTGGAGGAAATTTGATCTCGCTTCCGGAAGAAGACACTATTTGGTCTTCTTCTTGGCGACGGCACTCGGATTCTTGATGCAGCCGATCAGGGACTTGAGTTTGGCTTCACCGATTCCTTCGACGTTGGCCACGTCTTCTGGATCCTTAAACGGGCGCTTCTTCATGATTGCCCCCGCAAGTTTCGCACCACTACCAGGAACCTTTATGAGATCTTCTTTGTTCCCAGTGTTGAGCAATTTGGTCATGGCAGACTTCTGGGAGGAGTTCAGCTTTCCAATCTGGGTAGCCGCAAGCATTCTTCAATGCAGGCGTTGCTAATCCAGTACCAGGGGTTTTCTAGCTGCAGACTTCGGTTTGGCAGTCGGCTTAACCGTGGCTTCGTGGGCTTGGAATCCGCCTTTTGAGCGGGAGTATCGAAGGTCAGAGAGAGAGAAGAAAGAGAGAAGTGACAAGTAGAGATAGCAATTTCATAGCACCACTCTAGATACCTGCGTCTGATGCGTGGTCAGAACCTAACCGGAGGCCTCATAAATAAATTTTACAAAAATGTTCCACGGGGAACATTCTGTTAGAGGCTCTTAATCGTTAGCTTTTGCTAAATATACAGTTCTCCAAACGGCAGTTGCTGCCGGCCTTCATCATCTTGGCCGATAGACCGTTACGAAAGGGAAATGTCTCTCCGTGGAATTTAACACCCGTCATCTTCCGATGGCATCGGCATCGGGATCACGGCAGCTGAATCGACTTCCTCAGTGGCTGCTTCAGCTGTACCGCTATTCTCGGGAGTTTTCTTTGTCGCATTATTGGTCAGCTTTTCCAAAAGTGGCTTCACCTTGCCGTCGATCTCCACGAGCTTGCGCATAGCTTCATTTTTGAAGTCTCGCATGATCTGGATCTGCTTCTTTCTCAGCTTCGCCTGCGCATGGTAGTTGTCCTCGAGACGCTTGCCGAAGGCTTTGGTCATCTCTTTCTCACGTAGCTTGCCCATCGCATGGTTCCAAACCTTGCGATCATTGCCCTTCAGGCGGTCTACCGGCAGGTGTAAGTTGTTGAGGACATCGTTGTTACGCTTTTCCCAGATCGCTTCAGCTAAGAGGCCAGGATTGCGTTTGATCTTCTTCAGCGCTGACTCGACCTCGGGATCACGTTTGATCATGGCCTCTCGGAGTACGTCGTGATAACCTTTGGCCGACGCTTCATAATCTACTCGAGCGTTTTGAACCTCTTTGTCGCGAATGACCTTTGAGTATAGGTGACCCACACGTGAACGCTCATCGTGGTCAAGACGATCATTCTCCATGCAGAGCCCAGTGACAGAGGGGCCCAGCGTGAGGAACGCGGTGAAGACTAGAGGTCGGAAGTTCATAACGTATTATATGGTCGGATAGCAGGATGAAAACCAATTCGACGCTAAAGTTGTGATCCATTGTATTCTAACCTTATTTTCGAACCAATTCGGAGAGGGCAGCATAGATGGAATCAGCCGTGGGACGATGCGCCTTCCAGAGGTTTGGATGGTAGGGAATGGGTGTGTCTTTGGCGTTCAAGCGGATGGGGGGGCAGTCGAGCAAATCAAAGCCCTCAGAGACAACCCTTGAGAGAACTTCAGCCGTAACGCCTCCCCAAGGAAAGGCTTCCCCAACAGCAAGAAGCCTGCCAGTGCGTGCGACTGAACCGAGAATCGTGTCGGTATCGATCGGTTTGACGGAGCGGAGATCGACGACTTCCACGTGAAAGCCGTCCTCGGCTATCATGGCTGCGGCTTTGAGTGATTCATGCAGCATCGCAGAGTAGGTCACCACGGTCGCATGCCGACCTGAACGCGCAATACGGGCCTTACCTATAGGTAAGTTCACTGTCGGCAGCCGATCTGCCTTCAGATGATAGTAGAGTAACTTGTGCTCACAGAAGACGACCGGATCATCGAGTTGGATGGATTCCAAGAGCATGGAGTAGGCGTCTTCTACCGTGGCTGGCGTGACGACAACAAGACCAGGATAGTGCGCGTAAAGCGCTTCCATCGATTGACTGTGAAACGGGCCGCTTCCAGCGGTGCCGCCTGATGGCAAGCGCAGCGTGATTGGACAGGGGACGCCTGTTCGCCAGTAGTGTGTCGCCGCCTGATTGATGATCTGGTTAAGACCAATTGATGAGAAGTCAGCGAACTGCATCTCGATGATGGGCCTCATTCCTTCGATCGCCGCACCTATCGCTAAGCCGACCATAGCATCTTCACTAATTGGCGCGTCCATGACACGATCGGGAAATTCATCGATCAACCCCTTCGTAGCTTTAAACGCGCCCCCAAACTTGCCGACATCCTGTCCGTAGATGAATACGTTAGGATCTTCGCGCATGGCTACTGCCTGCGCTTCACGAATGGCAGCTAGGTAAGTCGTGCTCATTCCGATTGGCCCTCCACAAGGTGCGCCGAAGCCAGAGCCAGCCAAGATTCCTCGCTCGCATCCGGCCCCGCTTCGTTCTGAGCCTTAGCGACTGCTTCTGAAACTTGTTTTAAGGCGTCCTCCTGCCATCTACGGACTTCCGCATCATCGAAATACGTGGCGGCCACCTCGATTGGATCCCTTCCCGAAGGCTCCTTCCTGAGAGCGGGATCGACGTACGAAGCATCATCGTGTTCTCCATGCCCAGCCAGTCGCAGAAGCTTCCCCACGACCATCTGCGGCTTACCCGTTTCCCTCGCGGCTTCCACGGCTTGGGTGAAGGTCTCCAGACACGCTTGTAAATCAGTCCCGTCGACCACGTAGCCTGTGATGCCGTATCCATGGGCGCGATCGACCAAATTCTCGCAAGCATATTGGCGATTGGTCGGCGTTGAGTAGGCGAATTGATTATTCGCCACCGCGACGACAAGGGGCAGACCTTCGACGGCAGCCATGTTGACCGCCTCGTGAAAGGAGCCCGTCGACGTGGCACCATCACCGATGCTGGTAGCTCCGACACACGGTTGCTTTCCCTGCATGCGGCGGGCAAGGAGCATTCCCGCGACGACCGAAACGAGGCTCCCCAAATGACTGATCATGGCAGGCAACCCTTCCTGGGGGCGGCCGCGGTGAATATTTCCGTCCCGCCCGCGCATGGGACCAGCGGCAGACCCGAGATAGGCGCGCACGGGATCTAGTAAAGGCTCACCAAATGCCAACCGACCAGACATGTCGCGAATCAGGCCACCGAAGATATCGCCATCGTCCTTGGAGAGGCAGGCTCCTAACGCTCCACTAAAGGCCTCTTGGCCGCGCCCCAAATAGACGCCACCGACGATGGATCCACCCGCGCGGTAGAGACTAGCAATGCGGTCTTCTAACGCACGCGCCAAGAGCATCCAGCGAAAGGTAGCGCGGAGCTTCTCAGGAGACACAACGGTAGGAGAGGGCATCAGGGAGTGGCGGGCAACGCGATTCCTCTAGCATGTGTGAAACGAGACGCAAACCCTGTGCCATGAATTCTCACCAGCCGGACGCAAGAACGCCACTCTCAGGAGATCCCAAGGGTGGCGTTCTAAAAATAAAGCTAGAGGCGAATTAGCCCTTCAGAGCGGTGAGACCGGCTGTGATTTTGTCGAGTATGGGTTGAATCGCACCGCCGACGCCTGGAATAGCAATCACTTTGGCGATCAAGCCTTCAATTTGAGGGGCGAAACTCTCGATTGCTTTCGTCACGATAGCCTTGGCTGGTGCTGGAAGCTTGTCCATGAGGCCTTGGATGTTGGAGAGCTGGGAGCCCACGCCTTCGAGGTCAGGTAGTGCCTCTTTGGCTTTGTCGACAGCTGCGCCAGCATCGGCGTCAGCAATACCCTGAAGTGATGATGTTGCGCCTTTTAGAGAATCGGCGAGGCCAGCAACTTCATCAGGGATTTTGAGCTTATTGCAAGAGCTGAGGCTGAAGACCGAGATCGCAGCGAGTAACCCTAAAAACGGCAATGGAATCCCCGAATTCTGCGCGAACCGTTGAAATGTAAGCAGTTGTGCATCAACGAGTAGTCATCCAGAAGGTCCATTGCGAAGCAATAGGAATTCGCTGCAAATGAACAAGTTACGAATCGTCCTC
>CALLLI010000382.1 GCA_938082635.1 uncultured Verrucomicrobiales bacterium
TTCTTTCGAGCACCTGCCCATGCCTAAGAAAACCTAACAAAGAATTACACGGCAGAGCGTGACAATCCCCACGGTATAAAGTGACGATGCCACGGCCCAAACGGCAATGATCTCCACGGCAAAGCGAGGCGCGGAACAGCCTGAAATGATCGAACAGGGCTAAAAATGAACTGCGAAGGGTTTTCATTGCGCGAATTCTCTCACTATCACCACGCAGGCATGCCCCGAACCCTTTTCGGCTAAGGTCTAACTAGCACGGAGGGCTCCGTGATCAGCCGCGGCTTCGAGAATGGCTGGAATCTCGTGATCGTTGAGTCCTGGGATGATCGGGGCGACATTGACTGATGCGGGAATGCCTGCTTCGCGCAAACGGCGAACCGCGTCCAAGCGCTGCTTTGGACTCGAAGCACGCGGCTCTAGCTGATGAGCGAGTTTGGGATCGAGTGTGGTGATCGAGAGTGTCACGGAGGCGGCGCCTGCGCGTGCGCGTGCCAATGGCTCTAACAAATCAATGTCTCTGGTCACCAAATGATTCTTGCTGATCATGCCAACGGGATGCAGGCTCTTTGAGAGGACCTGGAGACATTGACGAGTGATTTCCAAGCGATTCTCCACGGGTTGGTAACAGTCGGTCACGCCACTGCAAGCCAGTGTCTTGGGCTCCCAGTTCTTGCTTGAGAGGGCTTGTTCTAACAAATTCGCCGCCTTGGGCTTGACCATGATCTTGGACTCGAAATCAATCCCCGCGTCGAAGCCCAGGTATTCATGGGATGGGCGAGCGTAGCAGTAGGCGCAGCCGTGCTCGCATCCTCGGTAAGGATTTAGGCTGATGTCGAAGGGGATGTCTGGACTGTCATTCTTGGAGATGATGCTTTGGGTGTCGTCTTGAAGAAACGTGGTCTTAATGGCCGTCGGTGGGAGGTCTGCGCCTCCATCGGGGGGCACACCAGCTTGGACTTCCGGTTCCCACTCAATGTGCAGCTTCTCGAAACGATTGGGAGGCGCCTCGGCAAGCACCGCTTCCTCGGGCAATCGTTCTGGAGAGTCCATGGGGATTGCTCATGGGGCACAGGAGACTGTTCATGTGAACAGTCCAATCGAAGAGTTCCGCTGAATTATAATATTATTTATAAGAAACACTAGATGTAGTGGTCCCTTTATCATTGACGCTACTACATGTTGCGATAGCTTCTCAAATAAGATGCGCTGTGTCCGCTGTGGTAACCATGAGGATAAGGTGATCGATTCCCGTTCTAATAAGGACGGGATGTCGATCCGCCGACGTCGGCAATGCCTCAAGTGTGATCATCGTTTCACGACTTATGAGGCTCTGGAGCAGCGCGAACTTTACGTTATCAAGCGAGACAAGACGCGTGAGCCCTTGGAGCGTGGTAAGCTTCTCCAAAGCTTGAGCAAGGCTGCCGAGAAACGGCCGATCAGTCGAGAGACCCTGGAGGAATCCGTCGATGGTATCATTAGTGAGCTTGAAGAGATCGGCGGTTCTGAGGTGGAAGCTTCCCGGATCGGCCTGGCTGTGATGCGGAAGCTGAAGGCGATCGATCCCGTGGCCTACGTGCGCTATGCCTCTGTCTACAGGTCGTTCCAGGATGTTGGTGAGTTTCTCAACGAGATCCAGAATATGAATGATGACCCTATGCACGGCACTCATCATCCGGAGCTTTTTAAAGTTAAAGAACCTAAGCCTAAACCTACCCCTGGAGCGGCTAAAACTCTCTCATCTTCCTCAACATGATTTCATTGGCATCTGGACTTCCTGTCTTACAAATTGGTGATCGCGGCGTTAGCCACTACTCTTCTGAGTGGCTCGAAACGTCGATCCGCTCAGCAGCAGAGGAGGCGGGACACGAGGGATGGTGGTTCGCTTCAGACATTGTTAGAAGTTTGTTTCTTTATTTGAGAGATCGCTTTCAGGACACTGTGATCACGGTGAACCAGCTCTTTGAGAAATTGAGGCTGACACTTTCAGCATTGGGATTTCAAGACATCGCCACGCATTTGCATGATCAAGTGCCGCCATGCCGGATCTCACTCATTCAGCTCGCTACGGAGGCTGAAATGAATGGGTTCTATGAGCTCCATTTCTTCAGAAAGCTTGGGGAAAGCTTGGACGAAGCAATTGCCACGGGGACTCATCTTGTCTCTACCAATGGTCTGAGACGTGCCGTGCGCGTGTTGTGTGGTGCCAAGCGCTGGTCGCCCAGTTGCGAGAGCTTGTATCGAGACACACTAACGTTTATTCGAGATCGCACCGCGGCGCATGACGCCGTTCAAGTGCAGATCGCTTAGAGGGAGCGCCATGCCCACGCTGTTTGAGAAGATCATCGCCCGCGAGATTCCTGCAGACATCGTCTATGAGGATGATCTCTGTCTCGCCTTCCGCGACATCAGCCCGCAAGCGCCGGTGCACGTGCTCATCATTCCGAAGAAACCTATTCCTCGGATAGGGGAGGCTACGGAGGAAGATCAGGCTTTGTTAGGTCATCTGCTTCTTAAAGTCGGCGTGGTCGCAGAGCTGCTTGGTCTGAGGGATACGGACAAGGGATTCCGCATTGCTGTGAACCACGGCAAGGATGGCGGTGAGACGGTGCCGCATATGCATATCCACCTGCTTGGTGGACGCTCGTTGAACTGGCCTCCCGGTTAGGTTAGAGAAACGCCCTCACGGAAGCGCGTTGTCACCATGGCGTTGGCTAGCGCATCGTTGGTGAACTTCATGGCGTCTGCATCCCATTCCAGGCGCTTGCCTGAACGTTGGATGGCGATCATGCCTAACAATCCGATCTCGCTGAGTGCGCCACCATATTCAAAGTTGGAGCCTGCTTCTTTGCCTTCGCGGATGGCGGAGAGCCAGTCTTTCTGATGCTGCCCACCAGGGACTCGAGCGATCGTCTCTGGTGGGCGCTTGAAGTCCTTCATACGCTCTTCTGGAATCAGACGGCAACCGCCGGCACCGTGCGAGCCATGCATGATGGCACCTTCCGTGCCGTGGACAACCGCACCCGTGCCAACCACCTTGCGATCGGTGCCCTCGAAGACTTTAGGACGAGGAATGCCGTGCTCGCCATCATGCCAGATGATCTTCATGGGACCGTTCTTCTCAGTAGCGGCGAACTCAAAGGTGATCTTCACACCTGCAGGGTAGAACTCGGAATGGATCTTGGGATCGTAACCTTTGGTCTCAGCAGTGATCGCCGTGGGCATGCCTAAACCGAGTGCCCAGAACGTCGGGTCGAGCACATGGCAAACCCAATCGCCAATACAGCCACTACCGAACGCGGAATAACCACGCCAGTTGAACGGCAAGTAGTTGGGATGGTAAGGGCGATCTGGCAGGGGGCCTAACCAGCGATTCCAATCAAGATTCTCGGGGACTTCATGTTTCTGCTGAAACTCGCCGGCCTTGCTGATCTGGCAGTACACATTCTTAAAGGCATCGCAACCGGCGTGCACCTCAGTGATCTCTCCGATCATCCCGTCCCAGACCATTTCACAGAAGAGTCTGATGTGATCGGAGGAATGGCCTTGGTTGCCGACCTGGGTGATCACCTTCTTCTCCTTGGCCGCTTTGCGCATGGCGCGCACTTCAGCCACGGTGTGGGCGAGAGGCTTTTCGCAATAGACATGCTTCCCATGCTTGATTGCTTCTAACACAGCCACGGCGTGGGTGTGATCAGGTGTGGCTACTAGCACGGCATCGATGTCATCGCCTATCTTGGCGAACATCTCTTTGTAGTCGGTGAAGCGCTTGGCATCCGTGAATTTCTTGAATGATCCTTCTGCACGCTTCTTGTCGACGTCACAGAGACCGACGATGGCTTCATCTGTCATTCCGCCCAAGTCAGAGCCTCCCTGGCCGCCACAACCGATGGCTGCGACACGGATCTTACTATTCGGCGTGGGCTTCCCATCTTGGGCGCGTACGACGTGGCTAGGGACAATCTGAAACCCAAAGGCAGCGGTGGCAGATTTACTGAGGAAGGATCGACGTTGCATGGGCGTTTCTTAGCAAGACGGCACCGCCGCATCAAACGAAATCCGATTGATTATCGTGGCTTGAGTGCCGTGGCGAATTTGGTATCAGTGTCGTATGAAGATACTTTTATCAGGCTTCCTTCTTTCTCTGGCAATTTCCCAGGCAGAGACCGAGCGCGTCTATTTCGGAACGGGTGGCCGTGAGGCCAAAGGCATTTATCAGGCCACCTTTGATTCGGAGAAAGGAGAGCTCTCGCCTCCCTCCTTGGCCGCAGAAGTGAAATCCCCAGGCTTTCTGGCCTGGCATCCTAGCGGCAAGGCGCTCTATGCCGTGGCAAACACGCCTGACGGTGCTGGGGTCGTCGCCTACACCTTGGATGATAAAGGTTTCCTAACGCTTCTCAATACCGCGCCGATTGGCGACGGGGGAGGTGCGCATGTGGCTGTTCACCCGTCTGGGAAACTCTTGCTCACCGCTCAGTATGGTGGCGGATCGACGGCCTGTTTCCAATTGGAAGTTGATGGGAAATTGTCGGGTCCGGCGACGCTTCATGAGCATGAGGGAGGTTCGAAAGTCGTTGGCAATCGTCAGAACAGCCCGCACCCACACTGGTGCGGCTTCTCTCCCGATGGGAATTTCGCCTTTGTGCCAGACCTCGGGATGGATGGCATCATGATTTACAAGGTGGACGCTGAGAAAGGTGCGATTGCAAAGCATGGCTTCGCTGCCTCAGTTCCAGGCGGTGGCCCACGTCACATGCGTTTCTCAGTGGATGGCAAGTTCATCTACCTTCTCAATGAACTCGCTCTATCGGTCAGCACGTTTGCCTATGACGCGGACAAAGGAATGGCAACGTTGTTGACCACGACATCAGCACTGTCGGAAGCGGTCAAAGCAAAGGAGGCCTTCAACTCGGCTTCAGAGATACTTGTGCACCCGAATGGGCAGTTCGTTTACTCGGCAAACCGTGGAAATGATAGTGTGACTGCCTACCGTGCAAATCCGAAGACGGGCGAGCTTACCGTCACGGAAGTCGAGCCCATTCGTGGAGCCTGGCCGCGCAACATCAATCTCGATACGACCGGGAACTGGCTTCTTGCGGCGGGTGCTCAGTCGAACACTATCTCCATCTTCGACATCGATCAGACCAGTGGCGAACTGACCTTCCAGCGGGGCAAGATCATCAATGTCCCCGTCTCGATTTGCATTCTCTTCGGGCGCTAGAACCAGTCGAGCTTCTCTGCTTCCTTCCGGTAGAATAGGCCTAACAAGCGCGCATGTACTGTGATGAAGTAGAGCGTGAGGAGAGTGGCGATGCCATTGCTTAGGATCGGATTGCCGGGCAAGGCATTAATGATGTAGTCGATCAAGAACGAGAGGCCCACAGCGATGCTGCCGACAACGGCATACGAGGGCAAGGTTCTCAGGATACTTGGAATCACGCGTAGTGGATTCGCGCCACCCAGGTTTCCAAGAATGGCCACAGCGAGGAGCCCCATTGGAAAATAGAACATTCCAAAAGCCTGTCCTGTCCAAGAAAGGATGGAGTCTTCTCCAGTTTGCCAGATTGCTAGTGCCCAGAGGAGATTGGAAATGATGAGGACACCGATGACCTGTAGAGCCGGCATCACGATATCATCGATAAAGTCAGACACATCGGGCCAGTCTGGCTCCACGTCACTTCCCGTCGCCGTCTTCTGAAGGATTTGATAGTAGTAAGCGATAAAGTAGCCGTAGAAGATGACGATTGCCAGGAGGCCGATGACAGGAACAAAGGTGGCGAGCTGGAGGAGCATGCCCATGATCGTTCCCATGATCATGACGAGAATACCCGAGCCACGTAGGGGATAAGAAAGCGCATCCGTAATCATGGCGTTAGTCCTAGCGTCATGATTAAGATGAGGCGATTATAATCCTCTCAAAGTATTCTGTCAGCCTTCGAAATACGTGTGGCCTCGTAGCCCCTCATCATAGGCTTGGGTGAACTCGCGCCGCTCTTTCGCTGTGATCTGTCCATTCTCTACGGCGGTCTCAGCGATTCTTAGGAATCGGGCTCGCAGATCTTTAAGATCATACTCCACGTAGGTAAGCACTTCGCCGACCGAGTCTCCGTCTATTTCATGAGAAAAGCGGACTTGTCCCTCGTCGTTGAGAGTAATGCTAACAACGTTCGTATCACCGATGAGGTTGTGCAATGCTCCGAGCGTCTCCTGATACGCGCCGACGAGAAAAACGCCAATCAGGTAGTCCTCGTTAGGCTTCAGTTCATGGACCGGTAAGGAATTACGAACTTCGTGCTTCGATAGGAATTTATCAATCCGGCCGTCGCAATCGCAGGTGATGTCGGCAAGAACGGCCCGTCGCGTGGGTTGCTCATCCAGACGGTGAAGGGGAACGACGGGTAAGACCTGCTGGATCGCCCAAACGTCAGGCAGCGATTGAAAGAGGCTAAAGTTCCCGTAGTAATAGTCTACCCCCAGTTCCTCCACCTCTTTCATGTCTTCGGGGATGTGCTCGGCTGTCTCCAACAGTTCCGAGCATCGCTTCATGAGGTTTGCGTAGAGGTGCTCCCCGAGTGCGCGCTCGCGCAATGTCACATTTCCCTGAGCATGGAGTTGATGAAGTTGGCTTCTGTAGAAGAGGGCGTCATTGAAGCATTCCTGCATATTCTCTTGGGAAAGGCTTTCCCAAGCGTCGTAGAAATTCGTTAGTATTTCTGGGGCTTCTTCAGGTCTGGGTGGAGGCTCTTCTTCTGGAAAGAAGCGGTTCACATCAACGATATTGAAGACGAGCACTGAGTAATAGGCCACAATGGCTCGGCCGGATTCTGAAATGATGTCAGGATGGGGGACTCCAGCATCATCAGCCACATTCTTGATCACGTTGACCATGCCTGCGCAGTATTCTTCGACGCTGTAGTTGGCGCTACTCTCAGCGCTAGACTGATTGCCTTCGTAGTCTACGGCGAGGCCACCACCAAGGTCGATGAGGCCCATGGGCGCTCCTTCTTTCACTAGATCCGCATAGATTCGTGTCGCTTCCATGGTAGCTTCTCGAATGGCGCGAATGTTGGGGATCTGGCTTCCTTGGTGGAAGTGGAGCATGCGCAAGCAATCGAGTTTACCGTTCTCGCGGAGGTGATCCACGACACTCATGAGTTGGGTGATGTGAAGTCCGAAGACACTCCTGTCCCCAGCCGAATCGCACCAGTGCCCGCAGCTCTTCGCTGCCAATCGCACGCGGATTCCTAGCATAGGTTCGATGCCGAGTAAGGTGGCTCGTTCCAGGATCGTATCCACTTCGCTGGGCATCTCCACGACGAGGATCACTTTCATCCCCATCTTCTGAGCTCGGAGCGCAAGGTCGATGAACTCCGCATCTTTATAGCCATTGCAGACGAGGTAAGCGTCAGGATCGTTCAAGTGAGCGACCGCAGCGACGAGTTCTGGTTTTGAGCCAGCCTCAAGGCCATAATTGTAGGGGCGCCCGTACTGAGTGACGTGCTGTATGGCCTCCTGTTGTTGATTCACCTTGATCGGGAAGACGCCTTGATACCGGCCTTGGTAGTCTTCATCGATGATGGCTTTGCGGAAGCTCTCGTTGAGAAGCCGGATCCTGGATTCTAACAGATCCCCGAATCGTAACAGGATGGGCAGGTCTTTCCCTCGATCACGGATGTCCTCAATGATCTTTGGAATGGAAATCGATTTCTTCTCGGGTGCCGAGCCCTGTAATTGCACCGTCATTTCACCTTCTTCTGATAAGCCAAAGTAGCCACCCGACCACTGGTCGATGGCGTAAAGGTCTTCGGCGTCGGCGACAGACCAGGGGGGAGTAGTCGGCTGATTCACGTAGTGAGAGGGTAAGTGTAGGCTAGGAGCTAAGAAGGGCTTTCTTGAGATTCAAAGGCGTCCATTTGCCGCCGATCCCGTTTCGTGGGGCGGCCGCCATCTTCTCCTTTGTAAACGCGATTCTGTTGGTTCTGTGCGCGTACTTCGCGCAGGGCTTCCCATGCCTCGGGAGGAGTGAGCTCTTCAACAAACTCTTCGAGGCGTTTGGCACCGACGCGTTTCTCAAGTGTGGCTTTCACGCGCAGGGTCCGGTCGATGGGGCCATGCTTGACTACGAAAATATCGTCTACCCTGACCGCGCGTGACGGCTTCACGGCTTGATCCTCTATCATGACCT
Source organism: uncultured Verrucomicrobiales bacterium (assembly GCA_938082635.1). Lineage (GTDB taxonomy): Bacteria > Verrucomicrobiota > Verrucomicrobiia > Verrucomicrobiales > DEV007 > JAACDM01. Next base: position 8,183 of record CALLLI010000382.1, read on the forward strand.
GATTGAGACGGCACGCCTGTGCTGCAGCTGAGCGTGTTTTAAACAAGCGCACAGACCACAGCCATTTGTCAGCCCTTACAGAGCCGTCTGACATATTGCGGAACTCACTGATGAACAGTCGCTACAAATGTGTGCGGCGTCAACGGGCACCTCTTGTGAGAAACTCTTGGAAAGTCATGTTTCACATGGCAACTATGGCGATGCCTCATCCATCGGAGCCTCTTCAAGAGCAATGCTTGGAACTTGCGATTTCAAAGCGAGCGTCGTTGGCTGACGATTCGCAGACGACGGCTTACCGGTTGGTAGATGGTGAGGCCGATGGCTTTCCTGGCGTGGTGGTCGAGATCTTTGATGGCGTTTGGTTAGTCTCGACCCTGGGAAAGCAGCTCCCGGCGCTATTTCGCGAGTCTCATGTTGATGTACGCGCGTTGTATTGGAAACGGTTGGATCAAGATCAGAAAGACGTGCCGCAATGGATCTGGGGTGAACGGGTGGATGCTCCGTTTCACGTCCTGGAGGATGGTATGAAGATCGAGTTGTCCATGCAGACCGGCTATTCGCAGGGCCTCTTTCTGGATCAGCGTTTGAACCGCAGACGCGTGCGAGACCGGATGCAGCCGGGCCAGCGCGTCCTCAACACCTTTAGCTACACGGGGATGTTCTCGGTGGCTGCGGCTTTGGTAGGTGGCATCACGACCAGTCTCGATCTTTCGAACCCATACTTGCAGTGGGGCCGGCGAAATTTGGAAGCCAACGGCATTGATCCCCAGTCACAGTACTTCTGTAAGGGAGATGCCATGAGTTGGATGAAACGGTTTGCGAAGCAGGAGCGTTTGTTTACGGGTATCATCCTGGATCCTCCGACTTTCTCTCGCAGTGACGCGGGCGTCTTCAGTGTTCAGAAAGACTATGATAAGCTTGTCCACGCTGCCGCGATAATCACGGAGCCTGCAGGGTGGATCCTGGCGACCTGCAATGACCGTCGTCTGGAGCATGAGCGCTTCGAGGTGATGGTGCGAGAAGGTGTGCGATTCGCAGGGAGGCAGATTGTTGAACTAACGCATACGCCGATGCCGGAGGATTTCATCGACGAGCACTACCTCAAGTCCATATGGGTAGACTTGGCTTAGTTAGGCCAGCAGGTCATGCACGACCTTGCCGTGAACGTCTGTCAGTCGGAAATCGCGTCCGGCGTAGTGATACGTCAGTTCTTCGTGGTTGAAGCCTAGCAGGTGGAGAATCGTCGCGTGCAGATCGTGCACGTGCATGGGTTTCTCGACGGCTTGGAAACCGAAGTCGTCCGTAGCGCCATGAATGTAGCCGCTTTTCACGCCGCCACCGGCGAGCCACATGCTGAAGCCGTAGTGATTGTGGTCGCGGCCATTGATCTTGCCTGCGTTCGAACCAGGTGTGGGGAGTTCCACCGTGGGTGTGCGGCCAAATTCGCCACCCCAGATGACTAACGTATCTTCTAGCATGCCCCGTTGTTTGAGGTCTGTTAGAAGCCCGCCGATTGCTTGGTCACACTCTTGGGCAAGCTTGCGATGCCGGACTTCAATATCATCGTGATTGTCCCAAGGCTGACCGGGGCCATGCCAAACTTGGACGAAACGCACGCCACGCTCGACCAAGCGACGGGCGATGAGCATCTGTCTTGCTTGGGTGCCTTCGCCGTAGAGATCGCGGATGTGTTGCGGCTCCCGCTCGATGTCGAAAGCGTCTGTGGCATCCATCTGCATGCGATAAGCGAGTTCGAAGGACTGGAGTCTGGCCTCGAGCTGGGCATCTTGTTGGCGACGTTCCAGGTGCCGTTGATTCAGCTTCTGCACGAGGTCGAGCTGTTGGCGTTGCTGCGTGGCATCGAGTCGCTGATTGCGGATGTTCTCGATGAGCTTCTCGACCTTCTTATGTTTGGTGTCGATGTAGGTGCCCTGAAAGGAGCCTGGCAAGAACCCGGCCTGCCAGTTCTGAGATTCCTGAATGGGATAACCGCCTGGACACATGGTGATGAACCCGGGGAGGTTTTGATTTGTCGTTCCCAAGCCATAGCTGACCCACGAACCCAGACTCGGCCTAACCAAACGGGACTCCCCACAATTCATGAGGAGCAGAGATGGCTCATGATTGGGCACATCGGCATGCATGGAACGGATGACGCAAAGGTCGTCTGCGCACTTGGCCACGTTCGGGAAGATATCACTAATCTCGATCCCACTTTGTCCATGCTTGGCGAACTCGAAGGGGGATCGATAACCGGCACCTGTCTTGCGCTCGGTCTTGAGGTAGTCCATGGGCAACTCTTTGCCATGATACTTTGTCAAGAGTGGCTTGGGATCGAAGGTGTCGACCTGGGAAGGTCCGCCATTCATGAAGAGGTGAATGACCCGTTTCGCCCGGCCAAAGTACTGGGATGGCTTCGATGCCAGAGGGTTCAGGCCGGCCTGAGCCTCTGATTGTCCGAAGAGGCCGCCAAAGGCAGCGGCTCCCATGCCCATGCCGACACGGGATAGGAAGTCTCGTCGGGTGTAGAAATGGTGACCTAGGTTTTCAGGATGATGGCTCATGATTTCTAGTCGATAAAGATGAACTCGTTGGCGGAAAGGAGTGCGTGTGCATAAGCCTCCCAGCTGTTGGGGAACTTGTCAGAGGGCGTCCAGTCTTCGGTGAAGGCCTTGCCGATGACGACTTCTTCGTCCTCAGGTGATCGTGCAAAGAGATTGTGATAGAGCTCGGTGATTGCTTGTGTGGATGACTGCTTGGCCATCTTCTTGGCGCGCTGGCCGAGCCGCTGGGCTTGCTGAGCGACCAGTGCCCCGTTCATAATGTAGAGCGCTTGCTGCGGCACCATCGTTTCTAAACGGCGTGGGGTGTGGACGTCTGGGCTGGCGATGTCGAAGGTCCGGAAAGTGCTAGGAAGATTCTGGCGATCGATGAATCCATAGATCGTGCGGCGCTGACTGAAGGGCTCCTTTAGAATGTCGATTGGCTGACCGCCTGTCTTGAGATCGAGATCGCCACCAGCCGCGAGCAGGCTGTCACGCATGGCTTCAAAGCTATGGCGCTGGCGATTCATGCGGGTGAGCCAGCGATTCTCTGGATCTTGGTCCAGAGCGGCTGGCGGGGCCGAACTGTCTTGCTGATAAAGCGCTGAACTTAGGATCTCCCGGTGAAGGTGTTTGATCGACCAGCCTTCACGCATGAAGTCCCCAGCTAAGTGGTCTAGTACGCCAACGAGCTCAGGTGCTTTGGTGCGAATGCCGAAGTCGCTGGGAGTCTCGACCATGGGTTTGCCGAAGAAATGCATCCAGGTGCGATTGACGAAGACGCGCGCCGTGAGTGGATTGCTAGGACTGGCGATGGCTTCTGCCAGCTGGTGACGACCGCTGCCCTCTTTGTAAGGCTGGCGTTCTTTCCGTGCGAGCACTTTGAGATATTGGCGAGGCACTTGTTTGCCTCGTACTCTTGGGTTCCCTCGGACAAAGACATGTGGCTCTACAGCTTTGTCTTTGTATAACATCACCATGCCGCGTGGTGGCGCTCCTGGAGACATGGCTTGGTGCTGCTTCAATTCGCGCCTGAGTTTGCGCACGGTCTCCTGGTCTTTCACATTGAAGATGCGATAGAGTTTCTCAGGTTCCAATCCGGTGGGGGCGTCTTTGGAAACGAGTAATTGGCGGAGGCTTTCGCGATGCTCATCCTCATGGGGCTCTGCTTGGTTTGTTTCCGCTAGAACGTTGGCGTAGATAGCAATGAGCGCTTCCATGGAATTGGCCTTTGATTTCTTCAATGCTTTCCAGACGATTGGATTGGCGGCCTCCATGGCGTTGGGCAAGGTGCCTGTTTCCACGAGGGTCTTCCAAGGTAGGAATGTGGGATGGTCGTCCGCACAGAGCTCCGCGATGCGGCTTCGCCAGTGGAGGGCTATCTTTTGGTAGAGCTTCTCTGCCTGTGCGCGTGAACCTAACTTGGGCTCGTCCCAATCGCGGGCATCATGGGCGAGTTGGAAATAGGCTTTGAGAATAGGCTCTGTGCGAAGCTTGGCGTGTCGCGTGGTGAAATAGTCGTCGATCTTGGCCTGACGTTTCGTTTCCTCAGCAACGAACTCTTGGTAGGCAGGCGAAGCTATATCAGGTTCACCTAGTAGCGGCTTGTCGGAGGGTTCATGGCTGCTGGCGAAGATGCCGTAGAGTGAGTAGTAGTCGTCGATGGGTACAGGGTCGAACTTGTGATCGTGACATCGCGCACAGGAAACAGTTAGGCCTAGCAAACCGCGAGTCACCACATCGATACGATCATCGATGATGTCTGGTTCCCGATTGAGAAAGCGTCTGCCCAATGTGAGGAAACCCATGGCGGCATAAGCCTGTGGGTCTTTAGATTGCTTCACCACGTGGTCCCCGGCGAGTTGTTGCTGGATGAACTCGTCGTAGGGAAGATCTGCGTTGAAAGCGGAGACTAACCAATCTCGGTAGGTGTAAGCGTAGGGGTAGCGTCGCTCTTCTTGAAAGACGTAACCTTTGTTGTCAGCGTAACGAGCGACGTCCATCCAGTGCCGTGCCCAACGTTCGCCATAGCGTGGGGAGGCGAGTTGTCGATCTAGATAGCGACCATAGGCATTGGGTGAGGCGTCGTTCTCGAAGGCCTCGACGTCGTCCATCATGGCGGGCAACCCGTGCAAATGATAGGTGAGGCGTCGGGCGAGCCGCTGGCGAGGCGCTTCCTTTGCCATGGGTAAGCTCTGTTCACAGAGAGCGGCTTGATGGAGCGCGTCGATCGGCGTTGCCGCCATGTCGTTAATGGTCGAGGGCAACTCGATCTTGGGCACCTGCTGGAAGGCCCAGTGGTCTGCGCCGTCCTCGCTAAAGGCAGTCAACAGACTGAGGCTTGCTAGAAGGAGCTGGAGAAAGGAGGGGCGGTGATTCATCGGATTCTGACTCCAACCCCACTATTAAGGGCGCGACTTACGATTGCGGAGGAACCAAACGTAGGCTGTGGATTTGCACGAATGGCTTCGATCGATGAATCGGTAAGCTGATGGTGAGATTGGCGGCACTTTCGTCGGCGGTGAACTTGCCCACGCTCACGTTGGCTCGTTTTCCCATGCCACCGGTATCTTTTAGATTGGGCAGAAACTTCTCCGTGCCGAGGGCAATCTGAAGGCGGCCTTTATCGGAGGTGCTGTAGTTTAGCTCAACCGTATAGATCACACCCTTCTCTGTTGGGACGCGCATGGACACTTCCGCTTGGCGTGAGGTCCATCCTACGAGGGCTTTTAAGGTCGAATCATAGCGCGCACCCCCATGCATAGTGGCCTTCGCTAGGGGAGCGACGACTAGACGGGTTGCCTCTGAGGCAACGTCAGGTTTACTTGTCCTCACGGCGAGAGGCTCGACATCTTTGAGCTCTTTCAACGTCTTGTCTTGCTTCTTGAGCCGTGCTTTCAGGGCCGTGATGTCGCGCTCAATTTCCTTCACGACCTTCTTGAGCTTTTTCGCGCTTGCCTTCGAGCGCAATTGCTCGAGTTCCGTTAGGCGTTCGGCAAGAATGGGTTTCTCTTGCTGATAGAGTGCCTTTAAGTAGGCCTTCTCGACGTCATCAAAACGTTCTTCTGCGTATCCGCAAGTTAGCAGGGCGATGATGAACGTGAGGCTCAGTAAGGGCGGTCTCACGCTTCTTAATACATCATGTCTTTCGGTTCAGGAATCGCTTCGATCGTATTCACTTTGAGTATCGGAACTTTGCGACCGTCTTGTTCAGGGTAGGTCATTTCACCAATGATCTTGACCCAGCTATCTTGAGCGAACTCTGGTGGTACTTTGCCGAATTCCGCAGAGAAGCCAATTGGGCGGGCATCTGCCAAGCAGCAACTGACAAACAGGCGATAGAAGCGCAGCCGGGTGCCGTCTGGATCATTTTCAGCGATCTCTGGAGCAACTTGGCCTGTGGTTTCAATGGGCTGCCCCTTTAGGACATCGGCAAGTTCCTCATCAGCGGCCGAGTAGAAGAGAGAGGGCACGGGGATGAGGAAATTACCTTCATCGCTCTTGCGGACCTGCTTTTCAAGGTCGGCGAGTGTGTAGCGATCACTCTCGGAGCCTGCGCTGGCACTGGCTTTCTCGGTGGGGCGAGCATTCACCTCATTGGAGTAAAGGCCTTTGTTCGCGAGGGCGTCCACGCTGAATTTGTTCTGCGCCATGCTGGCTGCGGCAAACGTGGGGACCAAGACGATGATCATCGTAGCAAGGATGCTAGGGACCGTTTGATCGTCGTGAGAATGGCCTGCGTGATCATGATCATGATCGTGGTCATGATGTGGGTGGTCACACGCATGTTCGTGTTCGTGGTCAGAATGCTCGTGAGCGTGATGATCATGATCGCATTGGCTGTGGTCGTGCCCATGGTCGTGCCCATGATCGTGATCGTGGTCGTGGTCGTGGTTATGCCCATGATCGTGGCCACAGTCGACTTTCGCCTTGGCGGTGAATAGATTGAACAAGCCTATCACGGCGAGTCCGAGACCACCGAAGAGGGGGCCATATTGAAAGTTACCCTTGAGGAGAAAGCCTACCCTGCCAGAGGCATAAAAGTAGAGCAGGATACCAGACCAAGCGAAGAGGATGAGGATCCCAGTATAGTGGAAGAAGCGAGGCGCGGCCATAGGTAGGGCAGGTTTAGAACGGAAGTTTCTCAACGGGAATGAGCGACCACAAGGAGCAGATGACGCCGACTAGTAGAAAGAGGCCACACACGAGCATCCAAACGAACTTGGTGCGGAAGATCGAAGCATACATGAAGAGCAGCTTCACGTCGACCATGGGGCCGAAGACGAGGAATCCAAGTTTAGCGGCATATTCGTAGGCCTGAGAGGGGAAGGTCATTTTTAGCGTTGCAGCAACGAAAGCGTCAGTGGTGCTACAGAGCGAGAGGATGAAGGCGAGCCCCATCATGACCGCGACCGCAATGACGATGTGGCCGGACATGAAGGACTGCATACTCTGCTGGAAATCTGACGTGTTGAAGATGGCCGTGAGTGCGGCGCCGATCGTGAAGTACATCCCTGTATCGACAGAGTCACGCATCGCCGTCCGGAATGCGAGGATGAGTCGATTGCCCTCTCGCAAGGCGCTAAGGATTCCTCCGAAGATAGACAGCCCTTCACCAGCATCTTTGGATTGGTCATTCGCCTTCATCGCCTCCAAGACGTGTTTCTTCATGAGAGAAGAGGCGGCTACCTTCTGAATGAGTAGCCCTATCAAGACACAGACAATGTAGGCGATCAGCAGGCGAGAGCCGGTTACGAAGAGTGGGTGGTGTGCCAGGAGGCTGCTACTCGATCCGATTAGTTGCTCTTGGCCCCCTTGCCCGGAAAAGCCTATCATCGTGCTCGCTGCGGTGATGGGGTTAATAATAGGCGCTGCCAACATATAGGTTACCGCGCAGGATACGGGTAGGCCTTTGCGAATGAGTCGACCGATCACCGGCACGATGGCGCACTCACACACCGGGAAGAGGATTCCCAGAAACCCGCTGGCGAAGATAGCCAAGGCGCGTCGCTTCGGAAGCATCCGCTCCATCGCCCAGGGAGGGAGATAAGCGTCGATGAATCCCGAAATGAGAGTTCCCAGAAAGATAAATGGCAGCCCTTCGAGAAGAAGGCTCATCAAGGCCGTCGAGATGTCAGCGAGATTCAGTCCCATAAGGTGATAAGAGACTCAGGACTTTCCGCTCAAAGCGCAAGTGCAGACCGGGAGAACTTGCTTAATCGAGTTGCACCCGAAGGCGAGCGAATGGCGACTCAGGTGGGTCTTGAATGCGGACGATCAGGTTCCCGTCTGCTGCCGTCGTGGTGTAGTCGGTTTCGGCCTTCAATATGACCCATGTCTTCAGAGACTTGGAACCTTCGAGAGACGAGGTGCCCTCAAAGTCTGGGTTCAATGGAAAAGTAATGATGGTCTTGGGAAAGCGCTGGCGAATGGCTTTAACGAGCCTTTTCACAATGGCAATGATTTCTGATGCCGTCGGCGTCTTGCCCGGGCGCAAGGAAGCGGTCATGAGCCTGCCATTCACACCATCGAAGA
>CALLLI010000383.1 GCA_938082635.1 uncultured Verrucomicrobiales bacterium
AATGGTTCCGCGGGCCATCCCGTCCATCCCCTCGACGCGCCACTTGATCCCGATGTCTTTACCTGCGCCTTCTTGAGCGGGGCCGGTCCATACGTCGTCTAGGCCCATGGCACGAAAGCCGTTCGCGTATTCCAAGATGTACATGCAGATGCCATCCTCGTGATCGAACTTCTGCGCCGTTCGTGGGTCAGGCTTGACGCTGGCATAAACCCTTTCAGGATCACCAAACCAGTAGCGGAAGGTGTCCAGATGGTGAATCGACATGATACGCATCGTAACCCATCCCTGACGTTCTTGCCAGGGCATCCAGTGAGGGATGGCGCGCATGTCGATCGTCGCGAGCACCGGATCACCTAACCAACCACGCTCTAACAGGCTCTTGCAACCGCGCACGGATTGATCGAAACGCATGTTCTGGTTCACTGCCAGGGTCACTCCGTGTTTCTTGCAGGCTTTGACGATCTTGGCGGCTTGCTTGTAGTCTATTCCTAATGGCTTCTGGGCGAGGATGCCTCGGATGTGCTTGTGCTCGAGGATCTTCTTGATCACGTCAAATTGCAGATCTGGCGGAACAGCCACATCGACCACCTCAACCGCCTTGTCTTCCAGTAGAGCCTCGTAGGTTTCATAGACGTTTGGGATTTCGTGCCGCTTGGCCACTGCCTGGGCATTTTCCAGAGTGCGGGACGCGATGGCCACGGGGTTGAATCCGGCCTCCCGATAGGCAACCAGATGGCAGTCTGCCATGATGAAGCCGGAGCCGATGCAGCCAATCCCCACTTTCCGGTTCGTGGGTAGCGGCGGGAGGTAGTCGAGTCTGGCGGAGATTTTCGGTTTCATGATGGCTGCATTTCGCCAAGATCTAGAGACGGAGGCAAGCTCGCCTGAACAGTGAATTTCCGGCCTAAAATATTAGGTGTACTGTAATATTTAGGTTGATGGGGCTGGACACTATGATTACAATGCCAGGTTTAGTATTTCCATAATCGTGGTGCCCACAAATCGAGAGAATTCCCAAGGAAAAGCGGCGAATCCCGGCGAAAGCCGAGCTTTGGCCGACTTTGGGCAGTGGTCTCCTATGCGATCGTTGGTCACTGCTTGGGGGCAATTTCCTTCGATCCGGCCTCGTCCCACCGTGGGGGAGCCGCTTCGTGGGGATCAGGAGGTCATTCAGGTGTGCTGCCCAGGTTGTCGCGCACCGATGAAGTTTGCCACATTGCAGGAACTGGCTTGCCCTGATTGCGGACCACGCCAGCCCATTCCGCGCCGGTCGGTATCTACGTGGCAGGCCTCTTGGAAGCAGAGTGTTGCGGTGGCACTAGTCACCTTGGTTTCTGGATTCGGAGTGATGTTATTGACTCTACTTGCGTGGGGTGGGCGTTCTGAGCTTGATGCCGCCCTCATTCCGGTATCAGCCCCAGATGTTTGGGTGGACGCGTGGACGAGCTTTCATGATGATCCTGATGGTACCTGGCACACGCTGTCTGTATACGTGCAGCGGGCCGAAACCGCCTTCGCACCCTTGCCACTCAGTTGGGAACGAGAAGGGCAGGCCGGCGAGCTTGCGTGGGTTTATCAGGGCGATGCTTCGAAAGGGTATCTGGCACGGTTACCCAGGGACGATGCGAAGCGATTGAAGTCTCTGCTGGCGAAACGGAGGGCTGTGAAATTGACGATCAAGGCCAAGAGGCGTGAGCACTATACTGTCGGATTGATTGAAATAGGTGGAGTGGAAAGACTTGGCTGGGGCGAGGGATCTTGTGGGTTTGACGCACCCTACCGCCCGGTGACGCCGGTTGAGTCACTCAGTGCCGATGCTTGGTTTGGTGGGCGCGAAACAAGCGCTCTGTTAGGTGTAGTGCAGTCCGCAGAATAAATTCTGGTGCGCCTCTCCACTCGTGGCAATCGTATGCCCACCGTGCCGCCTGCAAACGAAGCTTCGATTTCCTTCTATATGCCTGCGCTTCGTTCCTTGGGACTGGAACTTTATGTTTGGGTCCTTGCCGGGCTTCTCATTACTTGGGCTTCCACCATGATGTAGGTAGTCTTGGATTACTCCTGATGCCGCATCGCGAGATTGGGGGCGTTTGGCATTTCTGGGCTGTTTGCTTACTTGTGGTTGCTGTGGGGGCCCCGCTCGGAGCGTATGTGATTTCTAAAGTGCCGCCGAGCTTTATCATGATAGCCTTACTGCTATTGATTGCGGTGGAGATAATGTCGACGTTGCTACTGGTAGCCTTCACGCCACCACGTCTTGTCTTTGTTTTTGCCATTCTTCTTGCTGCGGGGGGAATGCCGTGGAGGCACCATCGATTCGATCATACATTAACTTATTTACCATGACCATTCTAATCACAGGGGGGCGAGGGCTTATTGGTTCAGCCCTAACGGAACACTGGCGCGCGCTCGGACACCGAGTCGTCATCGTAAGTCGATCGGCCAAAGGGGAGGACATGCTTGCGTGGGATCCTGCTGCGGGTGAGATTGATTTATCGACCATCGACTCGCTTGATGCTGTGGTGCATTTGGCAGGCGAGAACCTTGCTGAGGGGCGCTGGACTGACGCAAAGAAAGAGCGGATTCTGGAAAGTCGACGCTTGGGCACACGAACCATGGCCAAGGCTATCGCGGGGTTGTCTCGGAAACCGGACGTGATGATCAGCGCTTCGGGGGTGAATTTCTATCCTGCCAATATAGACGAAGTCATGAAGGAGGATTCTGTTCAAGGGGCGGATTTCCTAGCTGAAGTCTGTGCAGTGTGGGAAGAAGAAACGAAGGTGGCGAAAGATGCTGGTATTCGCGTTGTCAATGCGCGTATGGGCGTGGTCCTCTCACCCGATGGCGGTGCGCTTGCCAAGATGATGCCTGCCTTCAAGCTTGGTGTGGGAGGTAGGCTTGGTAGTGGGCGTCAGCGCATGAGTTGGGTCGCGCTAGAGGATGTGGTGGGCATGTTTACCGCTGTTTTGGAAGACGAGCGTTACGTGGGGCCTATCAATATGGTGGCTCCTGACATCGTCACGAACGCCGAATTTACCAAAGCGATGGGCGCGGCCTTGCATCGGTGGACGCTCTTTCCGGTGCCGGCATTCGCTCTGAAGATTCTCTTTGGGGAGATGGCTGAGGCGACTCTTCTGGCGGATCTTGCTGTGGCTCCTGCCAAATTGGAGGAATACGGCTACGATTTCAAAGCGGGCTTCTTGTCCAAAGCGCTTTCAGGGCTCTAGAGGTGGATTCAGCACTTGACCGCCCGTTTCTCGCGCTCGTAGCCTGCGGGTACCTTAAGCCTCTATGAAAACTCTCGCCTATGTTCCCGTCCTTCTTGCTGCGCTCACGCTCGGCGCGCTCTCCGATTCCTCTGCGCATCCAGGCACGGCCAAGGAGATGGCTCAGGCGTGTGCCATCTTTCTGCAGGATCTGAATGACGATCAGAAGGCGAAGGCCGTCTTCGACTGGAAAGACACGGAGCGCGTGAATTGGCATTTCATTCCACGTTATCGCAAAGGGCTCGCATTGAAAGACATGGATGATTCGCAGCGTGCTCTAGCGCATGCCTTTATCGTCACGGGTTTGAGTCATCAGGGCTACCGCCAAGCCCTTCAGGTCATGAGCTTAGAGAAGGTCTTGTTTTTAAAGGAGGACAACAATCCCACGCGTGACCCAGGTAAGTATTACATCAGCGTGTTTGGCACTCCGGATCCTAAGGGAACCTGGGGATGGCGTTTGGAAGGACACCATTTGTCTCTCAACTACACTATCGTGAAGGGGCAGGAGCTCTCCGTGACGCCTGCATTCTACGCGACTAATCCTGGCAAAGTTCTGAAAGGGGCGCGCAAAGGCGTCCAAGTGCTTGCTGGTGAAGAGAACATCGCCCGCAAGTTAGTGAATGGCCTCAGCGATGAACAGAAAAGCAAAGCGATCTTCTCCGCAGATGCCCCCAAGGACATTCTCTCAGCAGCAGATCGCAATGCGAAGCGCTTGGAGCCGGTGGGCCTTGGTTACAATGATTTTAACGACGATCAGAAGAAGCAGCTCAAGTCTTTGATTAACACTTACCTAAGGAAGCAGCGTCCTGCCATCCACAAGCGCGAAATGAAGCGCTTGGATGAAGCGGGCTGGGACAAGGTGACCTTTGCCTGGGCTGGTGGCACGAAGAAGGGCGATGGGCATTACTACCGCATTCAGAGCCCTCATTTTCTTCTGGAATATGCGAACACGCAGAATGACGCAAATCACGTGCACGCGGTCTATCGCGATCTCAACAGTGACTTCGGTGATGATGTCTTGAAGAAGCACTTCGCTGAAGAGCACAAGTAATAGGAGTCTTTGTGTTCGAAACAGACGCGATTCACGAAGGTCAAGGCTACAAAGGGGAGACTGGGGCGGTTATCCCTCCGGTCTACCTGACCTCCACTTTTGCTCATGGTAATGGGGACGGCTTTGATTACACTCGTTCGGGCAATCCGAACTTCAACAACTTAGCAGATCAGTTAGGCACGCTTGAAGGTGCTCAGCATGCCACGGTGTTTGCCAGTGGTGTATCAGCGATCACGGCAATCGTCTCGACGCTGAAGGCAGGCGATGTCGTCATCGCTGAGGAGAATATCTATGGCTGCACCTTTCGGTTGTTTGCCCAGGTTTTTACTAAATTTGGCGTCTCGATTGAATACTATGATCTGACAGACGAGTCGAATGGACGTCACATCGTAGAGAAGAAACCAGCCCTTGTCTGGATAGAATCTCCGACGAACCCGCTACTCAAGATCATCGACATTGCATGGGTCGCGGAATTGTCTAAAGCGGCGGGGAGTTCGCTCATTGTCGATAACACATTTGCTTCGAGCTACTTTCAGCAACCGCTCGCGCTCGGGGCCGATGTGTCTTTGCTCAGCACAACGAAGTATAGCAATGGGCACTCGGATTGCCTCGGGGGCGTGGTTTGTACGAATTCGCCAGAGTGGCAGGACAAGATGGTCTTTGCTCAGAAAGCGCTCGGTCTGCATCCGTCGCCTTTCGATAGCTGGCTGATCTCTCGTGGGGTCAAGACCCAGGCCCTGCGTATGGAAAGGCATCACGCCAATGCGCTGGAATTTGCTGAATTCCTCGAAGTCACCTGGCCTGAGGCGATCGTTCGCTTTCCATTCTTGCCCTCGCACCCGCAGCATGAGCTGGCCAAACGCCAGATGGCTGGAGGATCTGGAATTGTCACGGCAGACTTCGGTCTCTCGCTCGAAGAGATCAAATCCCGCCTCGATCGCCTGCGTTATTTCACTCTTGCGGAGAGCCTGGGAGGGATCGAATCCCTAGTGTGTCATCCCGCCAGCATGACCCATGCGAGCGTGCCCAAGGAGACTCGGGAAGCGGTGGGAATCACGGATTCTCTCGTTCGTTTCTCCCTCGGAATCGAGCACATTGATGATCTCATAGCCGATCTGAGAACGGCCTGGTCTGCCTAGCGGGAAAGGCTTGCACGCGGCGTTGAACAAGCCCACTGGTGTCACCGTCCAAAGCGGCCCATGACAAAGAATTTCAGCTATTTCCTGGCAAAGCGCTATCTCGTTCCCAAGGGGATGTTCCTGATTATTATCAATGTGCTGACGATGTTGGGGATCTGCCTGGGCGTGGCGGTGATGATCGTCGTCCTCAGCGTGATGAAGGGGTT
>CALLLI010000384.1 GCA_938082635.1 uncultured Verrucomicrobiales bacterium
GTAAGGGTCCGAGCGCCCGCCGTATGGATCAGCTTTGAGTCTGAGTGGATTGTTTCAGAGTGAAGCATGTCTCGTAAAAAGTTCACGGAATCAGAAAAGCAGTGGTGGGTCAGCCGATTTCAAACCCACGACACAAGCGCAGCAGCCTTCTGCCGAAAATTCGACCTGTCCTATGGCAGCTTCATGGCTTGGAGACGTCTCTATGCCGGCAAGGGTGGTAGGGCAAAATCAGCAACACTTGCCGACACACAGCCACCGTTCATCGAAGTCACCGTCGATTCTCTATCCAATCAGACAGCGCATGAGGTATCGCCGATGCCAGTCGCAGAACTCTCCCTTGGATCAGGCATCGTCCTCCGTGTCTTCACCCCAAACTGCGGGCAAGCATGATCCTCACACACAGTGTGAAAGTCTGCCTCGCAACTGAACCCTGCGATCTCCGCAAAAGCTTTGATAGCTTGAGTGTCATCGTGCGCGAGCAACTCCGTGAAGATCCGCTCTCTCGCAAAGTCTTCGTCTTCATCAACAAAGCGGGCAACCGCATCAAACTTCTTTACTGGGACGGAACGGGGTTGTGGGTCATGGCAAAGAGACTCGTTGCACACTGATCACATTAGTTCTTCTCCGAAGATCCACTATCCGTTTCATCCGCTCTTCGGTAAGGAGATTGATCTCATTGGCTCCGTTGGTGGGAAGAGAGACATGCCCTATGTCAGGCTGCCCAACAACACGACCAAGGGCATTCCCGCCTGGATGGTTGACGAGGCTGCCTGTGCCCACATCCGCACGGCTAGCGATCCGACCGTCGGATCCTCAAGCTCTTCTGAGGTTGGTGGCACTGCTTGATTCGGTGCGAGCACCTGAGGGTAAATCTACGGATGAACCCGCCGTATCAAGCGAGCAAGAGGGAGAAGTCGGAGGCAACGAAGCATGAATGCCAGTTCTTCCTGCCTCTGGACGAATGCCAGATCGATGAACGTATTCCGGAAGCTTCTCGAGCCAAGTGCCAACAGCTCCTGCAAGAGCTGCTCCAGCATGTCACCCAATCACATCAGACCAATGAAATCACTAAACCATGACCGATAAGATATCTACTAATCACACTAACCGAGCAGCCTACGTCTACATTCGCCAATCGATCCTGCACCCGGTCCGACACAACGTGGAGAGCAGTCGGCGGCAGTATGAGTTGCAGGCTCGCGCAAAAGAACTCGGATTTGAAACGGTGATCGTCGTCGATGACGATCTCGGTGTCTCCGGATCGGGAAGCCAAGATCGACCAGGGTTCAGTCGGCTCTTGACGGCTGTCTGCAATGGAGAAGTCGGCGCCGTACTTGCGTTAGAAGCCTCGCGGCTCGCTCGCAACAACCGTGACTGGCATCACTTGATCGACCTATGTGTGCTCACTCAAACTCTTGTCATCGATGACGAAGGCATCTACGACCCACGTCATCTCAATGATCGCCTCTTGTTAGGATTAAAAGGCACGATGAGTGAATTCGAACTCGGCGTACTTCGGCAACGTGCTCAGGAAGCCTACCGACAAAAGGTCATGCGGGGTGAAGTTCTCCCAAGAGTGCCCATTGGCTTCGTGCGCAAAGGTGCCAGTGGAATCGAAATGACCCCGGACAGGGAAATTCAAGAAGCCATTCGCAACGTCTTCCTCCAATTTGATCGATTGGGTACCTTACGCCAAGCCCTTCTCTGGTATCACGACGAGAAGGTCCTGTTTCCAGCGGAACGCAGGCGAGCTGGTATCTCAAAGATCGAATGGCAGCTTCAAACTATCAGCAACTCCTGCGAGTGATGAAGAACCCATCCTATGTTGGTGCCTTTGCTTGGGGGCGCACTGGTGCGCGCTCAGAAATGATCAATGGACGCTCACGCAAGACTCTTGGCCACAATATTCCCATGGAGCAATGGCAAGTCTTGATCAAAGAGCACCATGCCGGTTATATCACTTGGGAAAAGTACATGGAGAACAAACGAACGCTCGAGTCTAATAAAAAACGATCAGACCGAACGGCGGGCGGAGCACCCAAAAGAGGGCGCGCCTTGCTCGCTGGCCTCTTACGCTGTGCTCAGTGCGGGCACAAACTTCATGTTGGCTATCGAGGGCAAGGAGGGCGATCCCCACTTTACTATTGCCTGACTGGCAATCGAGAACAGGAAAAACCCTCCTGCCTCTCCTTTGGTGGTGTGAAGGTCGAGAATGCTGTCGTCGATGTTGTTCTCAAAACCTGCCAACCGATCGCCGTAGAAGCCTCGCTAGCAGCCCTCACAGAAGCAAACGAGGGACAGAGCCGGAAACGAAAGGCACTGGAGCTGGCCTTGGAACGAGCCCGCTATGAAGCCGAACACGCGCGTCGCCAATACGACGCGGTTGATCCCGACAACCGGCTAGTCGCTGCAGAACTAGAGGAGCGTTGGAATGCAGCCTTACTTCAAGTCACGGACACCGAAAACCGCGTAACCGCCGAAGATCAAGTATCATCACCGCTCACTGACGATCAACGCAAACACCTCCTTACACTCGGAGAAAACATTGACGCGCTGTGGAACGACCCCGCATCACCAATAGAGATCAAAAAGCGTATCCTTCGAACAGTGATCAACGAAATCATTGTCGATATCAACCACGACTCCGGACACATTGAAATGCAGATCCACTGGGCAGGAGGCGTACATACTCCTCTACAGGCACACAAGAACAAGACCGGTGTGAATCGTAACGCAGCGGACAAGGATACTGTCGAACTGGTTCGCCAGTTGGCAACTGGGTGGCGAGATCCCTACATTGCAAGTATCCTCAATAAGGCTGGCTATCGAACTGGAAAGGGAAACAGTTGGAATGAGACCCGTGTCAGGAATTTTCGTGTTAGTAAGAAGATACTACCACTCTCAAAATCCGATGGGCGAACGTGGAAGACGATGACCGAGGCGGCCAGCATACTCAAGGTCAGCATGGGCACTGTCAGGCTAACGATCATCAACAAGATCCTACCAGCAAAGCAGTTTGCAAAGCACGTGCCTTGGATGATCGAGAAAGATGATCTGGAGCTTCATGAGGTGCAATGCTACGTCAAGCAAGCTCGCTCAGGAAGATCAGCCCCTTGTCAGGACAACACCGAACCCCTAAACCTTTGATAATGAACAACGTTCCTTCCAGTAGCAGTGTGTCTCAAGGCTCAAACGGCTAGAACGAGGTCGATTCTCTCGCCCCAAAGGCCTAAGCGCCACTGTCGGCAAACTCGCCCTCAAACCCGAAGCTCTCGAAATGCGTCTCAGTGGCATCGATCTCAAAAACGGCATGCAACGCGCTTGGTATGAAGCTCCGTGCTCTCAAAGCGAGAAAGCAACCACATGACTAACAGTCAGCAGTGTTTAGTTAGGCGGCGTGCCTAAGAACGATGAACTCATTGAGATCAACAAGAAGCTTCTCAAAGCCAATGAAAAGCAGGCCCAACAACTAGCTATCCTTCAGCAACAAGTCGAGTATCTCAAAAGGCAACTCTACGGACGCAAGAGCGAGAAAGGCATCGAGCACCTAGATCTCTTCGAAGAGATCTAGGTGCCGGGAAAGTCCCAGAAACTGCCGAAGAGGCAGTAACCGCCACTCCGGCCAAGAAGAAACGAAGAGGCAAGCGAGCCATCCGCGCAGAACGTCTACCTAACAACCTTCCCGTTAGCCCGAGTTTCTTGTTAGTGTGTCAAAATCGGCTATTTTGACGATTATTTTCAACTCGAAACATCATAACTCCTTGATAATCAACGCTTCGATTTCTAAGTTTCATTTTGTAGTGCCTAATTTTAACTTATCTGGG
>CALLLI010000385.1 GCA_938082635.1 uncultured Verrucomicrobiales bacterium
CCTTCCTCAGTTGTAACTCCCGCGGCGAGGTCAGCGATACCAGCCTCAATGTTACCAACCTCCTCACCACCGGGCTCAGAAGTCTCAATAGTCCAACCGCTCGCATCCACACCGGGAATATTGAAGGTAACCGTCTCGGACTGACCGACAAGGCTCCAAGAAGCAGCAGGATCAGCATCACCACCACTGATCGCGCCCTTCGACACAAACAATTCTCCATTATCACCACCGCCAGCTTCCCACCATAGGAACTCTACTTCGTAGGTGCCTGCCACTGGGACTGACAAGACACCTCGAGTGTTTGAGTCTCCTGTAGCACCAGTGAAGACCAAAGCTGAAGGATCAGCCTTGTCTATCCCACCAAGACCATCGGAGGATACGAAAGTTGGACCACCAAGAAAACGAAGCCCCATGCCATCATCCGAGTGAACTCCAAAGGTAAACTCGCCAGCTTGAGAGAAGCGAAGAGACCCGCGAGAATACTGAATGAACTGATCACCGGTCCAAGACTCGGAACCAGTCACCTCCTCGGGATATTCTTGGTCATCGCCGAAAAAGCCTCCAGCATTGAAGTTGATCGTTGGGTGGAGCGTGTCGAAGACCTCACCATCCCAGCTACCGTTGGCCACTGATTGAATGATCTGGATCGCCTCAGCAGTCGAGGCGATATCCGCGTTTTCAAGGCCACCCCAAATATAGCGAGTGCCAAACAAGCCCTCTTCACCGTCTGCACCGGGCAGCGGATCAATCGGAAAGATGGGAACAGGCAACGCGACATTGCCGGTCCGTCCAATATCGTTGCCGATCGAGTCCTTCGCAGCAAGCGCGTAGGAGTGAATCGACGCAACTTCGAACGGTGGATTGGGAACATGAGTCACCGTCGTGATCAGACCTTCTTTGCTAACCTCAGTCGTCACTGGAAGACCATCGATCATCAAGGTTACAGAATCAGCATCAAGCGAGCTGTCATCGCCATCAGTAATCTGAAACTTCACTTCGTTCTGAGTAAATGACAGACCTGAAACCACCGCTTTCGCAGCCGCGAGAATCGTTAGGCTCAAGTTATCAAAATGGTGCGCCTGATTGGCTCCACCCGTCCGCCCGCCAAAGACAATCTGACCTGGGCCAGGGAAATAATTGACCTGTGTATCAACAATCACTTCGCCTTTCCAAGAAACCGTCAGGTCGCCGTTGGGTGTCAATTCAGCCTCGAAAGGCTGCCACGTAAGAGCCGAAAGAGGATCATCATCATCGGACTGAGGGCCTGTCTGTAGACTGGTAACGTCATCGGGTTCGCCATTCTTCGTCGCCGCCGGGACTTGCTCGATCATCTCACCATCCACGCGAACACTGATCCCAATAATATCTTGCCCGCCACTCACCCATGCATCGAAGCCGATACCGAGGCCTGTCTGTGAACCTTCCTCGGGAAGGTTGTCCTCGCCCGCGCCGATGTCACGGGTACCTGCGTATCCTGAGCCGCGCGGGTCATCTAGAAGCGGATCTTCTGGACGCACAATGTTAAGACTGAAGCCATCGGCCGGGTCGTTGGTGCCTCCGCCGATTCTGCAATCGATAGCGAATATCATTCCCTCAATGGGCTTGCCACCAGTGGGGTCTTCAAAGATCACCCCCCCATTCTGACCATTAAGCGCATCCGTGATGCTGAGATAGCCTGTATCATCGACACCACCACTAGCACGCCACTCAGTGGTGCCAAAAATTTCGATCTGATTACCAGGGTCCGAATTGAAATCGAAGGTGTAATCCGGTTCTTGCTCTTGGGCAAACGCCGCCGGAGCACTAAAGAGAGAGAGCGCACCCAACAGCCGTAAGCCGCTGCGAGTTCGCCCCTTTAGGGAATTGAGTTTCATGGGGTAGTAGGGTCAGTAGTATGTAGGGTTTGGGTTATAGTTCCTGATTGGCTTAGGAAAGTACACGAGCTCACCGTCCATGGGAAATCGCAAACGTGGGCCATGTGGGCCATACCTGCTGACGAGAGGGTAACTCGTCAAGCCAAGGAGCTAAATTACTCGGTGAATGCCAATGATGGCAAGTATTCTGTCGCAAATCCGTCCGCTGCAATGTCCCCGCGTCGATTGACATCATCGCGGATCAACCCACCTTCGCCGCCATGGAAGCGCTTGGAGTCCAAATACTCATGGAATGCTATGACTGTGATCGCGCACTCCTCGATGATCCTGATCGCATCCAAGTCACCATGCGCGAAGCCGCCCTCAAAGGTGGTGCCCACATCGTCAACGAGGCCTTCCACCAATTCGCCCCTCAGGGCGTCAGTGGCGTCCTCGTCATCGCAGAATCCCACCTCTCAGTTCACACCTGGCCAGAACATGGCTACGCCGCGATCGACATCTTTACCTGCGGAGACCGTGTCGACATCTGGGCCATTAAAACCCACCTAGAATTGGCTCTCCAGTCTCAACGAATCTCTGTCACCGAGCTCCGACGCGGGCTCATTCAGCCTAACGCCTAGCTCGACAGTTATTTCTGCCTAAACAGAAATAATCTCATTACAGGAAAACCGAAACAAAACTCGACGATCCGAACAACCCAGCCAATCCCGAACGACCGAGATTTGAGTTGAGCGCCCTCAAATTCAGTGGAACCTATCGCCCCGACGGCAAAACGCCGACCACAAGCTCACGTGGCGGAATTGGTAGACGCGCTAGATTCAGGTTCTAGTGGGGGCAACCCCGTGGAGGTTCGAGTCCTCTCGTGAGCACTTCTTCTCCTACGATCCGAGAGAAACCGCGATTCATTTCAGTCCCGTAGCCATTTACGCAGCTGAGTCACAACCATCTAAAAAGAAGAAAGCCCTTTCTCCCCCCACCTATGTAGGAGAAAGGGCCGCGCCGTTTGAAGAGTGAAGAATCACCCAAGCATCAGACCCAGT
>CALLLI010000386.1 GCA_938082635.1 uncultured Verrucomicrobiales bacterium
TTGCTTTACCTTCCTCCTTATTCACCGAATCTGAACATCATTGAAAGGCTGTGGAAATTCGTAAAGCAAGATTCCCTCAAGAACACCTACTACGATTCATTTGGAGAATTCAAGGCGGCAATTGACGGAAAGATTCGTGAAACCAACACTTCACTCAAACACCGCATGAAGTCGCTTCTAACATTGAATTTTCAGATTCTTCCGAATGATCCAGATAGAATCTTATGATGGCGCTTGGTATAGCTCGATTAACCTAAAAAAGAGAATGGTCTTACAAGAGAGAGCGGAGGAACCAGAGTCCCAACCACATAGAGAGAAGGGTCGAGTCTTCTTCATGTTTAACCTCCACCACGACTTATCTCTGACCTGACTTGCTTAGCCTCGGTTATCTCTGTTTCCTCCTGTTCAATCCGATTTCCCATCTCCGAAAAAGCGTTAGAGTTCACTCGCATCTCCGTGCACGCGAAGCACGCCCTGAGCTGCTTTGCGGACGGCATCGGAGGGATCGGAAGCGGCTATTTCCTGAAGGCGATTCCTGCATCGATGGCGGAATTGACCAGAGCGGTCGGCTGCAAGGTGTGGCCAGACTGTTCAGACACCATCTTCTTCGCAGCGATCTGACGCAACTCATCGTAAATCGCGCCCTGAAGCTCCTTGGCGTTGAGCGGTCCTTCTCCGAAGAAGCTTTGAATCTCATCTGCGTCGGTCTCCATAGGGATAGTCGTCAGGAAATTAACCTCTGAATCCAAAAATTGCCACCCTACCTACTGAATACCTGCGGATTTCACCCGCGAAAACGGACACCCATGACAACTTTTTTCCGATTGGTGTGGAAACCAGGAGCACGGCCTAAGGAAGTGATAGCCTCAAACGGAGCCAGGTAGCTATTGAGATTTCGAGGACTCGTCTGTGGACTCCTTTCAGCCGTCGCCCTAGCGAGACGGCACAAACGGCAGCGCTACGGCCGCTCCTCAAGGCTCGCCAGCGCCTCCGTCGCCGTCTTCACCACAGTAGGTTCTTCGTCTTGGAGAAGGCGACGCAACTGGTCCACGGCACTGGATGAGCCGATAGCACCAAGTGCATAGGCCGCGCCATTTCTAACATGCCACTCTTCATGGTCTAACGCATCCAGAAGCGCTGGCGTCGACTCTGAAGCCTCTGGTCCTATTCCACCCAAGGCGGTTGCCGCATTTGCCGCCACATGCCACTCTTCTTCAGCAATTACCGCAGCGGGCCCTGGAACCGCATCTTCGTTAGTCACCTAAACCAACGCCATTGCACTGGCATTGCGCACATGCCATTCTTCGTCACGGAGAGCTTCGATCAGCGCAGGGACGCCAGCGTTCGCTTCTTCGCCGTAAGTTGCCAATGCAGGGGCGGTTTCTTTGCGCACCTGCCATTCCTCATCTGCGAGTGCCTTTGCGAGAGCTGGCACGGCAAGTTCTGCCGGAGTGTCACTGCCTTTGAGAGTGACTGCCGCACCTCGACAAATCTTCCATTCCTCGTCCGAGAGATCTGCAACGAGGAACCTGAAACGCTGCGCCTGCCAGTCCCCTGGTGCGCGTGGTTCGAGAACAGCCTTGCGCGGCGATGCGCTTTGAGTCGGGGAACTCGGTGCTACAGGTGACGCTTTGGGTGTTCCATCCAGGAGATCGACTTGCTGAGCACTCATTGAAGCGTTTGGCGATCGATCCTCAGAAGAGCTCACCTTCCACTGATAGGCGACAGGAATGAACGCCGCGAGTCCAATGGCTGCGGCGAGTTTGATTTGGTTGGCAGTCATGAGAGACAAGATTCTTTCACAAATCTTGTAACGCCGCGCTCCCAATCTCTCAGGTAACCGTGAAACCATGGCAACTTCCGATCATCTTCCCGCCAAGATTGCCATTCTCATGTGCCTATCGCTGGCCGTGCTGTTCTGCATCGGAGCGTGCCACGACGCGATCACTCTCGCCCGACTGGAACAACTCGAATCCAGAATGTCCGTGCTTGAAGGAACTTCGGAACACGGGATCACGCAAAGCGCCTGGCCTTGCTTGGTGCCATCGAACGATGTTAGTTTTGGCACGATAGCACTGAAACGATAACCTTAGAGGCTAGCAACCCACGCGTGGAGACGTGGGTTCTTCAACTGGCAACGCGCCCTACCCGTTGGACACGAATGGGACCCGAGCAGATTCCGAAGATTTCCAAAGAAATCTTGCACTGAATCAACCAGATCGCTTCTCTTCAGGTTCAATCCCTGATAAGTCAGTCCCCATGAAACGTCGCGTTGTGTTTGATATTTGCAGAGTGCTGCTAGTTCTTCTAGGCGTTTCTTCGGCGCAGGCAGAGCTCCATCTCTCTGGAATATTCAGCGACCACATGGTGCTTCAGCGTGATCGTCCCGTGCGGTTCTGGGGTGCTGCGAGTGCCGAATCGACCGTTTTGATAGAATTCGCAGATCAGGAACAGTCGACACAGGCAGATGCCGAGGGAAGATGGTCCTTAACACTGACGCCACTCCAGGCGAACGTGATTGGGCAAGAATGTCTGGTGCGGGCAAACGATGAAGTGATTCGTCTTCAAGACGTGCTGGTGGGAGACATCTGGCACGCGAGTGGTCAATCGAACATGGCCATGACCATGGCAGCAGTCGCTCGCCGTCTTGATGTCGCCACGCAAGACATGGCCAAAGCGAAAGAATGGCCACTGCGCTATCGTCGTATCCGTGAAGGACCGGCGACAACAGCCAAGTCAGAGATCCCCAGGGGAAATGGTTGGCAGGTCGCGTCACCGGAGAGTGCGGCCAAGTTTTCTGCTGTGGCGTTCTACTTTGCTCGCCGACTTCATGACGACCTTGGCGTCCCCATCGGGATCATCGACA
This sequence comes from uncultured Verrucomicrobiales bacterium, assembly GCA_938082635.1. GTDB lineage: Bacteria > Verrucomicrobiota > Verrucomicrobiia > Verrucomicrobiales > DEV007 > JAACDM01. The sequence goes on from CALLLI010000386.1 coordinate 2,867, forward strand.
CCTCACGCGGCGGAACTCCGATCGAGCCCTTCATCCCCCGCGAAGCCTTCGTCGAACATCCAACCTTGATTCGTGAGCTAGAACTGGGAGACGCGGACGACTTGCCTGGCCTTTGGAAACTGCCAGGGGGCGTGCGAGCTCGTGATGCGAACTGGTTACCTGGACGCTTGTTTCACTCGCGTTTGGCACCGATCGTGCGCTTCGCGGTGCGCGGTACCATTTGGTATCAGGCGGAGTCTAACTGCGGGAAAGGTGAAGACCCGCGTGACTATCAGCACAAGATGCGAGCCTTGATCAAGGGCTGGCGATCGGCGTTTGATGAGCCTGAAATGCCTTTCTACTTCGTCCAATTGCCAGGCAGTGGAGCGGGACCCAACTGGCCCTACATGCGTGAACAGCAGCGTCTCAGCACGGATCTCCCACATACAGGCATGGCGGTCACTATAGATTTACTAGACAACGATATTCACCCGCCGAACAAGATGGATGTAGGGGATCGCCTGGCCCGCTGGGCTTTGGCCGATACCTTTGGTAAAGAAGTCTCCAAGAGCGGTCCATGGTTTGAGCGGGCTACGGTTGAGGGGGAGACACTCACGCTGCATTTCTCTCATGCTGAAACTGGCCTTATGGTCGCGACCAAGGAAGGCCTGGAGCCTCCCAAGGAATCTCCAGATGCCGAGTTGGCCCATTTCGAAATCGCAACGGCGTCAGGCACATGGTATCCAGCCCAGGCAGCGATTCGGGAAAACACGGTAGTGGTCAGCAGTTCGGAGCTGTCCCAGCCCGTAGCCGTTCGCTATGGCTACGCGATCGACCCACAACATTGTTATTTATACAATCGCGCGGGTTTGCCAGCATCGCCATTCTGTTCAGATCCCGCTCTGCTCACGTGCAATCCAGGATTACCTACAGACTAACACCATGAAATGCCTCTGTCTTCTTCTCCTCCAATGCATGCTGATACTGCCGACTGCAGCCGAAGAGACGCCAACCCGCGCCGATGGGGATTGGTGGTCCTTGCAACCTCTGACGTTGCCCGATCTTCCTGAAGTCATCCATGAAGAAAGGGTGCAGAACCCCATCGATCGATTCATTCTGGCCAAACTGGAAGCGATCGGCATGACGCTCTCCTCCAAGGCCGATGCACGAACATTGGTGCGACGCTTGGCCTTTGACTTGATCGGTCTTCCTCCTGACGCGCCGCTATACAAAGAGGCTATTCCAAATGTGATCGACTCCTTGCTAGAGTCTCCTCGCCACGGGGAACGTTGGGCGCGTCATTGGCTCGATGTGGCTCGCTTTGGTGAGAGCAACGGTTTTGAATATGATCAGCTGCGCGACCATGCTTGGCCCTATCGCGATTGGGTGATTCGGGCCTTCAATGAGGACATGCCCTACGATCGCTTTGCTCGGCTGCAGATCGCTGGCGATGTGCTAGAGCCAGAGAACCCCGATGCCATCACGGCAACGTCCTTTCTGGTCTGCGGCGCCTTCGACGGGCTCATCCCGCAAGGCGACAAGATGCGCAAGATCATGCGTGAGGATGAGATGGAAGATCTGGTGGGCACGGTGAGCCAATCCTTCCTTGGCCTAACCATGCACTGCGCGCGTTGCCATGACCACAAATTCGATCCTATCCAGCAGCGTGAGTATTTCAGCATGGCCTCAGCCCTCGCTGGGGTGCGGCGCGGAGACCGCGAGCTACCGCCAAGAACGGACGAGCCCAAGGACAAACGCTTGGTCTACGCAGTGAAAGCTGTCGAAGCTCCGGTGGTGTATGTGCTGACACGGGGCAGCCCGTTCGAACCTGCGGAGCCCGTCTCTGCGGGAGGCGTTCAGGCACTGCAGGGTATCAATCCCGAGTTCGGCCTGGCGCCAGATGCACCAGAGGCCCAGCGGCGCCAGGAACTCGCAGCCTGGATCACGCATGATGACAATCCCTTGTTCGCTCGAGTGATGGTGAATCGATTGTGGCACTACCATTTCGGCCAAGGATTGGTCAAGACGCCGAACGATTTCGGATTCAGTGGCGGGAAACCATCGCATCCAAAGTTGCTGGAATGGTTGGCCGTGCAATTTCGAGACTCTGGATGGAGCTTAAAGACGATGCATCGACTGATGGTCAGCTCAGCCACTTACCAACAATTATCACAAATGAACAAGAAAGCTCACGACATCGATACGGACAATGTCCTAGCGTGGCGCTATCGCCCCACACGCCTGGAGGCTGAAGTATTACGAGATTCCATTCTGAAAGTGGCCGGGCAATTGAATCCGACCATGGGTGGCCCAGGATTTCGAGACTTTCACATGCACAAACACAAAGGAAGCTGGGTCTACGATGCGATCGACCCAGAGGGAGCCGCATTTAACCGGCGCAGCATCTACCGAACATGGGCACGCGGGAGCATTCATCCCTTGCTGAGCACCTTCGACTGCCCCGATCCCTCAGCGACAGCGCCCGCACGCAGTGTCACCACCACCCCTCTCGGCGCTCTAGCATTATTAAACGACTCCTTTGTTCTAAGGATGGCTGATCACTTTGCCTTGCGACTCAAGAGCGAGGGCAACGACGCGTCTAAGCAGATCACCCAGGCCTATCGCCATGTCTATGGGCGAGCACCCATGCCAGAAGAACGAACGCTCACACGCTCTTTCATCGAGAAGCATGGTCTTGCCGCTTTCTGCCGCGTCCTCTTCAACGCCAACGAGTTTGTCCATGTCCACTAACCAGTATTCCCCAAACATGATCAATCGACGTGACTTTCTTGATTGGGCCAAAGGTGGTCTTGGCGGCGCAGCGGCCAGTTCCTTGCTCTTGCGTGAGGGGCAGGCGTCGCCCGATGCCAAACCAGCGCACTCAAGACCACCAGCCTCGAGGGTGATTCATATCTGCCTCTGCGGTGGGCTGAGCCAAGTGGATTCCTTTGATTACAAACCGGCGTTGGATCGTCTGCACGGCAAATCGCTGCAAGCCGAGGAACGTCCCGATGTGTTCTTTGGCAATGTTGGCCTACTGCGCAAGTCAGACTGGCAATTTCGCCAACACGGCAGAAGTGGTCTGTGGATCTCCGATCTCTTTCCTAAAATCGCTTCTGTCTCGGATGAACTCACGGTGATCAACTCCATGGTCGCCGAATCTTCCAGTCACACGCCGGCGACCTTTCAAGAGAGCAGTGGCTTCCGACTCAATGGCTTTCCAGTCATGGGATCCTGGGTGTCCTATGGCCTGGGCAACATGACAGACGAGCTGCCCACCTACGTGGTGTTGCCAGATTCTCGAGGCTTCCCCGCCGGAAGCACGAGCAATTGGACCAATGGTTTCCTGCCTGCGCGCCATCAGGGAGTACCCTTCCGCACGGATGGTGGTGATGGGAATGCGATCAGCAATCTCTTTCCAGCACGTGCCATTGCTCGGCCCGTGGAAGAGGATAGTCGTGCGCTACTGCAAGCGATGAATCAGCGCCACCTGGAATCGCATGGTTTCGAGGATGCCTTTGCCGCACGCATGACAAGTTATGAACTGGCCGCTCGCATGCAGCTTGCCGTGCCTGAAGTAACCTCTATCGAGGGAGAGTCTGACAAAACACGTGAGGCTTACGGCTTGAACCGTGAGGAGACACGCGACTTCGGCCGGAGCTGCCTACTCGCGAGACGTCTGCTAGAACGCGGCGTGCGTCATGTGCAGTTATTCTCGGGTGGCTCCTTTGGATCGCCCCGTATCAATTGGGACGGTCATGAAGACATGCGTCGCAATCACGGTCGCGAGGCGGGTCGAATCGATCAACCCGTCGCGACGCTCCTTCGCGATCTCCGGCAGCGCGGCATGCTTGATGACACGCTCGTGCTGTTCACCTCCGAGTTTGGACGCACGCCCTTCACGCAATCGGCAGCCGATCAAGTTGGCACTGGGCGCGATCACAATCAGACGGGGTTCTCCCTGTGGATGGCTGGGGCTGGCTTACAACCTGGCATGACCTACGGTGCCACCGATGACGTGGGCTATCAGGCCGTCGAGAACCCCGTCCCCTGGCATGACTTCCACGCCACGATCCTGCATTTGTTAGGAATCGATCACGAGAAACTAACGTACTATCACAACGGAATCGAGCGCCGACTGACCAACGTGCACGGCGACGTGATCCACGACATCCTAGCCTAACAGACAATGACGTGACGCATTGAGCCTGGCGAGTTCACTTCGTCGCTCTGACTCGATGGTGGTGATGACTTTTAATCGCCACAGAATAGAACCCAAGCAATCCGCGGTGACTAAAAGTCCCCGCCACGAATCTCAACGGCTCGAATCCCGCTTACAAGCCGACGAGGACGTCGGCGCTCCCAGAAAACCCACCTACTCCAGTACCCCCAAACCACCCCACACCTTTGCGACTGGCCGAGCCGTGAGCGCCGAGTAGGCGACCGGGCCAAAAGTGCGGCTATCCTTAGACACAAACCGGTTATCTCCTAACACAAAGCAATGGTAGAGCGGCACGATCATATCCCCAGACAATACGGCGCCGCCAACGGGCTCAGACCCAAGCCGAATGGCATAGGAACGATTCCCATTCTCTTCGGTCCATTCATCCGTAGCTTCCCTCGCAGTGCGCTTGAGAAGAGTCCCATTCACAAGCACCTCTCCATTCTCCTGCCACTCAACCTCGTCACCCGCGACAGCGATGACCCGCTTGATCCAGTGCTGGCGACGCTGCTCGGGATTGCGAAACACGACCAGCTCCCCACGCTCAGGGTCACGGTCTAAGAACACTTCCTTCAGCGTCACGATACGATCACCACTGTTGATTGTCGGCACCATTGAACTCGTAGGAATGACAAAGGCCTGCACCACACGCTCATGAAGCACAAAGGCAAATCCTAACGCCGAGCCACACACTCCGATCAACAAAAGCACGGCATAGACATACCAACGGTTGTAATCCTTTAGCTGATAATTCGCCCCAACGCCCTGGGCCAATCGCCACGCACGAGTGGTGCAGACAATCCAAAGCAGCATATCAAGCGCCAACAAGGCGATGGCAACCGAGAACCCGAACCGAGTGGGACTGAGCAACAACGTCGCAACCGCAAACGCAAGCAAACCAAGCGAAGCTCCCATCCACAGAATCCCCCGCTGAATATCTCCACAGTAGATCTGGCCCAGCCCGGGCAAGAGAGCAGACATGCTTGCCGCATCCACAGGCTTACGGAGTTTCACAATTGATGTGTTTTCTTTCATGAAATAATAACGTTTTGATAGAGTTTAACTAAAAATCACAAAGTAGATCAGGAGACCGTAACGACTGATCCCAACGACCGCCGCTAGGATGATCACAGCAGCCTTAGCAAACAGTGCTAGCCGCTCGATTCTTGGTGATTTCGAAACCTCAGGACTACGCTCGATCGCAGTCATCACACGATCAGCAAAGTCCGCTGACAGCAGATCCTCACGTTGTTCACGCAACCATTCTGAATAGGGATCGTTTGGTTCGGTCTTCATGGGTGGGTGCCTTTGAGTTCTTCGTAGGTTGATTGAAGTGATTCTCTTAGGATCTGTTTGGCGCGACTCAGCCGCGACTTGACGGTGCCGATGGCGACACCTTCGATGCGGCCAATGTCATCGTGAGAGAGTTCTTCGATCTCGGCGAATACAAAGACGCACCGATGTTCTTCTGACAGTTCAGCTAACGCGGCGTCTAAGGATCGAAACGTTTCCGAACGCGTCATCAAGTCATCAGGGCTTTCGCCCTCCGGCTCGCTCGGCTCAGGCGAATCAGCCATCAAAACCAGCGTTCGTTTCTTCAGTGTGTTGAGACAAAGGTGTCGAGCAATCGTCAACAACCAGACAGCAAACCTCCCCTTCGTGGCATCAAACTGTTCAAGTTTCTGGTAGGCCCTCAGAAACGTGTCTTGAGAAAGGTCCTCTGCCTTCGCCCGATCACCCAGTAGGTGCAGGCAGACCCGGAAGACACTGCCCTGATGTGCTTCGACCAACACACGGAAGACCTCGCGCTCACCGGCACGGATCCTCCTGACCAGCTGGTTCTCGTCACTGGGCAAAGATGTCATCACCATTCTATAAAGTCGGTGTCGGCTAAAGGTTCCCAGCTTTCTCTGCGAAGACTCCGGTTGCTCGCATCTTGATCTAGGTGACGGTTGTGGCCATGAAGCCCTTTGTGAAACTCGCTGAAGCCAAGTTGACCAATGGCACGCTCTTCTCGCTGCACAAACACGACGGAAACTTCTACCTCAAGAATGATCGCCTGGACCTGATGAGCACCGCGCTCACCTATTCCGAGCAACTGTTAGCCGAGAAAGGCTGCGCCAAGATTCTCGTCGGCCATGGCAAACGACCAGCGCATCCCAAGGTTCTTGTCGGCGGCCTCGGCATGGGCTTTACCCTCAAGCGCGCACTCGAGATCATCGGCAAACCAGCCACCGTCGAAGTCGCTGAGTTGGTCGAAGAAATCGTCACTTGGAATCGCACTTTCTTAGTCGAGCACAACGGACCTTTATTAGAAGATGAACGGACCAAGATCTACCAGGGCGATCTGTTCGACTGCCTGGCTCAAGACGGTCGCCAGGGCTACTACGATGTCATTCTTATGGATATCGATGACGCCCCAGACATGCTCATCACACCAGGCAATTCACGCCTCTACACGCCCAACTTCCTAACCAAGATCCGCCAAGCAATCGCTCCAGGCGGCTGCGTCGCCTATTGGTTAGCCGAGCCAACACCAAGCTTCGAGAAGAGCCTCATCCATGCAGGCTTTCGCGTCGAAGCCACACCGGCCAAGCCGCACGAGAAGTCGAAACGCCCCCGACACTGCATCTACGTCGCCCGGCCTAAGGAGTAGGACAGCTCCGGCATCCTGCCGGTATCCGAGGCAAAATGCTACGGATACATTCCGCGTTTGCTAGTGATTGCCAACAAACTGAAGCACGCGCATGGCCTTGCCACCATGCTTCGGATTCTCAGTCACCCGGAGCTTGAGTTCGTGATCACCAGGCGACAGGTCCGCAGTAAACATCACGGTGCGCGGGTAATGCAAGCCTTTGCTATGACGATGATAGATCGTCACCGACTGCCATTCCCCTCCATCGATCGAGAACTGGGCAACGCCAGCGTCCGGCCCAGCAAGTATATAGGCTCCAACAGCCTTTCCACTGAATGCTAGTGTCAGCGAATCATCTGAAACTGTCAGCGATAAGAGAGGGACTTCTTGGAAGCGTGTGCGACAGCTACCAGGAAGCGACTTCCAATCCGGCACACCAATGGCACCGCCTTTAGCCGTGGTCACATCGATGAAATGGCCGCGTCCGTAGCTGGCACTATCCAGCGCCTGAGGCAAGGAGCGCGGCTTGGGTTTCCCGCCCGTTGCGGCAAGGAGCTGCTCGATCAAGTCCGCGCAGAGCCGATTCCCATAAGGCGCAGGGTGCGTTCCGCCGAACTGCTTCCAGGTGAGGCGTTTATCACCAATGCGATCAGCAATCTCTCCCGCCAAATGAATCGTCGGGATCTGATAATACTCAGTTACCCGGTCATGCGCAGCAATCGAGAGCGGTTGTTTCCCGGCCTGCAAGGCTTCGAGAATAGGCGGATTGATGAAGTAAGTCACCACAATGTCCATGTCAGGATTCGAGCGATAAGCTTGCCGCACGATTCCCTCTAGACCACGAATGCAATCACGCTCTGCATGGGCCGCGTCTTGGTCATCATTCACGGCAAACTCCACGAAGAGAAGATCGACTTTCCCTTTCGAAAGTACATCTTCACCCAAACGAAACGCCCCGGTGGTCGAACACGTTGAAGAAATACCCGCAGCCGTAAAGGTGAACGCAGTATCCGGGAAACGCTCCTTCAGCAAGTCACACACCATGGGGCGATAGCCATCCATCTCGGTAATCGATCCACCAATGAAGGCGACATGCCCGGCCTTCTCATTTCGAAACTTGGCCGCTGAACGTGCCACCCCTAATCGCTCAAACACATGCGGACTCGTTACTTCCACCGAAAGCACTTCAATAGTGTTCTCATGAATAAAATCCACAATCAGCTTTGGATCCTCGAAGGCGTGCGGGTGATGGCCCACGCCCGGCTTCCGAATGACCTTGATCGAACCACCAAGTTCACCGTACCGCTTCTCGATGATGTCAGAGTTCTCCTCCACGGGAACCACCCCATCCGCTTCGCCTACCACATGGAGAAGCGGGATGCCCGCCTTTGCTAACGGAGCCAGCTGATCAATCGGATTTCCTTTGTAAGCCACCGCGCTCTGTTCATTCAGCCCATGCGCAGCCATGGCTTTCGTCCAATCGCCTGGACTTCCCTTGCCCTTCCATTTCCCGCCTGGCCAACTACGAATATCGCAAACAGGCGCGTCTCCGTAGAGACAGGCCACCTTGTCAGGATTCTTCGCCGCCCAATTGTAGATGATCAGCCCACCTCGACTCATGCCTTCCAACGCCACCTTCCTAGCAAGATCGTATTTTCCAACCACATGCGCATAGAAGGCATCCCAATGCGTCACCGCCTCAGTATTTCCAAACAACGCACCCACATCACAATAGGCCACGTGATAACCTCTCCCTAGCAACACCACATCAGCCTGAGGTTCATGCCCAAAGAAACGCGCCCGCCAAACCCAAGGACGTCCAGGTGCCGCCTCGCGTGGAACTACAAGCAGACACTTCCGCTCACCCACTTGAAAGTCGTAGCGATCAAAGTCGTGCCATTGAGACTTCTCTCCTTCGTATGCAGAAAGTGAGGTCACCAAAAGAATGAGTAGAAAGAAACAGCGCTGCATTCCTCTATGTAGCAGTCTCCCTGACGTCTCGGCAATGCTTAGTCGATCAGCTGGAGAAGTCGCAGACAAGCCTTCCCCACCGCCACTCGCTTGGGCGCATCGGCATTCGTCTTGATCTCGATACTCAGCGCGAAAGGAAAGACCTGCTCACCTCGCGTCACCCAGCCAACCCACCAACCAATCTGAGGGTCGTCTGGCCCCGCCCAACCCGTCTTCGCATGGATGGTGTACGTTTCTGTCTTCGCATGGAGCAAGGTCTCATAGAGTTGCCGAGTCGACGCCTCCTTCACGAGCAACTGCCCTGCTGTGAGTCGGCGGAGAAAGGCGACTTGCTCCATCGCTGAAATCTTCACCGGTCCCGCCAACCAGAAACGCTCATCGATCGTCTTCCCAGGATCCGCATTGCCATACTCAAAGTCAGCCAACCTCTCCTTCATCGTCTCCAGCCCGATCCGTCGCGCCACTTGATGAAACACCGGCACGTTCGAAAGCTTCATCGCGTCCCGTAAATTCATGTCCTGCTCCCACTTCTTGAAATACTCATCCCCGCCCCCGTAGGGAATGATCTCATCGAGGCCATCGACCTTGCCCGAGTCTAGAGCGATCAGCGCATTCGCCACCTTAAAAGTCGACGCCGGGAGATAGCGTTGCCTGGCTCTAGCAGGACTGTAAACAAGTGACTGGTCCGTGCGGGAATCAAAAATAACGAAGGCACCTGTCACACCAGCCTCATCAAACGCAGAACCGAGATCTGGAGAAAGGACAGGCTCTGCTAGGGCGAGAAGTTTCAGACTAAAAAGACCCGATAGGCAAGCAAGGTCACGACGCATCCCACCAGCCCACCAGACTACCCCCAAACGAGCCGACCTCCAAGGACTACCAGCCCCTAAGCTGGGCTGTCTCGCTCCGCTCGGCTCAACTCCCACGGTCGGTCACCCTCCCGCAGTTGACTTCGGCCAATGCTTTTGACTATCATTATTTTATTGAACGGGTAGTTCATGATGCCTTCGATTTCACACAGGCGCCTTGATCCCATTCTGATCCACACCTTAGTGTCATGGCTTCGGTTGAAACCGAATTGGATGTATGAGTTCAAATCCTAACAAATCTCGCAAACGTTCTTGGATTGGACCCTTGATCGCGATTGTTGGTTGCGCCCTGGTGTCCTGGTTTCACTACTGCGACATGACCATGCCGCTACCGGCTTTCGGATCGCTGATGGAAATCTCTGGTAACCGCTTGGCCTACGAGACGAAGCAACATCGGAAGAGTGCGAGCATTGAATTTGTATTCACTGATGGAGAGAAACGCTACCTCACATCCATTCCGAACCAGGAAGCGGTTGAGGCATTAGTTGCCCACCTGAGGTCAGGGCCAATCACCTTGTTCGTCGGGCCTCAAAATTCGCCAATAGCGCGGAAAACCAACATGACGATTGGCAACGAGGTGGTCGTCGATTATTCAGACCGGGTCACCGCAAAGAAGAAGGAGCAAGCTTTGGCTACTCCGCTAATGATCGGCTCCTTTGTATTTCTCTTGATGATGTTAGGGTTCATCATTTTTCTCAAGCGGTCTAGGAGGCCTACAAGCGACGCTCTATCCTGTTGAATCATTGAAAGAGGACACCGTAGCGGGTGAAAACTAGGCAGCTTCAGAGGCTTTCCTGGCGTCTTGGTTTGGGTTGGATTTGATGGTTCTTTTAGATGGGTGTTTGCGGTTCTGATGAGCTATCGGAGCGGAGATTGCTCTTCAGAACCGCTGCCGCAGCTCG
>CALLLI010000387.1 GCA_938082635.1 uncultured Verrucomicrobiales bacterium
TCGGCGATGCCGCTACTGACGAGAGCTGCGAGTCCCGCGTCACTGGAGAGTTCGGGTTCGTCGAACTTGATCGACCAATCACGGCCGAAAAGCGGCACGGATTGCAGCGGGTCGAATCTGTTTTCGGGTTTTGATGCATTCTTCTCTTGTGTGCTCATAACACCCTATATTACAACGCGTCACAATGTACAGCGCTTATCTAATTATTTCTTCATGAATAATGCAGGCTAGGGAAATAGTTAAATTAAGAGATTGATCAAAGGTCCCTTTGTTGCATATACAACAATATATGAGCAAATCACTCTCAACGCACGCTCGGAAAGTCGCCGACGCTATCGCAAAGGACTGCGTCGCGATGCGCGTTCGTTACCTGAACCGCTCCCTGACCTCCATTTACGATGACGCGTTTCGGCACCTAGGCATCACGGCAAGTCAGGTCAACATACTCGTCGCGCTCATTAAGCAGGGCTCGCTTTCTCCCGGCGAGTTGGGGAATCTCCTCAACATTGAAAAATCTACCATTAGCCGAAATCTCGAACGAATGCGCAAGGCAAACTGGATCGAAATTACCGCTTCGGGAAAAACGCACGCAGTCGAAGCCACGAGTGAGGGAAAGCAGACTCTCGTAGATGTGAAGCCCCACTGGGAGGAAGCGCAGAAGGCGGCAGATGCCCTTCTCAGTTCAGATGGGTCACAGGTGATCCGAGAAGTCGGCGATCATGCCAGAGACGAACATATAAATTCCTGACACAAGCAATTCCTTAAGGGCACTTCCAGAAACCTCGATTTCTGATTAAATATATTTTAACATTAGCGTCACGCGCTAACATTCGCCATGAAATATCGGACTCAAGACGAAGGCGGCAACCTATTAGCGCTCATTGATCATCAGAAGAAAGCCAAGGCGAGTCAGCGCCGCAATGGGATTGGCAGGCTCTCGGACATCATCGACTGAGAGGGGTTCAGAGATGATCTTGAGGACATTTTCGACTGCTCGAACCGCAATGGCAGCAAGGGTGGTCGCCCGCCTTTCGATCTGGTGTTCATGTTCAAGGTTCTCGTGCTACAGAAGTTCCACGGCCTTAGCGACGCCGCTGTCGAGGAACAGATCGCGGACCGTTTCAGCTTCATGGCCTTTCTAAGTTTGCGACCTGGAGATGCCGTTCCTGACGCAAACACCTTATGGGACTTCCGCGAAGCGTTAGAGCGTGATGGGAACGAGCGTCTCTTTGCTCGTTTCGGCGAGATGCTGGAGAAGCAAGGCCTCATCGGACACGAGGGAAGCATCGTAGATGCAAGCTTTGTGGATGCGCCACGGCAACGCAATACGCGCGAACAGAACGAGAGCATCAAGAATGGAGAGCGTCCGGCCGAGTTTGACAAAGATACGCCCAAGGGAAGGCAGAAGGATTGCGATACCAAGTGGGCGCAGAAGAACAAAGAGACTCACTTCGGCTATAAGAACCACGCGAAAGTAGACGCCAAGAGCAAGTTAATCATTGGGAGCGTGACGACGAGCGCCAATGTGCACGACAGCCAAGTATTCCAAGACCTCGTATACGAAACGGATAATGCTATGTTTGCAGACAGCGTGTATCAATCAGCAGAAAGCGAAAGGTATGTGCTAGATCCCGGGCAAAGTCCGAGAGGGAAGGCCATCGATCAGTCGATGGGCTCCTAGCGAAGTTGCTGGATGAGATGCGCAACTGCTGCCTGGAAACGCCTGTCTGGAATTCTTTCGCGATCAGTCTGAGAGCTGAACGCGGACACGATAGAAGCGCTCGTGCCGATCTAACAATGAAATAGATAGTTTCTCAAACCCGTCGGCTGCCTCCACAGCTTGCTCCATGAGATTGGGAACTTCTTTCCAGGTGATGAGATCCGAGGAAGTTTCAATGACGTACTCAAGATCCGAGGTGTTCGAGGCTCGGAAATAGGAGAGCCCACTGGGTTCTTCGACCTGGAAGCGTAGCGCGTCTCCGAAGGCATAGCGGTGAAGATTGGACAAGCCTGTCCCATCGGGATCAGCCGCCCATCCACTAACAGCGTCCTGTTGCCGTTGTTCATCGCTAAAACGGTCCTGCGCCCACAACTCATAGGTGATCGCTGTACCCTCATAACGGTGTTCAACAATCAACTGACCCGCTTGATCGAGGATCTGAATCGCTTCACCACGCGAGGAGAGTTTGCCTTCATAAGGGCCGACAAAGAACATCCCTTGTTCGGCACTGGGCCCGGTCGTCCGACGGCGAAAGCTTCGAACGTTTCGCACCACATACATGATACCATCGCCAGGGCTAAAGATGCCTCCGTTCTTTGGGATCACCGTTCCTGGTGGGAATTCAAAACGGACGGCACCAGCCACCGTCCAGCCTGTAAGATCGATGGCTTCGTTGTTAGGATTGACGATCTGAATATACTCTGACTTGGGATCCTCTGGCGTGGCGTCAACATTACCAATGATCAACTTGAGTCCGCTCGTTGCCGGGGCGGGCACTAAGCCTTTGCCAAACGTTTCCAGCAGTTCTCTTCTGCGCAGGGGCAGGGCGGTCTCTTTGATGGCGCGCGCACCATTGTCAATGGTTCCCGTGCGCCACTCTTCCTTATCGGCGATGGCATCTCGCCGAATGAGGTCCAAACGTCTGTCGATGTTAGAACTGAAATAGATCGCATCTTCCGTCAGATAGGTATCGATCAGCGTGCGTAGGCGACGAAGATACATTTGACGTGTCGGCTTGTGATCGAGAATGGCATCGAGCAGGAAGTTCTGATAGATCTTCTGATTGGGCGCCTGAGTGTGTTCAGAGTCTCCATAGAGAGGGCTAGCAAAGTTTTCATTGGCATTACCGGTGCTGAACGTGGCATCCATATCCCAAGGGATGCGCTCCCAAAGATCGGTGGTCGGATCTCGATACAAATAATAGTTCTTTGTAAGTCGATCATGATTTCGGAGCACGCTTTGCCCCGCCATGGCATTTACAAGGGCTGGAAGATTCACATTGTCCATGATGTATTGGAAGCGGTCCTCACCGTTGATGCCGTCGACAAATGCGATCAGATCGTCATAGGGCTCATCTTTGTTTGTGTCTTTCTGATAGAGTTCGCTAGTGACGCCTACAGCAAGCGTGGAGGGGAAGCCGTTGGCCTTGTAAAGTGTGCCGTCGGGATCAAGCCCTTGTTGGCGGAGGAAGTCTTGATCGACCTGCTCCACAAAGGAGAAAAGTCCGTAATAGCCGCCATTGAGCCGAACATGCCAATGACGTGTGTCAGATGCGGGCGTGCCGATCTCATTGAAGAAAGCAAAGGCCACGTTCTCGCGCATGAAAGAGGCATCGTTAAAATGGGACTGGAGATTGAACTCCTCAACGAGACGTCGCTCGGGGTCATAACGAAAGTGATCTTGTGGGTTGAAATCAAACTTCAACTTGGGCTTCGGCCAACCGATGGCACCCGACTGGCCTCGACGCTTCACAAAGACATTGTCATAAAACTGCCCGTCAAAGTAAGCAGAAGCACGGCTGCCTGTCGGGCGAGCGGCCTGATCGGGGCTTTCCGCAAACCAATGCAACACTGGCAAGGGTGATTCGATGGTGGGATCCTCGACAATGGTTCCAAGGTATTCAGGCTGCGCTGTCGTATCTTCCCTAACATGAGGCAAGCGCGCTTCATACCCATCGCTGTCACGCGTAAGAAATGCCCAGCGCAACATCTCGCCAGCGCGATAGCGCTTTCCAAACAGCGTGTTTGCAGTGATCTTTCCCGTGTAGCGGCCATCACCAGCAACTTCATCCGGCACGCGGCCATCATCCTTGAGTGGCACAGAGCCTTCGCCCTTGAACATCGCCCGCTGTTTGAGTGTCACCGACTCGATGGGGGCTCCATTAGGAATGATCTGTACTGAGACGACGAAGTCGACGCCTTCTTTGGCTAACAACGAGGCCTTTTCTGGTGCAGAGAGGAGTGGGCCTAGACTCGGATCCTCACGATTGATCGAGCCTGGTGTCGGAGACCGCCAATAGCGGAAAGCCATTGAAGTCGTATCGAATCCATATGAAATATCCCGAGACAGCGATGGAAATGTTGGCGTCAGGGCGGACACCAATTCGCCCTGCGGATTGCTGAGCCCGAGGAACTCACCTTCGCTCGAGAGCTTGAAATTGGTGTGTCGTGTTTCATCCTCAGCTCTATCTTTGCCAGAAGCGAAGACAACAAGATAGCCCTCCGATTGCAGAATGTTGCTAGTGAACACCCACTTGTTAGGTTGCTGGGCATCGTCGGTGAGGCTCCAGTCAGCGAAATCGACCGCTTCAGGCCCGGCATTGTAGATCTCAATCCAATCGGAGTAGTCTCCATCTTCATCAACGAGCCCTGACCTGTTGCTGGCGACGAATTCGTTGATGCGGATGTCTGCATCCACCGTCGCAAGCAGCATGATAAGGCATAGGGTAATGAGAGAGAGTTGGTGGGAAGGCATAGAGAACCATAAGCCGATCGGCATCGGTTGTCGCTAGGAGTTGTCTTAAACTCTACTTCGATTTGATTGGTTCAGCGTCGCTACCGGGAGCAACTTGATAGTACCTGTACGGTTTCATGGACATGAGCCCTCTAATTCTTTCCCATTTGTGAACACGACGAACACTACGGGTTCCCGGTGCTGCCAGACTTTTCCGGATTCAAACTGGCGAAGCATTGGAAAGGCGATCCAACCGACCGGAATCACATTAATCGAAACTCGAGTGCCAGCAACGAGCAACTCATCCGCGACCCCGTTCGGTTCATGAGATTGGGAGAAATTCGATAGTAATCATTACCGATCCAAGCGACCAAGTCCGTTAGCGGCAGGCTGGCTCCGGTGCCGTCGCGCCTTCCTGGGCGGAAGCTGGCGACGCAGAGGCTGGCGACCCCGCATTGGAGCAGACTTGAACGGCACGAAACGGAAGATAGTGCTCGTTAGTCCAGATGCGCTTGCCGTAGGTGGGTCGAGAGACGGGGACACGCCAATCGTGGAACGAGGAGTGATAGCGCTTCGCGGCTTGCTTGTTCTCAGGGTTCTTTCCGTAATGCTCGAAGACGTCGAGTTCTCCGCCTTTTTCCGTGGTCCAGAAAGAGCTTGAGATGAGGCCATCGGCAGCTTGGGTGCGAACTTCGAGATAGCCGTATCGGAATGGTTTCTTGGTGATGACGGCCGAAGTCGTGACCTGGACTTTACGACCGGTGCTATCGACGCCGTAGGGGACTACTTTGTTGGCTTGTTCCGAAAAGGAAAAGTCCATTGCTGTTTCTGTTCCATTGGTAACACATTTTTCCAGGGCATTCGCCCAGTCTAATGTGTAACCTATGTCCCCGGCCTGAACCGGTTTAGTCTCTCTCGATCTGGCTCACATACGGGCAAGCGGAATGGCATGGCCATTGGGATCTATGAGAATGAAGAAGGGAACTTTGGGTAGGAACTGAGTTTGATTGAGGGCGTTCTCCCAGTTGGCGCCGCCGTCGGTGGCGCGGTAGATGGCGGGAGCGAACCGGTCTTTGGCGAAGTTCGCGGAGAAGGCGAGACTGATATAGGGGAGATCTCCAAACGCCCAGCATGCGTGGGGCGCTTGAAAAGCCGCCAGTCCTTGGAGCGCCCAGCAGTAGCTGTCACCGCTTTGTCAGGATCGATTTGGTTGCGTTATGCTGGCTGAAAAAGTTGCGGGTTGGGAAACCACTTCCGCAAGTAGCCTCGATCGATTGCTGCTAATTGATCGGCTTGGGCTTCTGAATGGGCGGCGATGATGAAGCCGGGAGCGAGATGTTGTCTAGGACCACCTGCTTGCCGGTAGCGCTTGAATGTGAGTCCGGCAAGATGAGCGGCTTTCGGAGAAATGGAGTCGGAGGAGATCGATAGACGGGCTAGGAGTCTGTCGGACTTCGTGAAAAGCGGCCCGCAATGGTGTCCGTGTTAGAATTCGGCTATTTCGGGTCGATCTTCGGTCTCTCACAGATTTGTGTTGATTTGGTTAGGTCTTCTTCGATTTCTGTCTTGTTTCTGCCTTCATGACCCGATTTCAGTGCCTATTCCTCCCCATTTCGCGCTTCAGGAGGCTTTTAGTCGGTGTAGGCGTTTGAGATTGCAACTTAAGCACACAAGGGTCCATTCCCCTTTCACTTTCTCTAACCCACGTAACATGAATCCTCGAAATCCCATCACTTCTTTGATGATTCCAAAGGCTATCTCTACCGTGTGATTGCGTTTGGCGTAGCGGGCTTTTCCTTCTTCGCTTCGTAGCTTTTCTCGCATCTTCAGCAACCGCGGATCTTTGACTGCTTTGATTGGGCGTTCGCTTTGTTTCTTCGGTCGATAATCATAGTTG
>CALLLI010000388.1 GCA_938082635.1 uncultured Verrucomicrobiales bacterium
CTTCTCGACGACGGCGCGCTGTTGGGGGCTCAGTTCTTTTAATGCTTTGGAAGTGGGATTGCTCATTTCCCACTTCAACTAGCCACTATAATTAAAAGTACAAGTTATATTTAAATGTTTCTTTCATGCGTAAGCCCTGGCCTTTCGGCTGGATCACCTCCAATTCGCTTAGAGCAGGATTTCTCCGCAGAGGAAACTCAGGACCTTTACAACTTCTGTCGCCAGCACCGCCTCACGCCAAACACACTCATTCTCGGAGCCTGGATCCAAACCCTCTCACAGTAGTGCGAATCCGAAGATGCACTACTAAGAATCACCGTCTCAGGTCGACCACCAAGTCTACCTGGTGTCGAACAGATAATTGGCAATTTCATCAACACGTTGCCACTACGCTATCCCACAGACAACACGCCTCTTAACGACTGGCTCACAGGTTTGCAGTGCAAACTCATGGCGCTGAGAGAACAGGAGCACCTCTCTCTGACACAGACTCAAGAATGGAGCCCTCTTCCTGCTGGCCAATCGCTCTTCGATACCATCTTTGTCTATGAGAGCACGGCTAATTTGCCGAAAGCAAAGACCTTCAGTCTTTCCCACTGGCAGCACAGTGAGCAAAGCCACTATCCCTTGGCCGCACTCGCGTTGCCAGGAGACGCCTTGACGCTCCTTATCATCGCCGATAGCTCGCTGCACGCAACCGAAGCCCTGCAACCGGTCTTAGATTGCTGGACTGCCGTGCTCAAGAGTATCATCCGCCAGGAGAAGATCGAGTGGATGAGTGAGGAAACCCGAAAGGAGGTGCTCAAAGACTGGAATGCCACCACGGATCCCGCGCTTCCAGAGCCCAGGATTCGACCATACGCCACGGCAGTCGTCGTGGGCAACGAACGACTCACCTATCGAGAGTTGGAGTGCCGCTCAAATCAGTTAGCACACCGCCTAATTCAAGAAGGCGTCTCCAAGGGTGGCCGGGTAGGCATTCTCGCTAATCGTAGCCTGGAAATGATCGTGGCCATCCAAGGCGTCCTCAAGGCTGGCGCTAGCTACATCCCCTTAGACCCGAGCTATCCAAAGGCCCGCCTAAAGAGCATGGTCACAGACTCGGCCATGCAATATCTCTGCTTCCCGCTGACATTGTTAGGCACCTTCGATCTAACCAATCTCTGTGTCATCCCAATAGACGAGGATAACTTAGCAGAACAGCCAACGTCCTCTCCTGACGTCGAAACACGTTCCAGTGATCCCCCGCCTATGTGATCTACACCTCCGGATCCACAGGAACGCCACACGGCGTCGAGGTGACGCGTGGAAACCTCAAGCACTCAACTGAAGCCCGATCCCGCTACTACAAAGAGTCCGTCGAAGCCTTTCTTGTCCTATCTAGCTTCGCCTTTGATAGCTCCATCGCCGGGATCTTCTGGACGCTCCGCGATGGCGGGAAGCTCTGCCTTCTCCCAGACAAAGATCAATACAATCCTGCTGCCATGGCAGAAATGATCGCCAAAGAGAACGTCCCCCACCTACTCGGAGTGCCCTCACTCTACGACATCATCCTGATAGAGACGCGCGCGCAACAGATGACGAGCTTAAAAGCCGTCATCGTTGCTGGCGAAGTCTGCCCTCCTGCCCTTGTGACCCTTCACCACCAGCACCTTCCGCAGTGCGCTCTATTCAACGAGTATGGTCCCACCGAAACAACCGTCTGGGCCACGGTCCATCGTTGCGAGCCCGGCGAGACGCCCGTCCCTATCGGTCGACCTATTCCCAATACACAGGTCTATGTCCTCGATGATGAGCAGCGCGCGTTGCCACCGGGTTTCTCCGGCGAACTCTATATTGGAGGCGCTGGCGTCACGAATGGCTACTTCAATGACGCAGCACTGACACAGTCCTGTTTCCTCCAAAATCCGTTCGAGAAGAGTGACACTTCGCTGTTCTACCGGACGGGAGACAAAGTAGGCTGGCGGGCTGACGGTATTCTCGAGTTTCTTGGGCGATTCGATGATCAAGTCCAGCTTCATGGATTACGCATCGAATTGGGAGAGATCGAGAATGCTCTGCGCTCTCATCAACAAGTAAACGATGCCGTTGTCAGCATCCAAACTTCAGCAGCTTCGTTAGACTATATAGCTGAAGCACTGGACAAACTCCCTCCAAACCAGGCCGACGAGATACTTCGCGAATTTGAAACCACGGAAAGCAGGTTCCAACGCACTATCAAGGCTCCTGGCTTTGAATTCAAAGTAGACATTCACGATCCTGACTTTGTTCGACCTCCCCGCGACGAACAACGCCAATGGCTACTCAATCAGGCCCTTCATGAACTCCGGGATGATTTAGATCATCTCAACAACATTGCCAAGCGCTTCGCCAAAGGGTCCACGGACACCATCAAGGATTACGACATCGCTCAGCGTGCACTTTCTGATGACGAAATCATGGAAGACTGGCAGACCCCATCATGAAAGCGATGGCGAAAGAAGTCACCCATGGTCATGGCGATGTCCTCGAAATCGGATTCGGTCGCGGTGCTTCCACAGAGATGATCCATGCGGAAGGTGTGCGGTCCCACACGATCATCGAGTCCAATGATCACAGCCTGAACCACTACTTTAGTCCCTGGCGCGACCGCCATAAAGAGCAGGATATTAAGATGGTCCACTCACGCTGGCAAGAGGCGCTCGATCAGTTAGACACTTACGACGGGATTTTCTTTCATGCCTTCCCTCTCGATGAGGCGGAGTTCATTGAACCCGTCGTGCAAAGCATCACCTTTGCCGAACACTTCTTTGCTACGGCAGCCAGCCTCTTGCGGCCTGGCGGAGTCTTCACGTATCTCACCACCGAGATCGACTCCATGAGCCGTCGCCACCAGCGCGCGCTCTTCCAGCACTTCAGCCGGATTTCCATGAGCGTTCAAGAAGTCAACGTTCCAGAAGACACTCACGACACCTGGTGGGCAGACTCCATGATCATCATCCGGGCAGAGAAATAGACATGAGCGACACCTTCAAAGAGCGACTGAAGCAACTCACAGATACGCAACGCCAAACCCTCGCAGGAAAGCTTGCCTTACAGAGTGAGGAGCAACTCATCGCCCATGTCATCGCGCCCGAGACCGACACCGAGACGCTTCACAAACATCTAGTTGAGCGTCTCCCAAGGTTCATGGCTCCGGCTCAGATTGTCGCAGTCGACTCTTTCCCTAAGACAGCTAATGGAAAAGTGGATCGGCAGGCACTAACGCACTCCCTATCAACGCCAACGACAGTCATTGAACCCGGATTCGTTGAAGCCTCCAATCGTTTAGAAATCGGAATGGCCGCGGTATGGGCTGAAGCACTCGGTATTGATGAGGTGGCCGTGACAGACAATTTCTTCGAACTCGGAGGCAACTCCCTCGTCATGGTCAAGCTGATCGGCAAGATACACGAGACCTTTGCGATCAAACTTCCAATGACTGCTATCGGGGCGGCTCCCACCGTGAAGCAACCCCTTCGTCAGATTGAGGACGAAGGGCATGAAGTGTCGTGGCCGTTTCTAGTTCCCATCCGAGAGGAAAGCGACAAACCTCCATTCTTCATTATACACGGTTTGGGCGGAGGTATCTTCGTCTACTATAGACTCAAGCCCTACCTACCTCCTGATCGACCGCTATATGCCATACAAGCGCCATTAGAGCCTTACGATAACCTAGAAGAGATGGCTGGGGCATACTTAAAAGCCATCCGTGAGGTACAACCGGAAGGCCCCTATCACTTAGGTGGCTACTGCCTAGGAGCCGTCGTCGCTTTCGAAATCGCCCAACAGCTCAAGGCTGTAGGAAGCACGACCGACTTTCTAGCGCTAATCGAGAGCTCTCCGCCGCGACTACCTCTCGGCAATCCTACAGTGATAGCCAACCTGATCAAACAACGCGCACAGCACTTCATAGCAAGCCGCAGGGAAGAGAAGACAACATTCGTCCGCAACAGATGCACCAATCTAACAAAGCGTTTACACAGTGCAGTCACTCCCAAAGGAGACAGCGACAAAGGATTTGCCACGGAAGTAGACGACAATCTCGATCTCAGTGGATATCCCGCCGCCTACCGTGAGATCGTTCGTATTCACTTTCGCGCATTACGTGACTACCAGCCCCAAGTATATGCAGGAAAAGCAACGGTCTTCCGGGGCGATGACAATCACTGGACGCGGCAGCACCCTACCCTGGGCTGGTCGGAATGGATCAAGGGAGATCTCCACACGGTGGCGATCGCGGGAACTCATCACAACACCTTGCATGAGCCTCAGGTAGCCGATCTCGGGCGGCACCTATCGACCACTCTCGATGATTGTGTAAAGGAAGCCTAGACACGGCCAATCTGCTGCCTCACATTGGCCATAGCATCCAGGCTATCATGTGTAGATGAATAGAGACTTTACCGGTGTTTGTCGATGCATCCGATAACCAATTACATCGTAACTGCTCAGGTCGCCTCTTGAATAATCTCGCTTGGCATTAGCGGACTTCCAGAAATCGCTAACTTGATGCCTTCGAAGATATTGGTAACGTCCGAGAAATGGGGGGCTAACAGGATTTATGGCTGGAATGAGTTGAAGGCTTGAGGCTGCGTGGGGTAAAGACACCCCTGACATTAACCACAGCCCCAAGCCCTTGCAATATACACTCGCTCTCAAAGTTTCCAACAGCATTTCCGATCAAGGTTGCTCTCTCGATGAACTCGTTTCCAAGGTCAGGGATCTCGTCGCCTCTGAAGGGTTACCCGGATTCGTAGTGCTTC
>CALLLI010000389.1 GCA_938082635.1 uncultured Verrucomicrobiales bacterium
CTTCATCAGCGTGCTCGCCTATCACTTGTTGAGTTGGGTGCGCCATCACATGGATCAGGCTGAGGATCCGCGGGAGTGGAAGACCTTGCGCCGCTTACTTTGTACGCATTCGTTAGTGAGCACCCGGCTGCCGCTGGAGGAAGGACGGATCGTGACGGTGCGCAAGCCGAGCCTGCCAGACGCGGAGCAGAGCCGGGTCTACCATATACTCGGGATCGATTGGAAAGGGGCCTGCCCAGCGGTGAAGTCGGAACTGAAAGGAGCGACGACTTTGTAGTGCCTTCGCGACGCAGGCCCTGGTTTTATAGGGGTGCCACGCCGGTGATAAGAAACTTGGGCTAGGGCCAGGACGGCCCGCTGGGCGAGGAATTCGCAAGTGGACTTGTTGTCCGGCCACTTCTCGGCAAACGCCTGAAGCGCAGCACTGCGGGGACCGCTGGCTTGCCAACTGGTTCTAGCTTGGTAGGCGTTCGAACCTCTGTCATGCAGTAAATCGCGAGCGGAACTTCAGGAATTGGCGCGTGCCGCCACTCTGTCCGAGTGGCCAAATACTCGACGATCACCCCACACCATTAGCCAATCGATCATATTCTTATCTTGTTACGTTAAGCCATTTCCGTGTCTTCTGTGGTTCAACATTCATCTGACCGTTCTAGCACTACTCGTACTTCCACTTCAGCGCCCAGGGATCGCCCGTATCTAACTGAAGCTTCTTTAGTCGCTTCTTCATGTCCTCCAGTACCGACGCATGATCAGGATCATCGGCTAGATTGATACTTTCTGTCGGATCTGTTGCAACGCGAAAGAGCTCGAACTGAGGTCGATTAATATAGCCGTCCACCGTGGTGGAACCATAGGGAGCATCAAGTCCCTTCTTCCACTGCGCTTGCCAACTCGAAGCAGCCCAAAGATCGGAGGCAAAGGGGTACGGTTGCCCATGAGCCACATTCCAAATAAGTTTGTAACGTCGATCTCGTAGCACACGCATGGGGTAGTACATTTGGATCTCATGGAACGTGTGTGAGGCACCGATCTCATCCCAACCTTTAGGTTCGGACTCAGCTAGGATCGGCAACCAAGAACGTCCGTGGAATCTATCATAAGACTTGGGACCATGGTTGTCTCCTGGACGCTGTGGACCCAGCTTACGAGAATCTAGATGCTTGGTGAAGGCCTTCTCCACATCATACCCGCCAGCAAAGTCTAACAAAGACGGTGTGATGTCCACATGACTAATCATGGCATGATTCCACTTGGGACGTTCTTTCAAATACGGCTGCCTAACAATGAACGGCACGCGCAAGCCGGGCTCATAAACCGTCGTCTTCGCACCCGCAAAGGCCATGCCATGATCTGCGGTGAAGACAAAGAGCGTGTCTTCCCACTTGCCCGCCTTCTTCAAGATCTCGATGAGCTTGCCGACTCCCTGATCAATACGAGAGATCGAGGTGTAATAGTGAGAGAGTTCCGCTCTGGTCTCAGGGGTATCTGAGAGGAACGGCGGCACAATGACGTCCTCCAAAGGATAATCCACCCGTTCATGACCAGGGCGAGATTTCCCTTTCTGCAAATTTCCAAAGAGATCTGGCTTGTAAGGCGATGCTTTATCAACGCCGCCGCCGCGATGCGGATCCGAAGTTGCAAAGTAAAGGAAGAAAGGACGATCGTCTTCAGACGCGATGAATTCCTCGCAGCTGTGGGCCATGCCCACGGTCTCACGAGAGTTCCATTTTATATAGTTCTGAAAGCGATAGACCTCCTGCGGGGCCACATGCAACTTGCCAATCTGAGCCGTGCGGTAACCACTCTCTTCTAACAAAATCGGCAAACCACGCACTTTTAGCCAAGACTCGAAACCATGGAAATCGTGTTGGTGGCCATACTGCCCATTAGCGTGGTTGTGAAGCCCCGTAAGAACAACAGACCGACTCGCACTGCAACTCGCGGTCGTGGCGAAAGCTTGGCTGAAGAGCGTCCCATCCTCCGCCAAGGCATCGAGGTTCGGCGTCTTGATCACGGGATTCCCATAAGCACCCGTATCCGGACTCATGTCATCCACAATGAAGAAGACGATGTTCTTAGGCGCGCCCATGACGACGCCCATCGTGGTCAAACACGCCACCAGTGTCAGCAAAGAGAATCTCATGCTGCCGAAGGTACGCCCTTCTGCAGCGCTTCGGCAAGGCTGGGTTTCGTCGCGGTGACGTTTAGTCACCGTTGAGCAGCGCTTCCAGCTTCTTTGGCAACGAGAAGTTGCCACTACCATTTAGACAAAAACAGAACTAAACGACGTCAGAATCATAGACGATCACCTTCTCCCAGTAATCTTTGCATTGCTTCACGAAGACGTGGTGATCGGCATGGTCTTGGTAGACATCATGGTCCGCCTTTGAGGCGAATGTGAGAAAGATGCTGAAGTCAAACGAGTGATCCGTCACTGGACGCTCGTCGGTCGGCGCAGGCTTACCAACACGCACGTCTTGAATCTCTGAAATCTTAACCAGCTCACGCAAGGCCGCTTCCATCTCTACTCGTTTGTCCTGCGCATCCTCTTTCAACCAGAAGTAGACATTATGAATCATCATGATGGGCGGACTATAGATACGACCCAAAGAGTCGTCGAGCGTTATGACGCCCTTGCTCAATCAAGCGTTCCAGAGAGCACCCTAACAAGCCTGCCATTTTTTCGTATACCACGGCCAAGTTGGCCGGATGATTGGCTTCCCCCAAAGGGAATCGGACGTCCGATTCTGGCAGCGCCATGTCAGGAGCATCCGTTTCCACTAGAAGACGTTCACTCGGCACTTTCTCAAGAAACGTGCCCAAAGCTGCGTGCTTCCGCTCATGAAAGAAGTAGCCGGACACCGAAAAGTACGCGCCCAAGTTGACGAAGGCATCGACCATCTCTGCCGGCCCCCCGTATGAGTGCAACAGGAACCCTTGCTCCGGGAGACGCTCCATTTGCAGGCACTCGAGCAAGTGCCCCCAGGCTTGGAGACAATGAATCGTGACCGGAAGCTCATGGGCAACCGCCAGTTGCAATTGCGTTATAAAGCACGCTTTCTGCCGAGCCATGTCATGCCCCTGTATCCACTTGTCGAGGCCGATCTCACCAACACCGACCGCGCCTTGCTTAAGATAGTCTTCCAACAGAGTCTCCCAGTTGGATGAAGCCTCATTCACCTGCCACGGGTGTAGACCGTAACTTGGCTGGACCTCCGGAAAGCGTTCTGCTAGTTCCGCAACAATCGGCCAATCTTCAGGTCGCGTGCCATTGACTATTAGCCGAGAAATTTTTAGAGATCGGCAAGTTTCTACGATGGCGTCTGCTTGAGACAAGAGGCGAGCATCCTGCAAATGAAGATGCGCATCGATCATGCCTCTTCTAGCCGCTGCAAAGCAAAGGCCTTGATCGCTAGGCGCACCTGAGCCAAGCCATTCATTCTCGTGGGTGTGATCTGGCGGCTGAATTCAAGAGCCTCAAGAATCTCTGGCTCTGTCGTGACGATTTCCTCCGGTGTATGCCCAGCATACAGAGAAACTAGCAAACCTACGAGCCCGCCGACCATCGCCGAGTCCGAAGCCATGATAAAGTGACAGCGCCCGTCTTTGACCTCGCCCTGCACCCACACTTGGGAGACACAGCCATGTATACGGTTCGACTCCGTGCGGTGCTCCGCATCAAGCACAGGTAGTCCGCGTGCCCGATCCACAATCGCGGAAAGCCGTTCCTGAGGATCCTCAATCAGCTGATAGTCTTCAATCCATTGCGCCTGCTTCTCGGACAGTGTCATGGCGAAGCCTCTTCCGAGTCGGGAAGGAGTGCAACTCCTGCGATCAATAGGCTGCGCGCAAGAGCGGGGCTGGTCGGTAAAAGACAGGCTCCTTCCACTTTGGATGTGCCGTCTTACAAGGAGCCGACATGGCCCCTAAATAGAGGTAAGGTAAGACCTTGACGGGCCCGTGCTGCACATAGGCTGGGTGAAGGCAGACTTTGTATCCTGTAGGCACGTAGTACAGGGCTGGCTGAGGGAGGTAGTTCCGGATGTAGATACCATTGCCATGATCAATCGTTTCCGGGGCCATGCATTTGTAGGCGAACGGGCCATAACGGTAGCTCTCGATCAACTTCAACACCGGCATCTTTCCCACGAAGCTTACCGCGTAGTTCCCTTCATAGACCACGTGGCCCTTGGCGTTCTTCCAATATACCGTATGGAATTTGTATTGAATCTTAGCCTCAGAAACCATCGGGCCGACAAAGAGAGCAGCAAGAATAGCGATAACGAGTCTCATTTCTGCATCTTCTCGCGTTCATGGGTAGATGCAAGCCTCAAATCGAGTCCTTGTGCTTCGTAGCCAGGGCTTACGCATGAAGAACATGGAAATTCGTCAATAGTCCATAATCCCCTTAAAGATAGTCGGTTACAACAGAAAGGGGCCCAGATATTTCTTTGAGCTACAGGGCTCGACCAGGAGGATGTAGAGGATGGACCCGCTAATTTCCATAACCCAACGAGTCAGTCAGGCTTTCTCGCTCCGTTCATGCGTAAGCCCTGCTTCGTAGCGGCGAAGGTCCTCGGAACTCTGGCGAGTTCCGCTACTGCTCTAG
>CALLLI010000390.1 GCA_938082635.1 uncultured Verrucomicrobiales bacterium
AGCAGCCTTTCTCAGCAGGCCGGAAAACAAGATCGTCTTTCACTACACGCCCAAGCATTGTTCGTGGGTCAATCAGATTGAGATCTGGTTTAGCATTCTGGTTCGCAAGCTGCTTCGAACTGGCAGCTTCGCTTCAACTGACCAACCCCGCGACCAAATCATGGCCTTCATCGATTACTACAATGTGACCATGGCGAAACCATTCAAATGGATGTTCAAAGGCTTTCCCGCCTAAATGGACTTCCGCCGATCTGTAATAGAGGGTAGGGCACCTCGGGTGCGATCTCATGCCACGGCTGGATGGACATCTCGTTGCGCCGCTGACGATTGGCGACAAGGCTGTGCTGATCCATCAGTCGATGGCGCAATGAGACCAACAAGTAGCTTCGAAATCGGCCGCCACTGGGCTCCAGGGTTCGGAGGAAATCTCGTTTAAGCAACTGAGCAAACAGGCCCTGCGTTTCCTCTTGAGCGTCCTCGTGGCTGTGCCCCTTGCCCCGAAGGTAGGCATACACGGGCCTCCAGTAGGCCCGAGCCAGTTCTTCGAGAGCCTTGGCCGATTCATCGGATGCTTCTTCAGCCTTCGCGGAGAGCACAAGGGTCCATCGGGTCTGGGGGAAGGGTTGGAAAGTCACGGGGGAAACGGGTCTTCATTGTAGAATATCGGACGATTTCTGGCGAGCCCAAGATGCGGATTGCCCGATCTTTCCCAATGTACAATACTTAGTACGAGTGCTGATCCTTGCTCCATTACTAACATACTCAACAAGCTATCTAGTGCCTTGCTGACCGAATGAACGCTGCTTCTTCAATCTACATCCTTTTCGCACTTACGCTTGTGGTCAGCTGTGGCCCAACTCAATACTCAAGTGCGGCCGACCCTTACCTAGGTATCATGACAGATCTCTCCTACGGGGGGCTCGTCACGCCAGGCGCTGAGGTTCGTCGCCTCAACGCCAATGGGAGTGCTGTCTCCATGAACCAGTTTGCTGGAAGATTTGTGTGGGCTGATTATGCGGCTCCTTGGTGTCAGCCCTGCGTTTCGCAGTCTCAGGCCATCGCTGCCCTTGAAAAATCAAACTCTAGCAAGATTACTTATCTCACTGTCCTGACGAGCAAGAGCGCGAAGTATAATGATGTGCCCGACGTGTCTTCGGCGAAGAGTTGGGCAAGGCGGTTCGGATTGGAGGGTGATCGCGTGCTGGTGGCCACCAATCTATGGAGCCGCACGATCCCACATCACATCCTCTTCTCTCCAGACGGGCAGATGCTTTACAAATCGACAGGTGTGCTGTCAGGGGCTCAAATACAGTCGACGGCTTCACGATTCATCAAGGATTGGACAGCATGGAAAGAAACGGGTAGCCCCGCCCCTTGGATGAAGTGACTTGAGAAAACGCAATGTTAGCAGGACTTCTACCCACACTTCTACCCACACTTCTACCATGACCCTTGCCGAGACGGTTGCTTCCCGCATCGATGGT
Organism: uncultured Verrucomicrobiales bacterium; assembly: GCA_938082635.1. Taxonomy (GTDB): domain Bacteria; phylum Verrucomicrobiota; class Verrucomicrobiia; order Verrucomicrobiales; family DEV007; genus JAACDM01. The sequence continues at coordinate 1,485 of CALLLI010000390.1, forward strand.
TCGCCAACGGTGGTGAGCTGTGAGCGGATGTCTTCTGGCTACGCCAATGCAAATTATCGTCTTGAGACGAGTGAAGGCATCTTCCTTCTTCGGCACCGGATCAATCAAGACCGATCAGAAGTGGAGCATGAACTCGACATTCTTGACTGGTTGCGCCGTTCAGCCTTTCCAGCTCCTGCGGCCATTCGGTTCATCGGGGATGATCGTTGGATCGCTGGTCCCAATAATACTCATATCGTCTTGTTAGAATGGTTGGAGGGAGTCCAGCCTGAACCCAATCATCCTAACGCCATTACCATCGCTCGCGCGCTGGGCGATTTCCATCAGTTGCCGCCTCTTTCGGGGAATTGGCGGCAGCGGGAGAACCCGCTCGGCCTAAAAGCTGCCACCAGTCTCGCTGATTCTGTCACAACGGACTCGCCCGAGATCTTCCGTATCTTCGCCGACGAGTATGAACAGCTTCGCGATCATCTCAGCGAACCGCTCCCGACGGGGATTATTCACGGCGATCTATTTCCTGACAACACCCTATTCCGCAATGGCGAGCTTGTAGCTTTTCTTGATTTTGAAGATGCCTGCGAAGACACTCTGTTGATCGATGTTGCCATGACCATCCATGGCTTCTGTTTCCGTGATGAAACGTGGACGCCAAGCCTTGCGGAAACATTCCTTTCGGCCTACACCGAACGCCGGGCACTGGCCAAGGCGGAACTGGAAGCCCTGCCCACCTACCTGCAATGGTGCCCGCTTGCCATCATGGGCTGGCATCTTCGCCAACTACTCCGGCGACCTGACAAAGCAAATGAGAGGCGGGCTGGTGAGCTGGCCCAGAGGGTTACGGTGATGAAGGAAGCGAATTGGATGCCATGAGATGAGGCGAATTCTAACAAAGAGGGCAAGACGAAGCGTCGTCCGTAGACGAGCACTTTTCCCGGATTCCTGTCACATTCTTTGACCACGAACTCGCGGTTCGACGGGATCGTGCTGACCTCGAGATTGACACGTTCGCCATCCAATCCCGTACCGAGAACGAGAAGCAATGTCCTGGCTATAGACCTAAACTGAGTCCAACCTGCGTTCGATCAATTCGACCCCTACAATCTCTCGATGGAAGCGATGACACCAGAAACTCCCTTAGACACCCCAACTCGATATATTCCCGCTGGCGTGCTCATGGGCCCTGCGGCCAAGACGGGAGCGTCTAGTACTGCGGCTCTCTTGACGCCACGCTGATGCGCATGATGAATCGCTGAAGCCACTTGAATCATCAAGGCCACGGCTTCCCGAGTTGGCAGGGATTTCTCAGCGAGATGATCGGCCAGATTACCACCTTGAATGACCTTCATGGCAAAGTAAGGCTGCCCGTCAACTTCGTCCACATCATATGCTGGGGCAATGTGAGGATGATCAAGGAGCGAGGTCAACTCGGCTTCCTTTTGAAACCGCACCCGATCGAGTTCCGTGGCAAAGAACACTTGCCGCGGCATCTTCAACGCCACCGGTCGGCCCAAACGCGTGTCCGTGGCTTCGTAGATCATGCCCATCCCGCCGCCCGCAATTTCACGCTCCACCCGATAGTGGCCAAAGGTGGACGGCAGATCGATAGGGGAGAAGGTAGATTGAACCGATACCGAGTCATCGAATCCCAAAGTTTCAAAGGCACCAGCGAGGGAACAGGACGTGCAGGGAGAACCTTCTGTCTCTTGCGCGCCACACGAAGGGCAAGTCCGATGAGGTGAAGGATTCAAGAGTCGTTAGGAGTAGAGGCGGTTCACAAAGGTAAGCAGGAAAACTCAGTGGCATTCTTACGAGAAAAAGAAGGCTCCTGGCTCAATCCTGCATCAGTCGAACCAGGTAGCGGAGCTCTCCTTCGACATCTTCATCCCGCGCCACGGTGTCTCGGACCTGTTGATGGATCTGTTGAGCGAATTGCTGGCGAAGATCGTGGGCCGCCTTGCCCACGGCGCCCTCCGTCATCCCCAAGCGTCTGGCAATGAGAGCGTATTTCTCCACGGCTTCTGGACTCTCCACCGTCAAGCGTAGCGCGGCGAAGAGCGCCGGGCGTGTCTCCCACTTCATTTCCACTGCGGCCATGGATCGCTGGACGAGTGTTCGCGCCCAATCCCGGTCAAGGGCTTGCTCTGGAGTAGCGGCCTCTCCCACAGCCGCCTGCTCATGCCATTCTTCCCAGGGAATCTCGGACCTTTTTTGGACATTGATCACCCGTTGATGTTCGTCCTTCAACCAACGGCGGAGCGAGACGAGCAGGAAATTGCGAAAGCGCCCGCCCTCGGGCTTAATATTCTTAAGGAATTTCCGTTCCAAGATGTAGGCGAAGAAGCCCTGTGCTTGGTCGCGAGCTTCCTCCTCAGAAGCACCCCGCCCTCGGAGAAACCCAAAGATGGGTTGCCAGTAAGCCCCAACCAATTTCTCCAGCGCTCCGGAAGACCCTTGATCCTCGCCCTCTTTTGCGGCGAGCACCATTGTCCAACGCGTCTGGGGGAAAGGTTGGTAGGCCACGGGAGAAACGACGCTTCATGATAAATTACTGGGCGATATCTGGCAAGCCACAAGATGTGGATTGCGCGATCTTTCCCCAACGTGCAAGATTCCGCGCGTTCGCTGTTTCTTACCCCTCTACTAACATAATATGCAACTCGCTCCTATCGATTGGGCCTTCATCATCGGCTTCTTTATCATTGCCCTTGGAATTGGAGTCGCCGTGGCGCGCAAGGCGGGTTCTGATGCGTCTCAGTTCTTTCTCTCCGGACGTGGGATGCCTTGGTGGTTGCTGGGCTTTTCGATGGTGGCGACGACCTTCTCCACGGATACGCCAAATTTGGTCACGGACATTGTGCGGAGGAATGGGGTGGCGGGAAACTGGGTGTGGTGGGCCTTCCTGCTTTCAGGTATGCTGACGGTCTTTGTATACGCGCGGCTTTGGCGTCGCTCGGGCGTGATGACGGACATCGAGTTCTACGAAATCCGCTACAGTGGGAAACCGGCAGCGTTTCTGCGAGGGTTTCGAGCCCTCTATGTGGGCATTGGCTTAAACGTGGTGATCATGTCAGCAGTGAGTTTGGCCGCGATCAAGATTGGTGCGATCATGTTTCAGTTCTCGCCAGTGCAATCGATCCTCGTGGCGTCCGTGGTCACCGTGGCCTTCAGTGCGCTGGGTGGCTTGCGGAGTGTGATCCTAACAGACTTTCTTCTGTTCATCATCGCCATGGTCGGTGCCTTTGCGGCGGCTTGGGTGGCGCTTTCTCAGCCTGAGGTGGGTGGTTTGTCAGGCTTGTTTTCTCATCCGAATGTAAAGGATAAGCTCGACTTAGTACCCGCTTTTGATTTCTCGACACCCGACTCGCGGAACTTGCTCTTCTCTCTCTTTCTCATCCCGCTAGCCGTGCAGTGGTGGGCGGCGGTGTATCCAGGTTCAGAACCGGGCGGGGGAGGCTACATGGCGCAGCGCATGCTTGCCGCGAAGAATGAGAATCACGCGGTGGGAGCGTCGCTCTTCTTTAACGTGGCTCACTACGCGCTACGTCCGTGGCCCTGGATTATTGTGGCGCTAGCGTCGCTTATCATCTTTCCTGAGCTGAGTGATATTCAAGAGAAGTTTCCTCACGTGACGGACGATAAGTTAGGCCATGACCTTGCCTATCCAGCAATGCTCACGTTCCTACCTCCGGGATGGTTAGGCCTGGTGCTAACGTCGCTCATAGCGGCCTACATGTCGACGATCTCGACGCACCTCAATTGGGGCTCGGCCTACGTGGCGAACGATTTCTATAAGCGCTTTATCAAACCCGAGGCGACGGGCAAGGAGTTGGTTCGTGTCGGTCGCATCTCGACGGTCGTCATGATGGTTCTCGCGGGCGCTCTTGCATTGTCCCTACAGAATGCGCTGGCGATCTTCGATCTCATTCTGGGACTTGGCGCTGGAACCGGCCTCGTCTTTATCCTTCGCTGGCTCTGGTGGCGCGTGAATGCTTGGAGCGAGATTGTGGCGATGATCACCTGTCTGTTAGTGGTGCTGACGTTCCAAGTGGTGTATCAAGATCATGGCATGGAAGGGTGGCAGGTCTTCTCTCTTAATGTTGTTCTGACCAGTATTGCGTGGATCGGCGCGACCTTTCTGACGCCACCGACCAGTCCAGAGAAGCTGGAGAGTTTCTGTCGTTTGGTAAATCCGCCAGGCTCAGGATGGAAACCCGTGTATGACCAAATGGCTGCCTCTGGTCAACCGATGGCACCGGCGGATAATCGTACGAATCTTCCGCGCGGGATCCTCAGCATGACGCTCGGTTGCGTGGCTGTCTATGGGGTACTGCTCGGCACGGGGTGCCTGCTCTATGGGCGTCTTGGGCATGGCCTGGGAATCTTCGCGGTAGCTGCGGTGGCGGGCGTTTCACTCTGGCGCCTCTGGCGACGCTAGTGGCGTGTCGCGATGAGAGTGAACGCTCCTTCCCACGCGTCTTTGGAAAGTCACGCTGCGGTTGGCTTCCTTGCCGAATATTTATCAACTCAATGTTGATGATCTACTAGCGCTTGAGGGCCTGCTCAGCGGTGTAGGCTTCTGGGTAGTAGGTCAGGCGTTTCGGTAGGACGCGGAAGGCGAGGGGGGCGAGACGTCGGAGCAGGGTCATGCGGACGCTTGTCCAGGGTGTCGATCTGAGCTGGAGGCGGTCTCGAAGGGCGGGAGAAATGGTCTCGATCGGAAGAAAGTCGACGAGTGAGCCAAGCAGGCGATCACGCATGGGTGCTAACGGACGTACGACGGAGGCAGCGACTTCTGCACACAATGGATGAGAGCCTAACAAGTCGCTCGCGAGCATGGAGTCGAAGTAATCGACGAATTCGCCATGGTTCTGAGGGCCTTCTTTCTCGTCCAGTCCGAAGTAGGTTCCGAATTGGCGGAAATCACGGAAGAACTGTTCGCGACGTTTTAGTGTTAGTGAGCCCCACACGAATTCGTAGCCTTTGAAAGACGCATCGATCAGCGTGGCGAGCACCCACATGAGGAGATCGGGTTCGAAGGCTGAATAGCGGCGTTGCCCGGGCACGCCATCAGCCGTGTCTCCTTGGACGCGCTGATGCACCGCTGTCATACGTCGACGCATATGCTCGGCGGCTTCGTGAGTGCCAAAGGCGATAGAGTTGACGGTTGTTAGAGTGCGTTTCAGGCGACCTAGGGCATCGCCACGGAAGTCGCTGTGTTCGGCGACCCCTTGGGCGACGCGAGGGTGGGCGACTTGAAGGAGGACAGCTGCAGGTCCAAAGAGGAGTCCAGTGGCGTAGCGATTCACCTGCCAAATTTCTGAGGCCGGACCAAAGACGTAATCTTCGGCTGAAACGTGTGCTGGTGGCATGTCTATCTCTATTGCTGCGGGGGCTTGGTTTCTTGGACAACCGCGCCATTCTCTTCGCTCATGATGAGAATACTGAAGCGGCTCGCGCGCTCGATTTCATCCGTGCTCAGGCTGGCGTAGTCAAACTTACCGCGAAGGTCCGTGTAGCCATCTTTGTAGAACTGTGGTTGTCCATCAATCTCGGCGTAGACCTTGATATACACTTTCGTCAATGGCCGCTCTCTATCCTCCGCCTGGGTCACTTGGAGTTGCCCATAGTTCGGAGAGAGATGCACACGCAGGCTATTCGAATAGTAAGCCGATGCCTTGCGTAACCCGCCTCCAGAGACTTCCACGAGCACGTTCTCGCCCTTAAACTCCTCGGGCAACGAGATTTGGAGTCTCTCGCGATTCGCATCTAGGGCAAGCCTGTCTGTTCTGTTCGGCTTGATCATGCTGAATCGCGCAATGTCAGATGAGACGAATGGGTTGGTACTGAAGAGCAACTCCAGATCCATCCGGTAGTAATTCACCGTGAGCTCTTCGATATTTCGGTAGAGCACCTCGAGCTTTCCATCTTCTACTTTGAAGGTCAGGCTTGGATCGGTCGCGGCTAACTGATTCTGTCGCTGGTCGCGATCGTCTCCATCGATGACTTGAGGCGCTTTCCCTTCGATCTCATCGAGCTGCGCGAGCACCTCTTGGAAGCGCGTGCGCCAGCGTTCGACGGGATGATCTACATAGCGCTCCGCGATCGCGCGAGCAGCGCTGGGCTCTTCACTGTAGAAGGCGAGATAAGCTTGTAGATAGTCATACTGCAATGACGTCGCCAGTGCCTCGCGGTCAACCTGGTCAAACACGCCTAGCGCTTCCGAGACGCGATCTTGCAGAAGCAAGTAGACCGTTAGGGGCATCCGCTCCGCATCCCCCAGCTTCTGCCGATGACTGTAGATCTGCATGAGCTGGCTGTACTGCTGGCGGAATCGGTCATTGAGAATCTTGCGCTTGCCGCCCAAAGCATAGGTGCGGGCATTGACCAGAGGATTGTATTCTAAATGCTGGTAGTTCCTCTGTTCGACCGGGTCGATAGAGACGAGGGAGGTTTCCAAATAATCCCCACATTCATTCAAGAAGCCGTCTGCATGAAGCAAGTAGTCGTGCAGTGGCTCGGTCACCCCGTGGTGCAGGGCGTAGCTGTAAACGACAGGGTCATAGTGGTGACGCTCATCGAGTAGGGCCACCACCTGCTTGAAGAAAGCTTCGTTTTCACGACAACGCCAAGCAACCTTACTAAGGTCGGTCTGACGAAGATTGTTCTCATTCAGGTAAGCCAGAGCCTCATCTTCGGTGCCCCACTGAGAAACATAGTCCCAAGAAGACGTGTCCGTCTTGGTCAAGGACGCCACCACCTTGAAGGTGAAGGGCTCCGCGAACGCAACGACTTGCTTCTCTTTGGACACATGGAGAGGAAAGTGTGTGAACTCTCCTTCGCTTGGAAAGTAGAAGTGATATTCCTGGGTGTGCGTCTGATAGGATTCTAAGCGGAGAGCCCCGTTGGCAATCACCTTGCTTCCACTCACGGGGATCGCGCCTTGCGGAATTTGTTGCAGAAGATCTAGCCGCTGGAGGGACGACGTGGGATTGGTCACCACGACCTGGCACCCGTAGACGACGCCGGTGAGAAACTCTGCGGTGACGAACTTATCCACACGTTCGTCTGTTCCGCGTTGCTCATAGCGGTCGCCTTCGCGGAAGAAATTCTGGCTCACAAGCAATTGCCCCGCCTGTCCGGCCGCTCCCGCTTCACGGATTTCTTTGTGAAAGAGAATGGCAGGTGATGAGGGTGTTAATGTCAGTCGAGCGCCATCGATCTTCGCACTGTCTTCATCGCCCACGGCCTCGAATGGCAGGTCAAGCACGGCGAGCGCCAGCAGCATTTCTGTGAAATTGCCAGTTGCCTCGGTCACATGACGGGAAACAAACGGCTCGTTGGAATCTCTGCTCGCAAAGTCATTCCAGAACTTATTCACCGTGACCAACTCACGATTCTGCTGGTCGATCGTCAAGTGATAGTAGTTGTTCTCCGCCCACTCGCGCGTGGCTTCCAGCTTCCGGTAAAGTTGCCTTACCCGGCCGCGCTGCTCCCTGGCTTGGCGCATGCCTCCAGCAAAGCGCTCCAGACTTTCACTGACTTCTCCCAACTCCATCTCGTCGTCGGCCAGAACGCTTAAGGCATCCATCGCAATTCCACGTGTCGCCTTAACTGGCGCGCTCTCTACCTGTAGACGCACGTCACTCTTGAGCATTCTCTCCAGGCCCTTCGCCCGCTTCAATCCGAAGGATTCACTGGCGCCATCTTCACCAAAAGCCAGAATGCTGCCGCGCAATGCGGTATCGAATGATGCAAGCTCTAGGCGCTGTTCAGGCGGGAGCATGGCTAACCAATCACCGACATCGCGAGCAATGGCTTCCTGCTGCTCAGGCAAACGGCCTCCCATGAGAATGCGCTCGAGCACATTGAGTCTGGCGAAGTGCCAGGGCTCCAAGTAGGCTTTCAAATCATGGCCTAACAAGTAATGATCCATGAAGGTCTTGTTCCTCTTGTTCTCCAAATACGGTAGGATCACCGACTCAAAGAAGGCCGGATCCTTCTGCTGGAGAAAGAAGCTCAGTTCGTGCGACGCGTATTTCGAGTAGAGCTCAAACTTCTTCGCCTCTTCCAGACTGGGCCAATCCAGGATAAAGGAGAACTCCTCTAGCTTGGAATCTCCATTTAACGTTCTGAACAATTGATAGACGCTCCGCAGTGTTTCATAGACTTCAAACTCGGAGGAAGCTGCGTCCTCGATCACGAAAGCCTTCTTCGGTTCGAGCACCGTGACTTGGTCTTGCTGGAGGAAGTGGCGTTTCGCATTTAGGCCTTTGGCCAACCGCCGGTCCAAGGTCTTTATAGGGCGCGCAGGAAGGGCCAAATGACGCTCCACCGAGGTCATTGGATCGACGGCGAGGACGCGCACGTGACTGCAGTCCCCAAGGTCAGCCAACTTCAAGCGTACGGCTCCATTCTCATCCGGAGCCACATTGTAGGCGACCACGGCAGGTTGGGCCAGAAAGTGCAACGCGTGGGGATCGCGCAATCCTGATTCCTCCCGTTTCCGTTGCGAGGCTGACCGACGCTTGGCCAAGGCCGATTGAGGAGCCGCCGCAGAGGCCCACTCTTGTCCCTCTTCGAGATCTTGGATCTCCGTTGACGTGTCTCTCAATGACCAGGGATTGAGGAGCAAGCCCGGGCGTTTGAGCATATTGCCAGGAAATGTCTGAGCAAAGCGTCGCTCAATGATGTAGCGATACTCATCGCCAATCGCGCGTCCGGACACATAGTGATTCTTTGATCGTGCCGGCACCCCAACCATGGGCTCGAACCTTGGTCCGTAGCCCAAGGCATCAAAGGCTTCGAAAGCAGGCACGTAGCGACTCGCCAGCACATGCACCCGGGTGAAAGCGTTGGCGTTTGCTAGCTGAATCACCAAATCATCGCCCTCAGTCTTAAGGGGCTTTAAGTGTAACGCCGCCTCGTTTGATTTCTCCAATGACCGTCCCTCAGCGAGAAGATAGCCTTCCGCATTTACGCCACTGGATACCCGAATCGTGATCCCATGCTTCGCTTCCTTGAGATAGAATCGGTAATCGCCTGGCGAGAGTCCTTTGATCTCGGCATAGTCGCCATCGAGGGACACGGATTCTAAATGATCCCTTACAAAGGAACCATTCACTTGCTCGAGGAGGGAGAAGGCCTCACGCCCTGCTGCCGATCCATTGACGATCGGGATGCGCACGCTCTCACCGACTCGCGCGTGCATCGTGGCAGGGTAGATCCGCTGGTCCTTCGGTAGAACCCAGCGATACTCGCGGCCATTCGGAGCCGTGGCCTTGACTCTGTAGATACCGTCCAAGGCGCCCAGGTGAACGGTGCCTGTGTCATCCGTCTTTAACGTGGTGCGTATATCATCCCGGAAATCATCCCGACGTAGACTGAGATTGATGGCATGGTCGGGCAAAGCTTCGCCGGATCGTCCTAGCAATTGCACGCGATAGCCCTCGGCCACTTTGCTTAGATAGAGATCGGACACGGCGTTTGTCTGATCGATTTCATTGATGGTCAATTGCTCCGCTGCCTGAAGGGAAACGTCCTTCCCCTGGCTCAAGTTCTTCACCTTGGCTGTGAGCCGATAGGACAGCGTATTCAAACGATCGGGGACCTGAAATGTGTGCGTCGATTCCTTGTGCGGGAAGAGCTTGAAGTCGTCCACGGTTGCCGTGGATTCTACGCCGTCGAAGTCCTTAGAGGTTAGTGTGAGTATGACTTCTTCTAGCAGCTTCACGTCGCTTGGTAATCCATTCAGCGTGAACTGCGGTCGGACGGCTAGAACCGCTTCCTGGCCGTCGATAAGGGCTTCACGGTCGACATAGAATCCGGTCTTCAGGTTGTAATTCTCACCTTGAAGCACGAGGTTCTCTAAGGTCGCGAAGCCTTGCCCGTCGTTGAGAATGATCGATTGGCTACCCGGGCTATTTGAGAAGGGGATGACGATCTTTCCTGATTCTTCGGGATCGTAGCGTTTGTCTTGCATCCAGACATAAGCACCTGGCACTGCTTGGTGTCTCTCATCCAACAGGCGCAAGGCATGTCCGGCGCTATTCGGTTGCATCAGATACTGCAAACCGCCCTTTCGAATGAGCGCGCGACTGCTCTTGCCGTTGCCGATGAACTCTAACACCCAAACGCCTCGACTGGCGTTCAGCTGCGGGAAGTCAAACTCGCGCTTCACACGCTGAAAGGGACTGACATCGTAGTCAAATGTGAGTTCTTCATTGGCCACCAACCCATCTAAATTCAGGTCCGTGTTGATCGGCCCTTGGAAATTCCGGTAATAGCTTTCGGTATTGATCTCATAGATCTTCACGATGAGATCAGCCACATTCTTCACGTGAAGCGACAAGCGCACGCGTTCACCCTTCGCAAAGTGCTCCTCGCAGGTGGGATCGAAATCGAGATCTACCCGTTCTTTGAGTGCTTGATAGTCCGATGGCGTCAGTTGAGAGGCCCAGCGCTCCGCATCCCCGAGGCCTCCGACGATGTTGGCCTCCGCCTGAACCGTCTTTAGATAGTCGTCCGTCACATAAGGAGCGAAGTCTTTGAAGTCGCTAGCCCCGGTAAGGAAATGGAGCAGGTAAGAACGCACGACGGCCTCGTCGTTCTGAATGGGAGCCAGGCCTGTGGCTGCCGAACACTCGAAATTCAGGTCCACCGGATGGCGCCAGAGTTCGAGACGATCTCGATACTTCACATTGATGTAGGCGACCGGACGCGGCAGTTTGAGATAGGCAAGGAAACGCTCACTGTTGTAGTCTCCACGGCTTTCATCAAGCTTGAGCAACTGGTAGAGCACATTTGCTTTGAGCGAGTGAAAGCCGCCGCCCAATCCCGAGACGAAGTCCCAGGCCCGCTCCAAATAGGCTGCATGCTCGAGCGGATTCCGCTCCATGTCGATCTCGGCATTGGGATGCATCTTGCTCAAGACTGTGAGTACATAGGCTTCTTCACCTAACAAGGATGCTCGCTTCTCACCCAGTTCTTTTAGTTGAGATAACGTCAGGAATATGTGCGTTGAATGTTCACCAAAGCCTTTGCTCTCGCGTCTTCCAAGGTCTTCGGCAATGGCCTCGACCAGATCAGGATAGTCAGGACGCTGAAGCTTTGATAGGATCGCTCGTTTCTGAGGAACGGAAAGGTCCAAGGTCTTCCAATTCAGCATCAACCAATCAATCCCTGCAGATCCAACCTCGCCTAACATACGCTCATCCAGAAGTGCCTTCTTAACAATGGAAGCCAGGGAGACAAGCGCAGGGTCCAGAGTGGTCGGCAAGTTGGGATCGGTCTGCTTGCGGTCCCGTTGGTGGTTGAATTCCACGCCGAGCGCCTTCTTCAAATAGGCCAGTGTCGCCTGAGGATCCTCCTCGTAGCCGATCAAGGCCTGGCGGTTCTCCAGGACCTGGCGTCGTGGAGAATTTTCGAATCGCTTGTGCCATTGACGCAGCGTGTTATTGAACGTCGTCTGCTCTCCGGTATTCTGATAGTGCAAGGCGTGGAAGTAGTAATAGTCTTCCGTGCCTGGAATCAGTTCTTCGAGCACCTCGGCACGATTCTCCGCCAAGGCAAAGCGCTCGATAAAACCGATCTCTTGAGCATGTGAAACGTTAATAAGCAGTGTGATAAACAAAGCGAGGGCAGTAACACACCACCACCCGCGAGGTTCCCTAAGTCGTCGGCATAAGCCATTCATGATTCGTAAGATTGAATTGATTGGGAAAGTGAACTATCGCCTGCGGCGCTGGGAATTCAAAGCAATTCCAGACCGTGCAGGCGCATGGGAAGGTTGCTTCCCAATAGGAAGACGCGCTGATGATGTAATCCTTAGAAGTTTTTCAGAAAGGAGGATGGGATTCTGGATGGGCGAAGCTATGGACGATGGCAGCCTGCTGGCCACGAGCCTCCGCAGTAGGTCTGCATTCGGAGAGCCTACCCTTTATCAAGTCGTTTAGAGACTGAACTTCACCCGCTACGCAGGAAACGTGCGCGTTTCCTGTTTGCGAAAGCCTTTTAATTGGAGCGACCTATCCTCATGCACGTCGAGCATCGCATAGGCGCTGTTCGTTTCGCCGCTGCCCTCTACCATGGCAGCCACCGTGCAGTAGGCAATGTTGCCGATCTCATGGAGCTCATTCTTGTGGCTGTGGCCTTGAAACACGGCCCGCACCTTGTCTGAGCTTTCAAGTATCTTACGAACCTCAAGGCTCTGTTTGATCGCGTAAGGGCTGGCCCCAGGCTCAAGATCGAGGCGTTGGTGCACAAAGACGACGGTCGGCAAGGTGGTCGATGCTAGATCCTTCGTTAGCCAAGTTATTTCCTTAGGCGGAATGTTGGGATCCGACCATTCGAAATTCCCTGGGCGGTAATCCTCAAAGTCTTTCTGATAACAGGCGTCGAGCACGATAAAGTGGACGCCATTCTGATCCCAACTGTAGTAGCCAGTCTGCTTCGCTCCGCATGATTGATAGAACTGCTCTTTAGTGAGGGTGGCGACGCAATGATTGCCCAGAACGTAGTGACGTGGGCATTCGACTTTCTCGAAGATGGCGTTGATCTTCTTGAGAAAGCGAATCTCCTCTTCTGCCGTTGGCGCCGCATCGACGAGGTCGCCTAACTCGATTACGAAATCTGGTTTCTCTTGCTGAAAGAGGGCCACTGCTTCGGTGAGCTTCTTCGTGGACTCTTGATAGTGTCGAGAGCCGCCGGGCGGTTTCTCGGCGTAGTGGAGGTCGGTGATTACGCCGATACGTATCAACGGGGGCGTCTCGGGGAGCTGAGCGGTGCCGCGTGTGACCGCTGCGCCTAGCCAGAGGCTGGACGTTTGCAGAAACCGGCGACGTGAGGTGTGGGAGTTCATGGGCTTAACGTGGTTCATCGTGTGGAAGCCACTTATCATAGTTCTTGGCGCTTTCGCGAGACCAGAAAGGAGAGGAGCCCCAAAGAGGAACGGTGGGCAAGGTCGCTTCCCATTCCGCGAGTTGGCGAAAGAGGCTCTGGAAGGATTCGCTTCGTTGTGGCGCGAGATCTTCCGCTTCAGCGAGATCCGTTGCTGGTTTGAACAATTGAGCTGGGCGATGGGCGAGGCGGATCAGTTTATCGGCGCCACTTCGGATGGCGGCCTGCCCTTGAAGCCGCCAGAAGAATGTGCGTTTGGTAGAAGTGGATTCACCTTTGAGAAGGGGCAGCAAGTCGACGCCATCGTAGGCTCCAAAGGACTTCGTCGCTTTCGCGTAGTTGCGTTTGTCTTCATGTGCGAGGGGATTTCTCAATGGCAGGGCCGTGCCTTCGGCTGCGGCTAGGAAGGTGGGCAAGAGATCGAGACTCGACACCGGCGCTTCGCAGCGAGTCCCTTTTGGTAGTTTGCTAGGCCATGACCAGATCATGGGTACACGCACGCCACCTTCACGGAGGCACCCTTTGACTCCCGAGAGGGGACCGTTCCAACTGGCATTCCCTGTCGCGCCACCATTGTCCGAGAAAAAGACGATTAGCGTGTTCTCGAGTTGCTCGCTCTCCTTCAGTTTGGTCTGTATCTTGCCCACCCCGCGATCTAGCGCAGACATCATGGCCGCGTAGGTGCGACGTTTCTTGTTTTTAATGTGGGCAAACTTGGCGAGATCCTCGTCGGTCGCTTGCAGGGGGCCGTGTGGCGCATTGTAAGAGAGAAACATGAACCACGGTTTGGTCCGAGATTCTAACCAACCCAGCGCCTCGGCTGTGAAGAAATCAGTGAGATAGGGATTCGAGAATTCGCGTAGTGCTTGGCCATTGCTTTCTAGCTGATTTTTATCTGGCTTTGGAAAGTAGCCATGGCTGCCTCCGAGCATGCCACAGAAATGGTCAAAGCCGCGTTGGTTTGGGTGAAAGGCGTCGCCCTTGCCGAGATGCCATTTGCCTATCAAGGCGGTGTCATAGCCATTGGAACGCAAGTGATTGCCCAGCGTGTGTTCTCCCGGCGGCAGCCCTAACAACTCAGGACGTGTGGCGTAATTTGCTGCGTTCTGATTGAGATTCCCTTCATAGCCGAACCGTCGGGGATCGCGTCCAGTGATCAATCCGGCGCGGGATGGCGAACACACTGGACTCGCCACATAAGCCTGAGAGCAGAGGACTCCTGAGGCTGCCAGTGCATCGAGGTTCGGTGTCGCGAGTTGTTTGCTCCCCATGCAACCCATGTCCCCATAGCCCATGTCATCGGCGAGGAGGATCAGGATGTTGGGTGCGGCGGCAGCTACGCTCGTGGCGAAAATCGTGAGACTCGTGAGACTCGTGAGCAGGCGGACGAACCGGGAAAGCATCCGTTACCTGTAGCATCTCAGGCCGATATGAGAAGCGCTGGTTCTTCGTGAACCTAATCATTCTAACGAGCAATCTAGGTGTATCGCTCTGGCCGCTCCTCTACGCGGGTTGGTTAGGGGTTCATCCTGGAGAAGCGCACGCTCGGCTGATGATTCAAGGCCTCGTTGGAAGCTTTGCCCTTGGATTCCTGGGAACGGCCTTCCCAAGATGATCGAAAGCCCGTCGCTGACGTGGCCAGAAATTAGATTTCTGCTCGCCAGCTATGTGAGTTGTGTCCTCGCACACATGTAGTGGGGAGTATAGCGGTTGGTGATGGGTTTTTTCTGTTTGCGTGGATTCTCATGGTCAGTTGCCTGGCGGTTCGTGTCGCCCTTTTTCGCCACGATTTCCCGCCGCCCAGATTTGTGTTAGCAGGAATGGGGTTTGCTGCGGGGATCGTAGGCCCGACAATGTTGTTGATCGGTCGGATTGTTGTCTTGTCGGCGTTTCAACGGTCACTAAGCCAACTATTTCTCTACGAAGACTTCATTCTTGGGCCGGTCATCGGTATCGGAGGCTTTCTCTTTCCGCGCTTCCTTCATTCGACTTCGAGTGGAAGACGGCAATCCACGTGGAATCATCATGCTCTAATTGGGTTTGTCGTTGGGCTTGCTGTGCTTGCAACGTATATAGCACAATCGTCCGGCTACGCTTTGGTGTCTTCTGTAGTATGGGACTCTTTGGTGACTGTTTATCTCTTGTATCAGATCTCTCCTTTCATGCGTGGAACCGGAACGCTTTCAACCGTGCTACGGACGGGGATTGAGGTGGTCCCCGTTTTTGAACCACGGAGAGCGAAATTTAAGGTGTAGTCTCTTGGCTGGATTTCGGGCGCTCCGCGCCCTCACCCTTGTGGCGGTAACCGGATCTGTGATCTCCGCGATACGAGTTTCGTATAGCGCTAGTTCCAAAACGTTCTGATCGCCTCCAAGTCACTCCAATCCGGCTCTCTACCGCCAACTTTGGCTGAGCCGTCATACCAGTATTGCGGCACCTGCCGATTGAGGCTGCGATGCGGGCATTCGTTGTTGTAAAAATGGAACCAGCTATCAGTTCCGTTCCGTAAATACATAACACTGTCATAATTTTTCAGGTAGACGTCCTCGGTCTTGTAGCTGCGCCACAGCCGCTCGATGAAGATGTTGTCGAGGTAGCGCCCCCGCCCATCCATGCTCACTGCAATCCCTTGCGCCTGGAGGACTCCTGTGAATGCCTCCGATGTAAACTGCGAT
>CALLLI010000391.1 GCA_938082635.1 uncultured Verrucomicrobiales bacterium
TGCCGACTTCAAAGCCTTTTGCGATGCAATCGACAAATGCCTCGATGATCTGTCCGGTCCTCTCAAAGCGGAACTCACCAGCTTGATGAGCCTCAACTTCCAGTTCTTCCCGAATCACAAATCATGACGCGCGGCAGTATATAGTCCGAGAAGGCTCTGTTGCAAGAAAGACGGGATGTTGGCTCGTCGCAACTGGCTGTGAATGCGCGTGTTAGTTCTACCAATCAGAGCCCGCCTCCAGGGCTTTTCCCTGTTGAGTCGTCGAGCGCTTTCTGCTTAGCTCTGCCAATTCCTATGGCTGCCGATTCCAAACGACGATCCTTCAAGCGCGTGGTCCTCAAATTGAGCGGGGAAGCTCTCCGTGAGACGGGTGGTCACGACAACATCTCTCCACCGATCGTGGAACGCATGGCTCGTGAGATCAAGGAAGCGCACCAGTCGGGCATGGAGATCGCTCTCGTTGTGGGTGGTGGCAATTTCTGGCGAGGCATTTCGGCAGCGAATAAGGGGATGGAACGATCGACAGCGGACTACATGGGCATGTTGGCGACGGTGATGAATTCGCTGGCGCTTCAGAGCATGTTAGAAGAAATGGACGTGCCGACGCGTGTGCAGACGGCCATTGAAATGAAGAACGTGGCTGAGCCTTTCATTCGCCGTAAAGCCATGCGCCATCTAGAGTTAGGGCGCGTGGTGATCTTTGGCGCGGGCACGGGCAATCCTTTCTTCTCTACGGATACAACGGCGGCCTTGCGAGCGAGCGAGATCGGGGCCGATTTGATTCTCAAAGCAACCAAGGTGGATGGTGTCTACGATGCTGATCCGGCGAAGAGCCCGGATGCGAAGCGTTACGAGACGATCTCCTTCCATGATGCGCTCACTCAGCGCTTAGGGGTGCTCGACAGCACGGCCTTCAGCCTTTGCATGGACAATGATAAGCCTATCGTCGTCTTTGACATGATGGAACCTGGCAATATTAGTCGGGCTCTGACAGGTGCCCCCATCGGAACCTTGGTCGGCCAACCGACCAAATATGCGGATGCCTAACATTTCTTTATTAAACAAACCATTCTAAACCCCTCGCAACCATGGACGCAGATACAGCAATTCTCGAAACTGAAGACGGCATGAAGAAGGCAGTGGACCACATGGTCCAGGAATTTGCAGGTGTCCGCACCGGCAAGGCTTCACCGAATCTTGTCGAGAGTATCGACATCCACGTCGCGAGCTATGGTTCCTCCATGAAGTTGAAGCAGCTCGCTATGATCACGACACCGGAACCACGCCTGATCGTGGTTCAGCCCTTTGATCCGAGTACGACGCAGGACATCGAGCGTGGTCTGAAAGAGTCCAAGCTTGGCATCAATCCGAATGTGGATGGCAAGAATATCCGCCTGCCGATCCCGGAGCTGTCAGAGGAGCGTCGCCGAGACCTCGTGAAAGTGGTCAAGGGCATGGCTGAGGATTCTCGTGTGCGTGTGCGTGCTGTTCGCAAGGAAGGCATCGACAAGATCAAGAAGCTTGAGAAGGACAAGGAAATCAGCGAGGACGATTTACGTCGCTTGGAGAAAGAGATCCAGAGCCTCACGGATACCAATGTGAAGCAGATCGACGAGCAGGTCGGCTCGAAAGAAAAAGAGATCATGAAGGTCTGATCGACCTTACTGCGTCGAGTGGCATATGCGTGAGAGTGAGCTTCGTGAACAACTCGCTCTAGCTTGATGTTGAATGCGGGCTTTTCACAAACTGACACAATTCGTAGTTGTTTCTTGGACAAGTGTGTGGTGAAGGGCTAGTTCCTCTCCCCAATGTCTAGGAAACGAACTCAAACCCCAATGGTGTGGACGGAAGACGATTTCGAAGTGAAGAAATCGACCATTCCTCAAGCCGGAGAGGGTTTGTTCTCGAAGGTTCACATGCTCCCAGACGATACTATCGGCCCGTACACCGGAAAGATGCTAACGGATGTGCAGGCGAATTCAGAGCCCTATGTGAATTCGCTTTATTTGGTTTGGGTCTGCAAGGATTGTTGGATCTGGGGCGAAGGTTCCTGGGCCAGTTACACGCGCTTCGTCAATCACGATGAAAAGAAACCGAACGCGGAACTGGTCACCTCTTCGCGCTGGAAGAAGGCGAGGATCTCAGCGATGCGCGAGATCTTGCCGGGTGAAGAAATCTTCTTCGACTACGGCGAGTCCTATTGGGATTGTGTGGATATCGAGAAGGAGCACGTCCCGAGATAGTTTGCCGTTGCGGGAGTGCTGAAATCTATCGACTCCCACGGCTGGATTAGGGATAGCTTAGGAATGCACTTTCTCAGAGCATTCAGCGCCGCTGTTCTTGTCTGCGTTCTCACGTCCTGTGGGTCTAGTGATGGTCCTGTCGATGTGGAGAATTGGCCATCGCGTCCGATCACCATTTCTTGCCTCGCGGCTGCGGGTGGTGGCACGGACCTGGTTAGTCGGCTCATGTCGAAAAAAATGGGGGTGGCCTTGGACGTGAAGATCAATGTGGTCAATCGGACTGAAGGCGGTGGCTCGGCTGCCATTAATCACGTGGCTCAGTTGCGTCGGGATGGTTACAACTGGGGTGGCTTTTCTGAGTCCCTGCTCACGAAGTGTGTGTTTGGGCATGTCTGAGACGACATCGAAAGACTGGGCCCATTTCATAGAGGCAGGGGCGCCGGGTGTGCTTTCTGTACCTGCGAATTCGTCTTATCAGAACCTCGACGAGTTGGTGGCGGCATTGAAAGCTAAGCCGAAGTCTCTCAAAGCGGGTGCTTCCATCGTAGGCTGCGTCTGGCATACGAAATTGTTAGCTTTGGGGCGTGCTGCGGATGTGAGATTTCAGTTTCTCCCTTTCGCCGGTAGCAACCCTAGTCAGCTGGCTGCGTTGACGGGTAAGGCGGATGTTGTTCTAACATCGATTTCAGAACAAGCGGAGCTGATTGAGAGCGGCAAGCTGCGACCACTCGCGATGATCGAGATGGATGCCTATGAGTTTCCTGCTGGTAAGACCATTCCGGCTGCGGGAGCGACTTACTCGAAGATTGCCGATGTGCCCGTGAGCCAGTTCTTGGGCTTAGCGCTCCCTGTGGATACACCTTCGGTGATCCTGGAGAAGGTCACTGCCGCTTTTGATAGGGTCATGTCGAGTCCCGGGTAAAAGACTACGTGGCAGCGCGGCACCATACATTGATGGGGCTGCATGGCGAAGCCGCCATGGCCAAGAACCAGAAAGCAGAACAAGTCTGGACGTGGAAACTTCAGGAACTCGGGATTGCGGTGAAGACTCCGGAAGCTTTCGGGATTTCGAAGCCCTAGCGGAAACGCCGACTGATTCATGTGGGAAGGGAAAGCACTGCGACGAGCAGACTGCGCGAGCGGCGTTGGCTTCGCCTTATTAGGCGGTGGGGTGCTCTATCAAGCATTCAAGATGCCTATGGGTGGGACCTATGCTTGAGTGGATAATTCCTGGTATGTATCGCCTGCGCTGTTTCCGCTGGTTCTTGGGGTGTTGTTCATTCTGAGTGGCCTTTGCGTGTTTGTTCGCGGTATGCGTGGGGGAGGTCTGCCGGGGATCAGGGCTGCTTTCATGCGAGCGCTGTCTAGGCTGGCACAGCCCCCTGCTAGTCGTGGCGTGATGTTTGCTTACTATGCCTTGCTTTGCCTAAGGCTAGTGCCAGGATGGGATGGGATGGACAGAATTACATCGCCTCTAGTGCCGTCTTTCTCAGCGCCTCTACGCTGGGTTCTATCGACCAAACGGAAAGTTCCCTAGTCGTGGAAAGATCGTCGCCATCTTGGTGGGCGCGGCGTTGCTGGCTTGGGGAGTCGCGGCGCTCTTCAGTGGACCTCTTAGCGTGCCTCTACCCTAGCGGATGATCAAGACCTTCACTAGGTTTGGCCACCAGCTAGGCCACATCTTCAGCCTCACACACGTGCTGGTCATGGTGGGTGCCGTTGTCATGGGCATCGCCTTTGGCGCGCTTCCTGGATTAACCGCCACGTTAGGAATCGCCTTGCTCGCGACGGCGACATCGACCTTGGAACTACCGTTGGAAACGACGATGGTGGCGCTTATGGGAGTGTATGTGAGGGCCATCTACGGAGGGTGTCACCCGGCGGTGCTTCTGAATATCTCTGGCACAGCTGCCGGAGCTGCGTCTGCTTTGGAAGGTTACCCGCTGTGCAAACAAGGGCGTGGAGGCGAAGCCATCGCCACGGCTACCATCATGTCCACGGCTACCATCATGTCGTTTGCGGGCACGGTTTTTGGAGTCATCGCCATGCTGGTGTTTGTGACAGTGTTGAGTTCGTTGGCATTGAAGTTTCAGTCTACAGAGTATTTCCTCCTCGCGCTGTTTGGCGTGCTCATTTGCGGTTCGCCGGACTGCTCCGGACACACCGCTCAAAGGATGGATCGCTGGTTTGTTAGGCGTCTTGTTGGCGACGATTGGCATCGATTCCATCCATGGCTATCAACGATTCACCTTTGGCGTGAGAGAACTGACTGGTGGGATCAATACCATACCTGTGATTCTGGGAGCCTTCGCGGTGCCTCACATCATTCGTGCGATGATGCGACCGACCGCTGCGGGAAAGCCTCCGAAGGTCACTCGGCTCCTGCCACAATGGTGTCTCTTGAAAGGAAACATCCTGAATGCGATTCGCTCTGGATTGTTGGGTGTCGGCGTGGGTTCGATTCCTGGCGTGGGCGAAGAAATCGCCGCGTGGCTGTCGTATGACACTGCTAAAAGACTTAGTAAGGAGCCTGACGCCTTTGGAAACGGATCCATGGAAGGTCTCGTCGCCGCTGAGTCTGCCAACAACGCCTGCATTGGCGGTGCTCTCATTCCGTTGCTCACGTTAGGGATTCCTGGATCGCCACCTGCGATGATGTTGTTAGGTGCATTGTCGTTGAACAATGTGATTGCTGGGCCGAATCTTGTGGGAGATATGCCGCATTTCATTCCGCAAATGGCCGCCATTCTGTTGTGGGCTTCGTTGGTGATGCTCGTGCTGGGTTTCTTGCTAAGCCGGGTGTCTATTCACATCTTGCGTATTCCGACGGCCTTTCTTATGCCCATGGTGGCGCTGTTCTCCGTCATCGGTGCCTATGCTATTTCGAACAGTCTTTGGGATGTCGGTTTTATGCTTGGCTTCGGTGTAGTGGCTTACTTCCTTGAAGAACAAGGCTATCCAGTGGCTCCGCTAGTCATCGGCCTTATCCTCGGTCCGATGGCGGAAGCTAACCTTCGCCGGGCACTGATTGACTCCGGGGGTAGCCTCATGCCCTTCGTCACGCGACCGCTGGCACTCGCTTTCGTCCTACTCACTGTCGGTTCCTTGGCCCTGCAATACTGGATGAGCCGGAAGAAGCGGGAGCAAGTCACAGCATTCCATGCTCTCTGAAGCTAAAGTAGCCTGGGCCCGCATCGGCATGTACTGAGGGATGGCCAATGATAATGTGGTCTAACATTTCAACGCGCATGAGGTCTGCCGCCTCTTTCACACGCCGAGTCAACGTGCGATCCGCAGCGCTGGGCTCGGGATCTCCTGAGGGGTGATTGTGAACGAGCACAAAGCCGTGACAGCGATGCAAGAGCACGGGGTGAAGGATGTCACGAGGATGAGCGACGGTCTCACTAATGCTTCCTCTAGAGATCTCTTCTGCTTTCACCAAACGCAGGCGCGTGTTGAGCAAGAGCACGCGGAGTGACTCCACCTGCAACTGCTGCATTTCGGAAGCGAGGAGCGCATAGACGCGCTCCGGTTGGTTGAGCGGCACGTCTTCCAATTGCTCTGCTGCCAAACGCCGCCCCATCTCAAAGACGGCGACGAGTTCGGCGGCTTTCGCTGGGCCAATTCCTTTGTTAGTCTTCGATAGCTGGTCGACCGTGAGACGGGACAGCGCTTGGAGACTACCATATTTCTCAATGAGTTCCCTACTCATCGTAATCGCGTTCTTTCCCTTAATCCCGATGCGAAAGAAGATCGCGAGAAGTTCGGCATCTGTGAGGTGACGGGCACCGCTCCGAGCCAGCTTCTCCCGAGGCCGATCCGTTTCTGGCATGTCCTGAATGCGATCTTCCGTCTTCCTTGTAATCGGGGGCGCAGATTCTCGCAGGCGATCTTGGTCTTCGTCTTCCATCACAGAACTCATCATTCTGAAGGTGGCTCAGCGTGGCAAGCGACTTGAGCTTTCTTCATGTAATTAGTTGGCATTGTTTCTTGCCGAATTGCCCGAGCGCTGATGGCTCTAGGCCGGAGCCAGTATTTTGGCCTTGTCAATAGTTTGTAGATCTAAAGGAACAACCGGAAATCGCTTGGCAGAGACTGGTCAGGGCCTAGAATTAGGGCCGCAATGAACCGACACCCTTTTTCTCGATCTCGTCTCGCACATGCCAGTGCTGGCTGACGGGTAGACTGGTCCGGCCCTTGCTACTCTCCCTCCCTATCGATGTTACGTTCTTTAAAACGACTTCAATTGCAGCGACGCGGCTTGGCGACGAGTCGCCGAAGACGCAAGCAAGGGGAGAGTGAAATTCGGCAACTGATAGAGCATAACCCGTTGCTCAAGGCGCTCATCTTCCTGGGATTCTATGCGGGCCTTGTCGGGCTGATCTACTCCACGGATGTCGGGCATGTCTATGGCCAGGATGCGCTCAAGGCGTCCGTTGTTGGCGGTTTGATCTTCATTGCGTCCTTCGTTCAGTTCTACGCGAACCATCCTGTTAGTTTCGCGCACAACGGCCGCAGTTTGCTCATGTATGGGGCCGTGTTGCTTCAGGTGAGTTTGGTTAGGCTTTGTGGCATCGTCGTGGAGCTCCTGCCTGCGCTGAATCTGACGCCGGATACGAGCCGCCATTTCCTCTTCTTGTTGATCCCGTATGCGCTTGCGCCTATGGCGTTGTCGGTTTTGTTAGGGCGCCGACAAGCGATCTTTGCCACGATCTTCTCAGCCATCTTTGGGTGCCTCATCATCGAGCAATCACTTCTCTTCGATTTCTTGTTGGGTAGTTTGCTGGCTGGTGTGGTTGCTGTTTATGCGACCCACGACTTGCGCAAGCGTGGCCGTCTCATGCGGGCGGGTTGTTATGTCGGGCTCATTTCATTGATTCTCGCTTTGATGCTAGGCCATATTCCATTTGCATCGGATATTTCTGCTATGAGCCCGAGCACAGTGGGCGTGCAGATTCTCACGGTCTTGCTTGTCGGCATCATCACTGCGGGGATCGTGGGCGGCTTCTTGCCGATGTTGGAGACGCTCTTTGGCATCACAACGAATATCACCTGGCTTGAGCTGGCGGATCTGAACCATAAGCTTCTCAAGAGGATGACGATCGAGGCGCCGGGGACCTACCATCACAGTCTTGTGGTGGCACGGCTGGCTGAGGGGGCCGCTGAAAGCGTGGGTGCAAGTGCCATCCAGTGTCAGGTCTGCAGTTATTTTCATGACATCGGGAAGCTGGTGAAGCCAGGCTACTTCATTGAGAATATCAATCCCGAGGACAACCCGCACGACGATCTTTCGCCGAGCATGAGTGTGCTTGTCATTCACTCTCATGTGAAAGAAGGCGTGGATCTCGCGCTCAAGCACAAGTTGAAATTGCCTGTCATTGATGTGATCCAAGAGCATCACGGTACGTCTCTCGTCTACTACTTCTACCGTCGTGCCTTGGACAAGCAGGAAGCGGTGCGCAAGCTGGTGGCAGAGGGGAAGGCGCGTGAAGAGGACATTCCAGAAGTGAATGAAGAGGATTTCCGCTATTCTGGGCCCATTCCTCAGACCAAAGAGAGTGCGATCATCAGTCTAGCGGATTCCGTGGAGAGCGCGTCTCGGTCGTTGGACAAGCCGACGCATTCCAAGATCGAGCAGTTGGTCGAGACCATGGTGGCCATGCGCATGAAGGATGGGCAATTGGATGACTGCGACCTGACCATGCGTGAATTAGCGCATATCAAAGAGAGCTTTACGAAGACGCTCATTAGCATGCTTCACACACGCATCGCCTACCCAAAGGCAGCGAAAGATCCTGACAATAAGGACACGCCGCCCAAGAACGGCAATTCTAGCAAGCGGCTTCGGATCATCGATGCAGCCTAGAATTCTGCTTAGCGATCAATCGGAGCGAGAGCATCCGTTAGATCTGGCCTGGCTGGATAGGCTGGGTCAATGTGCGCTTCCGCGGGTTGCGGCCGTCCAGCGAGAGGCTAGTGTTCTGACAGAAATCGAGGAGATTGAAATAACGCTTGTCGATGATCCTACCATTGCGCAAGTCCATGGGGAGTTCATGAATCTGCCGGACCCGACGGATGTCATCACCTTTCACCACGGTGAAGTTCTCATCAGCATTGATACGGCGGAACGGCAGGCCCAGGAGTACGAGCGCTCCTGGCAACACGAAGTTGCGCTGTATATTGTGCATGGATTGCTACATCTTGCGGGTTACCTCGACAAATCGGCTGAGGATTTCGAGTGCATGGCGGCGACCCAAGAGCGTATCTTGGCCGATTGCTTGGATTCCCTGAACGATGACTGACGACCCGCCGCGCAAGATCATCCATATCGACATGGATTGTTTCTACGCGGCGATCGAGGTGCGCGATCATCCGGAACTTCGTGGCAAGCCAATTGCGGTGGGTGGATCATCGGGGCGGGGTGTGCTCACCACGGCCAACTACGAGGCTCGCAAGTTCGGCTGTCGATCTGCCATGCCCGCTTTCAAAGCGCTTCGCCAGTGTCCTCAGTTGATCATCATGCCGGTTCGATTTGATGCCTACCGGGCGGAGTCACAGAAGATTCGTGAGGTCTTTGCTAGATTTACGGGGCTGATCGAACCGCTTTCCCTCGATGAGGCCTATCTCGATGTCTCTCACTGGCGCTCTTCGGGGGCATCTGTAGCCGAGGAGATCCGTGCGGAGATTTGCGAAGCGACTGATCTCACTGCTTCTGCTGGGATAGCTACTAACAAACTCCTGGCGAAGATTGCTAGTGATTGGAACAAGCCCGATGGCCAGTTCGAGGTCACCTCTGATGGAGTGGAAGGCTTCATGGCAGACCTTTCGGTGCGCAAGCTCTGGGGGGTGGGGGCAAAGACGGCTGAGCGGCTCTCAAAGGCAGGCATCGAGACTTGTGGCGATGTGCAGAAACATGCCCTGACGGAGTTGCATCGTCGCTTTGGTAGATTCGGAATAGAACTCTATCACTTGAGTCGAGGTCAAGATGATCGCCCAGTGCAACCTTCGCGAGAGCGCAAGTCTGTCAGTAATGAGCGTACGTATTCAGAGGATATCACGTGCTTCGAAGAGAGTGTTCCCAAGCTTCAGTCTCTCTGGGAGGAACTGTGTGAAGATCTGGAGAAGCACAAGGATCGACAGATCAAGAGTGCGTTCGTGAAGCTCAAGTTCAACGACTTCCGGCACACGACGGTCGAACGTCAGACCGCTGTGCCCGCGTGGGAGCTTTACGAAGCGCTTCTCGAAGAGGGCTGGCAGCGTTCTGATGCGCGTCATGTCCGGCTTCTAGGGGCCGGAGTTCGCTTTCAGAGCCAGGAAGGCCTGTCAGAGATCGAGCAACTGACATTCTTCGAGGAAAATTGAAACTCTCCTTGAAGGGGGCGTCGATTAATCAAGCTCAAGGCGAGGATGGATCGGACATTGCCGGATTGGGTATTTGCCTGTAAGATCAATGGGTGAAGGAGAATGCCTATCCCGGCATGAACCCCTACCTTGAAGGGTAGGGGCCTGATGTTCACGTGGCCCGTATTAGCTTTGTGCGTGAAGCGTTGAGCACCTCTCTCCCAGATGATCTCACGGCTCGTGCGGAAGAAGGTATCGCTGTGCTGGATCGGGACAGCGGGTATCGTGCAGATGTTGCGGTGACCGAGGATTTGGATGCCTGGAAAAGTGGGCGCGCGCCAAATTGGTCTGGTGCTGAGGGAGATTCTCTCGCGACCACCCCGACAATGATTCGAGTGCTAGCGGAGACCGGGCGTTGGATTGAGATTCAAAATGCCAACGGTCGTTCGATTACAGTGATAGAGATTCTGCGCCCGACCAACAAAGGTTCTGGTCGCAAAGCCTATCAGAAGAAGACTGCTGATTTAAGGGCGGCAAGAGTCAATCTCGTGGAAATCAATCTCTTGCGGGGAGGTCAGCATACTGTGGCAATATCTGAGGCAGCCTATCGTGAATTTCATCCCGAAGTAGGCGGCGATGGCTTAGTATGCATCAGTCATCAGGACGATCCAGCCTTGCATGAAGTCTATCATTGCCCGTTGCGTGAGAAACTTCCAACGACCCGGGTACCGTTGCGCCTTGATGATCCGGCGGTGTTGCTAGACATTCAGGCACTCATGAATCGCTGCTACTAAACAGGCCGCTATTGGACGCTCGACTACACCAAGGGGCCTGAAGCGGCGTTGGGCTAGAATGATGGGGATTGGAATGAGGTGCTATTGAAAGCTGCTGCCCTCCGTCCATCTGAGTAGAATCTCTCGACTGCATTGTAATCGCGGGATTGACCTCTTGGCCTAAGATAGGGCATCGTCAGAAAGACGTGTCATGGGTGTATGAGTGAACTATTACAAGAATCCTTACGTTTTTACAATTTCCCGATCACGGTGTGTTTCGTGATCGTGATGCTGTTCTGGATCATTACGATCTTTGGGATAGTCGATTCTGATGCCCTAGAGCCAAACCTTGATCTCGATACCGATCTGGATGTGGACGCAGATGTTGAGGTCCATGGCGGCTCGATTGGTCTCGGCCTGTTACGCTTCTTCAATCTTGGGGAAGTGCCGCTGATGATCCTGCTTTCTGTGCTGATTACACTCGTTTGGGCAGGGGCTATTGCGTTGAATTACTACTTCAATCCTGGGGAGTCCTTCTTGATCGCCGGTGCTTGGTTGATTGCGAATGGCATTGTCAGTCTCCTTCTGACGAAGTTCCTCACGACGCCGCTAAAGCCTCTCATGCGTGCGTTGAAGGCGGGTGAGAAGCACCGTCCAGTCATTGGCCGATCCTGCGTGATCAAGACCAGCGAAGTCACGGAAACCTTCGGCCAAGCCGAAGCAGAAGATGACTCTTGCAACCCATTGCTCCTTCACGTGCGTGTGTCCGGAGGCCAGAAACCACTGTTCAAGGGCGATCGTGCCCTGGTCGTCGATACCCTCGACGATGCTCAAACCTACCTTGTCCGTAAACTCGAATCCTAACTCTTACTTAATTAGGCTATGTTAACAGAATTAGATACACTTATACTCGCTGCCGAAGGCCCGCTGCCAGGACTTGGCAAGATCTTGGTTGCCGCTGGCATTATCATTGTCGTCGGCCTTCTCGTTCTTATCATCAAGTGCTACCGCAAGGTGAACCAGGGCGAAGCGCTTGTCCGCAATGGCATGGGCGGCACCAAGGTTTGCTTCACGGGAACGCCCGTCGTGCCGGTGATTCACAAGGCCGAAGTCATGGATATCTCCGTGAAGCGCATCGAAATCAATCGCCAGGGCAAGGATGGCCTAATTTGTAAGGACAACATCCGAGCTGATATCAAGGTGGTCTACTTTGTCAGGGTGAATAATGAAGAGCAGGATGTGAAACGCGTGGCTTCGGCCATTGGCTGTGAGCGGGCTTCGAGCCAGAGAGAAATCCAGGACCTCTTCGATGCCAAGTTCTCGGAAGCGCTGAAGACTGTTGGTAAGCGCTTCGATTTCGCGGAACTCTATGAAGAGCGCGACACGTTCCGTGAAGATATCCTCAAGATCATCGGGACGGATCTGAATGGCTTTGTCTTGGATGACTGTGCGATTGATCATCTGGAGCAGACATCTTTGGATATGTTGAATCCTGACAATATTCTTGATGCGGAGGGGATCAAGAAGATCACGCATCTCACGGCCGAGCAGGCTAAGTTGGCTAACCAGATTGATCGTGACAAAGAGCGCGTCATCCGTCAGCAAGACGTCGAAGCGGAAGAGGCTATTCTCGAGCTGAACCGTCAGTTGGCTGAATCCACGGCGAAGCAAGAGCGTGAGATTGCTACTGTGCAGGCCCGCGAAGAAGCAGAGGCGGCGAAGGTGGGGGAGGAAGAGCGTTTGAAGTCGGAGCGGGCGCGGATCGCCACGGAAGAGGAGCTGGAGATCGCCACGCAGAATAAAGATCGCCAAGTGATCGTAGCGGAACGTAACAAAGAGCGGACCGATGTTGTCGAAACTGAACGGGTGGAACGTGATCGTATGTTAGAAGAGATCGAGCGTGATCGTATGACGGCGCTGAAGGGCATCGAACGCGACAAGGCCGTTGAGATCGAGAAGAAGAACATTCAGGATGTGATCAAGGAGCGCGTTATCGTGGAGAAGACGGTGGTGGAAGAGCAGGAGAAGATCAAAGACACGGAAGCCTTTGCTGGAGCGGATCGTGAGAAGCAGGTCAAGATCACGCTCGCTGAGATGGAGGCGGAGGAATCCTTGGTCAAACAGATCAAAGAAGCAGAGGCTGCGAAAGAGTCAGCCCAGCTCAAGGCGGACGAGGAACTCTACAGCATGGTGAAAGCGGCCGAAGGACAGAAGCAGGCCGCAGAATTGCATGCCGATGAGATCATCATCGCAGCAGACGCTGAGCAAGCGGCTGCAGACAAGACGGCTACTGCGAAGAAGACCCTAGCAGAAGCCACAGCAGCAGAATCTGCAGCCATAGGCTTGGGCGAAGCGCAAGTCATCGAAGCGAAAGCTGCGGCTTCTCAGAAGCAGGGATCTGCCGATGCGAAGGTGATTGAATTGAAGGCCCTGGCAGAAGCGAAAGGCATCGTCGAGAAGGCCGATGCAATGAAGAAGTTCGATGGCGAAGGTCGCGAACACGAAGAGTTCCGTTTGCAGCTTGAGAAGTCTAAGATCATCGAATTGGCTGACCTTGATGCGCAGAAGGACATCGCTTCCCGTCACTCAGAAGTGGTCAGCACGGCCTTGGAGAATGCGAACGTGGACATCATTGGTGGAGACACGGTGTTCTTCGATAAGATTGCTGGAGCAGTGACGACTGGTAAGGCTGTGGATCGCGCGCTGAGCAATAGCAAGGCCCTCACGGATGTGAAGGAGACCTTCTTCAATGGTGATCCCGAGTATTTCCAGGGACAGTTGAGGCGTTGGTTAGACGACTACGGCTTCTCCACGGAAGATCTGAAGAACCTCACGGTCAGTGCCGCTCTTGGGCAGATGATCACAGCGTCGGATGAGTCAGGCACGCGCAGCAAGATGGAAGGTCTTTTAGAGACAGCCAAGCGCTATGGCATGGCTAATCTCAATGCCGGCAGTGCTATCAAGAAACTGACAAAGTAAGAACATAATATAGCATGGGCATCCTGCCCGTGTCGCGGGCTGGATACCCGCGCTATCTTAGCTATGCCGGAAGAAATGTTAGAATCAGGTGCCTACGAGGTCATTCGTCAACGCTTGCAGGCGCAGGGCGATGGCCTGCGCGGGCGGCTTGAGTCACTGAATCGCGAGCGCCAAGAGGTCTTTGGCGCGATCGAGCCTAGCCTCATCGCCACGGAGCGTGTGACCACGCAGCACAACTGCGTGCCGCGCGACATGGTGGCGATCGGTCAGGGCCGATTTCTCTTCGGGTTCAATGTGCACATTGGTCTCAAGTCGACGACACATCCCTTAGATGTCTTTGCAGCTTATCATTATGAGAATGCGACTCATGCGTTCACGGAGATGCCGCTCGACGACATCTTGGGCGAGGAGAGCTTCCTCCACGACTTTGGGCATCTCTATAAGTACTACCGCGACACCGTCTTTGCGAAATTCCTCGTCATTGGTCCGCATCTCTACATGGCCTTTCGGGCGGGGCGCGATGTCACAGACGTCAAGACGTTCAAATGGGTCCTGCAGGAAGACGGAACGTTAGTCTACCAAGGAAACCGCTCCGATCACGAGTACCGTTTCCCGCGACATCAGGACTTTGAATGGACGCGTGCGCATCGCGACATGCAGCGTGGAGGTGAACATCCTCATGTTTCGATCGAAGACCGCGTCTTTGTCGAAACCGTTGGCGGTGATCTCACAATTAAGATTGAAGACAACACGAGCAGTGGCGAAGGCATCTATGCGGAGTCGGTGAAGGAGGCAGATCAGACGCTGGATGATGCTGAGATCTTCTACACCATTCTGGGCAGCCTCATTGTTCTGAAAATTCGTCCCTATCAGGAAAACGATTTCCGCTACCTCGTCTTCAATGAGAAGCTGAAGACCGTCCAGCGCTTTGATGCCATTGAGAATGCTTGTGTGCTTCTGCCAGACAAGCATGGGATCATCTTCTCGAATGGCTTTCATCTGCAGAGTGGCGACACCAAGGTGTTTGAAAGCGGGCCTACTGACATGATCTTTGAGCGCCGCTTGGCTGCTCCGAATGGCGAGGATCACCTCTACGTCTTCTACAATCGTGCTTCAGGCGATTATGTGTTGATGTCTTACAATATAATCGCTCAGCAGGTCGACACGCCCATCAGCTGTTCAGGCTACAGCGTGTTTGAGGATGGCGAACTGATCTATTTCCGCACGGAAGACCAACCGCAGAAACATCACGCTTTGCAGGTTTGGCAGACGCCCTACATTGATGCGGATACTCAAGAAATTTCTGCGCAGAGCGATCACTACCTGTATAAGTTAGGCAATGCGGACATTGTGCGTTGCATGGCGGAATGTCATGAGGTAATCAACCTCGTGGGCAAGGACGACGCCTATGCCAATCTCTACCATGATCTGGCTAAGAAGGCATCCGATGTCAGCAATACCTATTTCTGGGTAGGCCAGAAAGAAGCCTTTGCTTTAAGTGAACCGTTAGCAGCGATTCAAACTGCTGCGGAGTCTGCCATCGCGGAGTTTGAAAAGGTCACGCGGCTGCGCAAGTCTGCCACGGCGCAGACCTCGGCTCTCACTGAACGCGCACGGAAACTCATTTCCACGGCGGAG
Source organism: uncultured Verrucomicrobiales bacterium (assembly GCA_938082635.1). Lineage (GTDB taxonomy): Bacteria > Verrucomicrobiota > Verrucomicrobiia > Verrucomicrobiales > DEV007 > JAACDM01. The sequence continues at coordinate 14,975 of CALLLI010000391.1, forward strand.
CACAGTCGCCCTGATGATATCATGGGCTACGTGCAGCATCTAGCAGACCTGCGAGGAGTTCGTGGCGAAGTCATCTCATTGCGTGACTTGCGTTATGTCAATGTCGAGCAGCTTGAGGCGTTGGAGTCGGAAGTTCAGGAGGTGGCTGAACGGGTCTCGGGACACTGTCTGGAGTTTCTGCTGAAGGAAGACTCTCTCAAGCCCTACCGAGATCAGGTCGAACAGCAGCAAGTTGCGATTGATAAGATCGCCAAGGCGGCGGACGGCAAAGTCATTGATGAGGCATTAGGCGATACCGGTGTCGAGCTAGAGATGCTCATCGACATCGTGAGTAATTTGAAAATCGAGGATGCGACGCAGACCACGCAGATCATCGACGGCATTTCCTCCATCTACGGCACGCTGAATCAAGTCCGTGTCACGCTCAAGAATACCTTGCGTGAGCTCGGCCGTGAAGAGGGTGCCGCGCAGTTTCAGGCGCAGCTCAAGTTGCTCAACCAGGCGGTGGTAAACTACCTCGAACTCTGTAATTCGCCAGAGAAGTGTGAGACTTACTTGAGCAAGACGATGGTTCAGCTCGAGGAGCTTGAAGGCAAGTATGCTGAGTTCGACGACTACGTGGCCGAACTGGGTGAGAAGCGCACTGAGATCTACGATGCGTTTGAAGCTCGTAAAGTGAGCTTGCTAGAGTCTCGCAACAAGCGTGCAGCAAACTTCGAGAAATCCGCGGAGCGCATCTTCCAGAGCATTCACAATCGACTGGATGGCTTTCAGGAGCTGCATGAGATCAATGCTTACCTCGCTTCTGATCTGATGATAGAGAAGGTGCGCGACATTGTCACGCAGCTGCAAGATCTGGGCGATTCGGTCAAGGCCGATGCCATCCAAGCGAAACTGAAGACCCAGCGTGAGGATGCGGTGCGTCAGCTCAAGGATCGCAAGGAGCTCTATGTCGATGGCAAAGCGATCATTAAGCTAGGAAAGCACCGTTTCTCGGTCAATCAGCAGCCGCTCGAACTCACGGTGGTACCCCGTGACGAAGCGATGTGTTTCCATCTCACTGGCACGAACTTCTTTAAGCCGATTGAAGATCCGGTGTTCTTGGAAACGCAGCCCGCCTGGAGCCAAGAGATGGTTTCCGAAAGCGCGGACGTGTATCGGGGAGAATATTTGGCCTATCGTTATCTTCAAGAGCATGTGGGTGATGTGGAAATTGAGCTCGATGCCTTGCTGAAGTTCATGGCGCCTCGTTATGCAGAGGGCTACACCAAGGGTGTTCATGACAACGATGCCTTCCGCATCTTGGAGCGGCTCATTCCCTTACAGGCCAAGGCGGGTCTTTTACGCTACACTCCTGAAGTGCGGGCCCGAGGCATCGTTTCTTGGAGTGCCTGGAAAGACGAGAAAGAGAAACAGCGTCTCTTTCATCAGCTGGAATCCTACGGAGCGATTCGTAGCGCCTTTGATGACGCGCCAGCGTTGCAGACGACTTACATGGAGCGCCTTCAGGAATGGTTAGGCGAGGGATCAGAAGAAACGGCCGCCTATCTCTTTCATGAAATGGTGGATGGAACGGGTTTCACGGTCAGTTCGGAAGCGGCCGCCCTCGTTGGCGTTTTCCAAAAGGGGCTAGCGACGAAACGACAGCAGTCCGCCTTCGAAGCAGCCCGAAAGAAGCTCGCAAAGTTTCCTCAGTATGAGTTTGAAGTCATCCGTGACTGGCTTCGTGCCTTTGATCCAAGTCACGCCTATCTGGATGAGGCAGCGGCGCATCTTCTGCGTGGCGGCGTGCAATCGTCTGAGGTGATCGATGTCCCGTTGGAATCCGAAATCGAAGGCTTGTTAGGCAATCATGCCGTGATTCAGAAAGGAAACTATCACCTGCACTACACGAAGTTCCTTAGCAAGCTGGCCGCTCATGAGCGCGAGACACTGCCTCTCTTTCAGCGCTACACCGAGATCAAGCACACGCTCACATCAGAGAAGCGCAAGCTGCTGCGTTTGGAGGAGTTTAAGCCCCGAGTGATGAGTTCTTTCGTCCGCAACCGTCTGCTGGATGAAGTCTACTTGCCCATGATCGGCGACAACCTGGCCAAACAGATCGGAGTGGCCGGAGCGAATACGCGGACGGATCGCATGGGCCTGCTCTTGCTCATCTCGCCTCCGGGTTACGGTAAGACAACTTTGATGGAGTACGTGGCAGATCGGTTAGGGCTCACCTTTGTGAAGATCAATGGACCGGCACTGGGTCATCAGGTGCGTTCGCTCGATCCGGCGGAAGCGCCCAATGCGAGTGCGCGTGAAGAGGTCAAGAAGCTCAACCTCTCTCTAGAGATGGGTGACAATGTCATGCTCTACATGGATGATATTCAGCACTGTGATCCCGAGTTCTTGCAGAAGTTCATTTCCTTGTGTGACGGCCAGCGTCGTATCGAGGGCGTCTATGAGGGCGTCGCCCGGACCTATGACTTGCGAGGCCGCAAAGTCGCCGTCGTCATGGCGGGCAATCCTTACACGGAAAGCGGCGGCAAGTTCCAGATCCCTGACATGCTCGCCAACCGCGCCGATACTTACAACCTCGGCGATATCGTGGGCACGCATCAGCAGTCCTTTGAGGATTCCTATTTGGAGAACTGCCTAACCAGCAACGCGATTCTTGCGCCGTTAGGCTCCCGTAGTCAGAAAGATGTCCATGCCGTCATCCAGATTGCACGGAACAGCTCGCAAGATGGCATCGATTTCGAAGGAAACTACACGCCGGAAGAAGTCACCGAGATGGTCGACGTCATGACCAAGCTCATGCGCGTGCGAGACACGGTCCTTCGCGTGAATCTCGAGTACATCTGCTCCGCCGCGCAGTCAGACGACTACCGAACCGAGCCCCCGTTTAAGTTGCAAGGCTCTTACAGAAACATGAACCGCATGGCCGAGAAGGTCCTGCCCATCATGACAGAGGAAGAGGTTGTCAATGTGATCAAAGATCACTACGAGAATGAGGCTCAGACTCTGACCACAGGAGCCGAAGCTAACTTGCTTAAGTTCAAAGACCTCGAAGGCTTCCTAACGGAAGAAGATTCGGTGCGCTGGGAAGGGATCAAGAAGACCTTCGCACGCAACCTTCTTACTGGCGGTGCCGGAGACAATGATCCCGTCTCTCGCGTCGTTGGCCAACTCGCCGCCTTCAACGCTAGTACCGAGCGCATCCAAGAAGTCCTCGCGGCTTCACTAGCGCATCAGCAACAACCCGCAACTTTAGCAGACGTCACTATCGCAAAATTAGAGCAAATTATCAGTAATCTTCGTGCTGTGCCAGTTGTCGTTGATATCAACGTTCAGCCCGTGCAAGAATCCAGCCCGTCCAAGCTGCCAGTGAAGGTGGATGCCGAGATCGAGCAGGGCGACGAAACGAGAGAAACCACGAATGACCACGAATGACCACGAATGGCTTGGGCAGGTCATCTCGATGACACTTTCTCTAGATGGAGACAGACTTTGATCGATATTCAGTGAGGGCTATGACAAGGAAAGCTCATGTTGAGCTCGTTGTACGGAGGCATTCTCCATGGTGATCTCTGTGGCCATCTTCAAGTATTCATGAGCTGACTTCGTTTCGTTCCGGCGATGCTCTCCGATCGCTAACCACGCGAGGATGTTGAGACGATCGTGATCTTGTTCGGTTGATTCGAGCGCATTGCTCAGCAAGATCATGCCTTCATCAAGTTTGCCTAATAGTATCAACACGGTTCCGCGAGTGCTTTGAATGGCTGGCTGGGCACCGAGGCAAGCAAAGGCTTCTTCAGAGTAGCGATCTGCTTCCCGCAGCCGATCGGGCTCGTCTGCGAAGACATTGGCATAGGCAATGTTGTTCTGAAACAAGACCCTTCGGAGGAGATCATTCTGGCAACGCGAGTCTTAAAGTAGTTCAACAAAGAGATCGCGAGCCTGTTCGAAATCTTGCTCGCAGAGAGCACAGATTCCAATGAAATTCTGAAGGTCGAGGCTTTCAGGAAACGTGGTGAGGGCAGATTTGGCGATCCTGCGGGCCTCGTTTCACTTGCCTTCATTGTAGGCTGTGAGGGCTCGTTGCGAATGGTGGGCTATTCGCATGGCCTGACATAGCTGCGACCGCGAGAAGATCAATTTGCGAAGCTGTTCACCGCCTGAGTCCACCTTGCCGTTGGGCCCATCGAACGTTCGTGGCCAAAGGTTGGCCACTCCCACTCACACATTTCCCCAGAACAGCGCATGCCATGGGGTGAATTGTGTTCTAAAGTGATTGGCGCTGAAGAGTGGCGCGTCGTCGATGAGAGGGTAGACGAGAGGGTAGACGAGAGGGTAGATGAGAGGGTAGATGAGAGGGTAGATGAGGTTGAAGCACGGGCCTGCACCAACTGCGGTAAACCAACGCCTGCGAAAGGCGCTTTTCTGATCAGTTGTCATGAGCACGAGGCCGTTCAAGGCTAGCGGGCATACTAAGATGGGGACACGCCACAGTCGGAAGGTGAAGAGGGGCTTGATCCCGTGGCCAATGCGTACCTCGTGAATGTCCAAACCAATGTCCGACCAAGGCATGGCCAGCCTCGTGAATGACAATCACGAGAAAGAGGCGGGCCTGAAAGAACAGAAGATTTGCTCAAATCCATTGCTCTTCGACTGATGCTGTGATCAGCGCGAAGATGGCCAATAGCACTAGGATTCCGACGCTGAGCCACGGTCGGGGAGCATTGCGTTGGCCTAAGCTGCGATGACATCTGCTGACGTGTCGCCTCGAGAACGACCGGCGCTCCCGGTTGAACAGATCTTCGACATCTGATTCGAAACCGCAGACAGCACATTTCATATCAATTCAGCTCGGTGTTGCGATTGGATCCTTGCGCCACTCTTAAGAAGGCGTCGTCGCGTTTCGTCCATGAAGTAGCGTATCAGCAGTGAGCTAGTGAGCAAGTCCACTTGCTTTGTTAGGAACGCTGAATGTCTTTGTAAGAAGTGTCTCCCGTGAGAGAATTGAGCATGAAGCGCCACGTCTTGCGGTTGTGGAGGAAGCTCAAGTTCGATTTGGGCGTGGTCGGCATTGCTGCGGTGCTGGGATTTGCGTTCCTTGTGTTTCTCAGTGCAATTACGACCGTAAGCGCTGAGTTCGGGAAGTTCGGGCTTCCGTCAGTTGATACGATCTTGCTTATCTTCCCTGAGGATCAGGCAGCTGTGATGGCGGTGGGCGTTGCGGTGGGGCTGATGGTCGTGATTGGAGGATATTCGGAGGTTTCTAGCATTCGAACATTAATGGGCATGGCTTCAGTGGCCTTGGGCTTGGTCGTGACAATGGCGGGCATCGTTGCTCTGCTTCTTCCTGATTAGCGCGCTGAATGCGCCTTCTGATAGCTACCTCAATCGAGTGAACGATACCATGTGGATCGTGGTGGTGATCTGTCTGGTCGTTTGTGCTTTGCTGCTTAAGAGGAGGAAGGCTGGAGGCAAAGAAGTTGCACCTTGTGTAACTATAATGATAGAAATGGGTTTGATGTTATCCGTGATTGCTGTTTCTTGGGCCCTCCTTCGATTGCTGGCGTCGTCAGAAGTGGTCTTGAACATTGGGCTTGGAGGACAGAAACTACGTTACATCATGGAGCAGGTCTTGCGGGCTGCTCCAAACAGTATCACTGGAAGAGCGTTCGTGACGGTTGGTGTCGGGATCATCATGTGGATTGGGTTCGGCAAGAAGCCATTTGGAGCGTTCCCTCGCTATTTCTCAGGGATCGCGCTTACTATTTTCCTTCTTTGTTGCGTGGTCTTGATGTTCATGGTTATGCGCTATTATCAGGCGTACGCTGGCTGTGTGGGAGCATTGGAACACTAGTGGGGCGCTCGTCATTCCCAGAGCGCCGGTCGGAAACGCTGGACATTGGTGGATGATCTCGGTGCAATGTCAGATCATCGTTATGAAGAAATACCCCCTATTGCTAATCCTGGCGCTGCTGTGCGCACTGGCCCCCTCCGTTTGGGCGCAGACGGTTGTCATCAATGAGATCCAATATCATCCGAGTGATCCGACGGAGTTCGTCGAGTTCGTTGAACTGCACAATCCAACAGACGCGACGATTGATTTGTCGGGTTGGTCTTTTTCGGAAGGGATTGAACATCAGTTTCCTGCAGGCTCTGCCATCGAAGCCGGTGAGTATTGGGTGATTGCGCAGGATGAGTCGGCTTACAATCGGAAGTTTGGATCGATCTTTACCGGTGGGGCAAAGGCGAAAGGTGTGTGGGAGAGTGGCACGCTTTCCAATAGTGGAGAGACTCTCACGTTACGCGACGCAGACAATGTGGTGGTCGATAAAGTCGACTTTAAGGATAGCTTTCCGTGGCCGGTGGGTGCTGATGGAGGGTCTGAGGATGATAAAGATCTGAGCATGGAGTTGATTCACCCGAGTTTGGACAATGGGCTGTCGGGGCATTGGCGATCCAGTGTGAAGCCCACACCTGGCAAGGTGAATAGTATCCTGACAGAGAACCCGTCACCTGCTGTGCGGCAGGTGATGCATTTGCCCGAGCAACCAACGGGGGCAGAGACGGTCGTGATCAGTGCGAAGGCGACGGATGCTGATGGTGTCGCGAGCATGATGTTAGAATTACAGGAAGTGAAGCCAGGTGCATACATCCGTCGATCCGACGATGCCTATGAAACGGCGTGGCAGTCGATCACGATGAATGACACGGGTGCCGATGGTGACGCGGTGGCCATGGATGACATCTATTCGGCAACGGTTCCTGCAGCGTTGATGGCGCATCGCAGCCTCGTTCGTTATCGAATCGTGGCAGAAGACACTGTTGGGAACGCGGTGACGCTGCCTTATGAGGATGACCCGTCGGCGAATTGCGCCTTCTTTGTCTATGATGGAGTGCCCGCGTGGAGTGGTTCATCAGACCCGGGCAATGCGCCGAAGCGTACGTTTGCGCGTGAAGAGATGACCTTACTGCCAGTCTATCACTTGATTGCGGACAACGCAGATATAGAGCGCTCTCAGTACAATGGAAGTAGTGAGAATATCCGCTTCCATGGCACCATGGTCTACGAAGGGCGTGTCTACGACCACGTTGAGTTCCGCGTGCGCGGTGAGTTCTCTACCTATCAAAGTGGCAAGAACAAATGGAAGTTCTTCTTCAATCGCGGGAACAACTTCCGGGCGCGAGACAATTATGGCATCGCTTATCCGGGCGGTTTTCGTATCATGAATTTCACGGCGTGTGCCTCCCCCTGGGTGCCGGCGAATCGAGGCATGGCAGGTTTGGACGAAACGACGGCCTTTCGCTTGCAGGCTCTTGCGGGAGTTCCTTCTCCGAAGCTGCACCACTTGCACTTTCGAGTGATTGATGATGCAGAAGAAGACCCTAGCAGTGATCAATATGACGGGGATCTCTGGGGGCTTTATTTGAGTCAGGAAACACCGGATGGCCGCATGCTCAATCGCTTGGGCTTGCCGGATGGCAGCACCTTTAAGATCGAGAGTGGAAACGGTGATCAGAAACACCAAGGCCCTGTTGAAAGTGATTACAGAGGGTTTGTTAGCCAGGCGCAGCGCAGTCAACCTGTGGAGTGGTGGCGGGCGAACATGAATCTTCAGCATTATTTTGGCTTCCGGGCTATCAATCGCGCTGCTGGGAACATCGACATCCGTGAAGGCTGGAATCATTTCTTCTATCATAATCCCAATGGGTTGTGGTCTCCCGTGCCTTGGGATTTGGACATGACATTCATGCCGGAGACGCATTGGAGCGGCACGATCGATCCTAAGGCTTGTCTTAATCAAGACGAGATTGCCATAGATTACGCTAACAAATGTAGAGAACTACTCGATCTCTTGATGGAAGATGGCACGGCGGGCGGTGGGCAAGTGGGCTCAGTCGTTGAAGAGAATCTTCAGTGGGTGGGCACGCGCAAGGAGTGGATTGACGTGGCTGAGATCGCGAAAGCTGGTGCCACGGCGACGGTGGTCAGTGCAGAGCCACATGGCTATGCTTCTGGAGATCTCGTTTCCATCGCGGGTGTTTCAGGCAATGGTTACAACGGCGATCACGAGATCACAGTCACAGATCCGACTGCTTTCACGATCGGGGTATCGATCTTCTCGCCAGCGCCAAACTCCGTGGAAGGTGCGCAGGTCGGTACATCGTTAGGTGGTGGTTCCGCTTGGTCCGAGATCGACATGGCCATGTGGAATAATCATCCCCGTACGACGGGCGGCCATAAGAACAATTTCTACGCTAACCCAACCACCCAGAACTTCCAAGGTGGCACGTTGACGCGCACGCTGCCGACGGCCGATGTGTCAGGCTTTGCAGAGTATCTAAGAGCATTCACCACGAATACGGATCCCGATGACTTTAGCGTGGGCGATGGGGATCAGCGTGGTTATGGTTACAATCATGTTAGAGAGGAGTCTGATGACGGAAACGCACCTGATCGTCCGACCATCAGCTACACGGGAACGGATGGGTTTCCTGTTCACGGACTGACCTTCGCTTCTGGTCGGTTCTCAGGCGGCACGCTCTTTCAGAAGCAGAACTTTGTGGGCATGCAGTGGCGGTTAGGGGAGATCTACAATCCCACGACCTCTAACTACGAGGCTGGCACGCCATGGCGCTACGAGATTGAAGGCGTTTGGAAGAGCGAGCTGATCGACGAGTTCACGGAGGGAATGACCATTCCCATCAATGCGGTCCGTCCGGGATACACCTATCGTGCCCGCGTGCGTCATTTGAATCAGCTGGGAGGCTGGAGTCATTGGTCTGAACCGATTGAGTTTGTGGCGGGTGTGCCGGATCTCAGCGCCTATGACTCGTTGGTCATTAGCGAGTTCATGTATCATCCAGGCGCGCCTTCAGAGTCTGAGCTAGCGGCAGGCTACCGCCGGGAAGACTTCGAGTTTATCGAACTCTACAATGCGGGAAGCGAGGCTCTCGATATAGAGCCGGTGCGTTTCACGAAGGGCGTGGACTTTGACTTTGATTCTGGGGCGATTCTGTCATTGGCACCAGAGGCAACGGTGCTGGTTGTTGCCAATGCGGAAGCGTTTGCGGCCCGTTATGGAGCCGACTTGCCAGTGGCGGGCATCTACTCTGGCAGACTCGCTAACGGTGGGGAACGTCTCAAACTTTCCTTTGGGGCGGGCACGCCGATTGTTGAGTTCACCTATGATGACGCCGATAGTTGGCCAACGGAATCGGATGGAAATGGGCAGTCCTTGGTTCGACGTGACCTTGCGGTGGAAGGCGATCTTTCGGCCGCGGCTAGTTGGGTCGCTGGTGATGCCAATGGTTCTCCGGGGAGCGTGTCGGAGGGGCCTCCGCCAATGCGCGACGATACTGATGGCGATGGCGTGTCAGACGAGAGCGAAGCGCTTGCAGGAACGGATCCTAACAACCCGGCGGACTACTTTCGTCTGACGTCCGTGCAGCGTTCAATAGGCCTGATCGAGCTTGGCTGGTCGAGTGTCGCGGGGAAGGCCTACGAAGTGGAGTATGCGTCTACCTTGAATGCTGAATGGCAAGCCATCGGAACAGTGATGGCGACAAGCTCGGCTTCGTCTCTAACGGACGACGACCTAGCGCGAGTTCAAGAGGGAGCGGGTTTCTATCGCGTGCGTGTTCGTTGAGATCGCTAAGAGGGGTTCGCATGCAATAGCGAAGTCTGGATTGGAATCACACAACCCTTCGTGTCTTTGAGGCTTTGTGTGAGTTCTTTCTCAACCTGCCAGGGTTTTTTGGAAACGCTTCACCGAAATTGACAAGCAATCCGCACAAACAATGAGTGCAACGGGTCTGTTCCTTTGTTACTGTGTTTGGCGACACTTTCTAAATGTAAGATTGGGAGAGCGCACACAAAGACACAAAGGAGGGGAAACATACTATTCATAGAGAGATCGCTTGTTTCCGCCGGATTCTATCGATGATCTAGAATGGAGGATGACTATCTGGTTATGTTAGTTATCTCATTAGTTTAACAAAGCGCCGTTCGTGTGGATGCCCCACTCTTCAAGAATGGCAGGTCCGTCGGGAGAGTTGAGCCAAGTTTCGAGGTTCTCTTTGATGAAGGTCTCCCCCGTAGTGTCCGGAAATTCGAATCGGCCTGTATTCATGCGGGCTCCCGGTAGTAGTAGCGAAGCAATCCGCCTAACCGCTCGCGACATTCGACGCTCTTCTTCCCTTGCCGGAGCGGACTCAGGTTCACTGCTTCAGAACTCGGATCTCCTCCTGCAAGTGGTCGATCATAGGCTCATTAGTCTCCTGTTGCTGGTTCACCCAGCTTGCCAGAGACACCAGCATCAGCCTGAATACGTCAATCTCAGATTCTTGCAGCCACCGATCGAAGAAATGCAGCGAGAAATCCTATTCCACAACTAATTGATCCAATAGGTAAACCCTCGGCTCTGCCGGTGAGACTATCAAAGTTTTACTTTTACCGCGGTCGCTAGAATGCAGGTGGGGCGGGGGATGAACGAGTAATTGTGGTCGTCAACGAGCCCTTACTCCATACTCGCTTGAGGAAGCAGAGTGCAAGGAACATGGACCTCGCGGTTTTCGACATGAGGCGGACCAACGAAAAGAGGAGTTTTATGTGGTCCGACTTGTAAATCTTGGGGGCAGGCGGGAGTTTGCCGAGAACTACCAACCAGCTCAGGAAAGACTTGCGATGCTAGAATTGCAGCAAATCCCCTTTGAGGGGTTCCCATTCTCAAGCCTCCGGTTCTACCGGAGGTATCTGACTGAAGCTCAGTAACTCATGCGGCAGTCGAATTTCTGGACACTGCGGGCCCCTTGCGATCGTTTCTCCTGTTGTGCCACTAATTGATAATATACCCCGTTCCCATTTGTCCCGCCCGGTGAGTGGACTCTTCTTGGGCTTGATCGCGAGGTGAGGTGAGGTGTTGCAGACCAGCGCTAGGGCGACGGGTCCCACGAGTTTGTTGAGTGATGAATGCATCTTCATATCCAAGAGGCTTGATGCCGCCGAGAAGTGAAAGGCGACACACTTTCTCAAATAATGAAGAGAAACTAGCGGAGCGTCGATCTGGAGGGTGCATCGATTGATGCCTACTGTTGTCGCTGCGTGGAATGGCCATGCTTGGCCGTTCCCGCTTTGCCTAGTTGGCGGGCAGCACGGCCACTGCCGCTGCGTTGCCGTCTGATGCCAAATGCCGGGTGACGCGTTTGTTGCGAGAGCGGCCCGCGCTCTCCGTGAAGCGCTCTAGTCAGGTAGTGGAATAGCTGATCAAGCCCACGATCAGCGCCAGTAGTAGAATCCAGACGGGCCAGATTTAGAGTCTCGGCGGTTATGGTGATGGTTGGCTAGAATGCTGCAAGTCGCGACGTCTCATTGGTTGTGGAAATTGTGGATGAGCTGTCAGTGCACGCAGTATTTCGCTATCGGAACGGTGTGGTCGGTGAGCAGTTCCGTGAATATCGCGCGGCCCCTCAGTGCGACCTAAGACCAGACTTTGTGAAATATTTCACAAATTGATCTTGCTAAGGATTCACCCGTGTTTTAAACGGGAAAACTCGATTGCACGTCCATCTAGGAAACGTAGTCAAACGCCGAACCGACCAGAGTAGATCAACGCATGTTCTCTTCATTAGGAGACTTTCAAGTCACCGCATTCCAACTCGCAAGCGTGCCGATTTCGGCTCAGCCACTTGTCGAGCAGACGGGTCTATTCGCGGCGCTTACGAATTCGGTCTTTGTGGCATTGATCGTCATGTCGATCATCTACTTCTTGGTGCGTGCTGGGACAAAGAGCCCCACGATTATCCCTGGGCCAGTGCAGAATGGCGTCGAGTTTGTTTTCGAATTTCTCTATAATCAGGTCGAGCAAGTGGTGGGCCCTAAGGTGGCTCCGAGAGCCTTTCCTCTTCTTTGCACGATCTTTGTCTATATCTTGGTGGCAAACTGGTTTGGTCTACTTCCCGGTGTGGGAACGATCGGCATCGGTCATGAAGGCACGCAGATGGGCTTCTTCGGGTTGTCTGAAGAGCCTAAGATTCCCCTGCTACGTCCAGCCACGGCAGACATGAACCTCACCTTGGCAATCGCGATGTGCTCGATGGTGGTGTGGTTCTATATCACGATGAGGGAAGCGGGCCCTGTCGAGTTCGTGAAACATATCTTCGCTCCCAAAGGCGGTTTGACTGGGGTCATGAAGCTTGTTCTCATTCCTATTTTCCTCTTCGTGGGTGTGATCGAGGTTGTGTCCATTATTTTCCGCCCAGTGACGCTTTCCTTGCGACTCTTTGGTAATGTCTTTGCGGGAGAGAATCTGCTCCACGCCATGACGACCTTGGGCGACACCTTCGGCTTTGGGCCGACACTGTCCTTCATCTCTAAGATTGGTTTCACGCTTCCTTTCTACTTCCTTGAGATTCTGGTCGGCGTGTTACAGGCGACGGTCTTTGCGCTCCTTTGTGCCGTTTACATTCAACTTTCCACTGCTCACGACGAAGAGCACTAAGGTTTTTCTGGCGTGACCATGCGTGTCAGTGGGCGTCAGAATCAATAGAACAAGCAAGAATAACGTTAGAATAACTTAAGACGAACATGATAAACTTACTCTCAAGCATTACGCCAATCGTGGCCGAAGCAGCAGCAGCTGCCGGTGGTCTCGGTGGTTCACTTTCCTTGGGTCTTGCAGGTCTCGGTGCCGGTATCGGCGTGGGACTCGTGGGGCTAGGCGCCACACAGGCTGTCGGCCGTAACCCTGGTGCCTTTGGTAAGATCTTGACCATTGGTATCATTGGTATGGCGTTGGCTGAGGCTGTCGCCATTTATGGTCTGATCATGGCCCTTCAAGGCAACTAGGCTGAACAATTCTGGTCGTTGGCGGAGAAAGACATCTGCCAACGACCGCTCCTCCTCTTTTTTTAACTTTAAGCGCGTCTGGCTCAATGGGTAAGATTCTTTCCGATCTAGGTATCTACTGGACGAATTTCATCGCTCAGGTTCTTATCTTCCTGATCGTCTATGGCATACTGAAGAAATTCGCTTTCGGGCCGATCCAGGCGATCCTCGAAGAGCGTCGCAAGCGCATTGAGGGGGCTGAGGCGGACCGAGAGAAGGTGAAGGCGCAGCTTGCTGATTCCGAGGCTGCTGCGGAAGCGAGGATTGCGGAGGCCAATGAGACCTCGGCTCGATTGATTGCAGAGGCAAAAGTCAGTGCCGCTGCATTTGGAGACAAGGAGCGGGCGAAAGCATCACAAGAAGCTCAAGACATCGTGACCAAGGCCACGGAAGCGACGAAGGTCGAGCGCGACAAACAGCTTGCTTCGCTGAAGAGTGAATTTGGCAAGTTGGTCATCAGTGCTACTGGCAAGGTGACTGGTAAGGTTCTCTCGAATGACGACCAAGACAGGATTAACAAGGAGACAGCGACGCAGTTGGCCAACTAAGGTCTCTGTTAGCTCTATTACGTTTCCATGAAAGTTTCTAAAGATGCGCTACGTCACGCGCGGGCTCTGTTTCAGACCTGCTCGAAAGATGGTGGGCTGGATATCGATCGCGTGAGGATGATCGCGAAGCGCATCGGCGAAGAGAAGCCCCGGGGTTACCTCGGCATTCTTACCGCATTCCAGCGTCAGATCCGTTTGGATCTTGAGAAACGGCACGCTGTCGTCGAGAGCGCAGAAGCGCTTTCAGAAGATCTGAAAAACGGCGTGTTGAAAGATTTGAAGGCTCGTTACGGCGATGAAGTGACGAGTGAGTTTAAGGTCGTGCCTGCTCTATTGGGTGGGATGCGTGTGCGTGTCGGCAGTGATATTTGGGACGGAAGCGTACGGACGCGCCTCGACCAACTCAGCCAAGCTTTTTCATAATTACCCTTTAGTTAGAACAACTGATCATAATCGGATATGAGTAACATCCTTCAGGAACTGGAAGCAGAAATCGGTGGTCTTAAGACGGCCGTTGCAAAGTCTAACGTTGGTGTCGTTCGCCAAACGGGTGATGGCGTGGCCAAGATCGAGGGCTTGACTGAGGTCATGCTTAACGAAATGATCGAGTTCCCTGGTGGTACTTTCGGTATCGCTCTGAACCTTGAGGAAACTGAGGTTGGTTGTGTGCTGCTCGGCGATGGTCTCGACGTTAAGGAAGGGGACGAAGCGAAGACAACGGGCAAGTTGCTCTCCGTTCCCGTTGGTAAAGAGTTGTTAGGCCGCGTGGTCGACACCATCGGCAAGCCAATCGATGGCAAAGGCGACATCAAGACGGCTGTTACCTATCCGGTTGAGAAGATCGCTCCTGGTATCATTAAACGTAAGAGTGTGAGTCAGCCTGTGCAGACGGGCATTCTTTCCATCGATGCCATGGTTCCGATCGGTCGTGGTCAGCGTGAGTTGATCATCGGTGACCGTTCTACAGGTAAGACGACGATTGCTGTCGATACGATCATTTCCCAGGCTCGCCAGAACAAGGCTGCCGAGAAGAGCGGTGAGAAGGATTTTCGTCCGATGTATAGCATTTATGTCGCTGTGGGTCAGAAGCAGTCCAACGTCGCCCGGACGATCAAGGTGCTTGAGGAAACGGGTGCTCTTGAGTACACAATTGTGGTGGTGGCTTCGGCTTCTGATAGTGCTACGGCCCAGTATCTCGCTCCTTATGCGGGTTGCGCCATGGGTGAGTGGTTCATGGATAACGGCATGGACGCCCTCATCGTTTATGATGATCTTTCCAAGCAGGCGGTCGCTTATCGTCAGTTGGCTCTCGTCCTTCGCCGCCCATCCGGTCGCGAGGCGTATCCTGGTGACGTCTTCTATCTCCACAGTCGGTTGCTAGAGCGTAGTGCGCGTTTGAGTAAAGAGGCTGGTGGTGGTTCTTTGACGGCTCTGCCGATCATCGAAACGCAGGCTGGTGACGTATCTGCTTACATTCCTACGAATGTGATTTCGATTACGGACGGTCAGATCTTTCTGGAAACAGATTTGTTCTACCAAGGTATTCGCCCAGCGATTTCCGTGGGTCTGTCCGTGTCTCGTGTGGGTTCCGCTGCGCAGACGAAGGCTATTAAGAAAGTTTCTGGAACGACCAAGCTCGACCTCGCTCAGTTCCGTGAGTTGCAGGCCTTTGCTCAGTTCGGTTCCGACCTCGATGAGGGCACGAAAGCAAAGATCGAACGTGGTCAGCGCATTGTGGAGCTCTTCAAGCAGAATCAATACAACCCGCTTTCACTTGCGATGCAGGTCGCCACGATGTGGTGCATGCAGAACGGTTACCTCGACAATATCGAAGTGGATCAGGTGAAGGACTTCCAGGCGAAGCTTGAGGAATACCTCACTACCCGTAAAGAGAGCTTGCTCACCACCATCGATACTGAAAAAGCGCTCAGTGATGGGATCGTCAGTGATCTCAAGTCAGCTCTCGACGATTTTTCCAAGTCTTACAAGTAAGCCCGCTTTCCTAGCCTAACGACTTCCCAATGGCCACTACCCGCGACATCCGCCGACGTATCAAGTCGGTCAAAAGCACCGCTCAGATCACCAAAGCCATGCAATTGGTGGCGGCTTCTAAGATGAAGAAGGCGCAGGAGCAAGCGTTGTCAGGACGTCATTACGCGGAGCTTATGAACAAGGTTCTCGTGAACCTTCAGGAGCAGGCTGATGATGATAGTCATCCGTTGCTAGAAAATCGCGGTGAAGGGAAGGAACTCGTTATTCTCGTTTCCACCGACAAAGGCCTTTGCGGCGGTCTCAATACGAACCTTCTGAAGGCTGTCTTCAAAGATCATCCCGACGCGTCTTTCGTGACGGTCGGCTCTAAAGGTCGCCAAGCGGTGGCCCGGATGAAGAAAGATCTGCTAGCGGACTTTCACGTCACGGATCCTGTCGATTTCACGCAGGTCAAGACGGTGTCCAAGTTCGTCCGCGAGAAGTTTCTCGAAGGTGCGTTCACGAAGGTGACGGTCGCGTTTACGAATTACGTGAACACGTTGACCCAAACGCCTTGTGTGGAGACGTTGCTTCCCGTGTCTCCCTTGACTCTAGGCAAAGCCAAGGATTACGAGAGTGTTGGCATTGAAAGCGATGCGGATGCTGGTGAAGTGCCCGACACTGGTTACGAGTTCGAGCCCAATGCTAGCGCAGTCTTTGATAGCATTGTGCCGCAATACGTAGACTATCAAATTTACCAGATGGTGCTCGAGTCACGCGCTTCTGAGCATAGCTCCCGCATGGTGGCGATGAAGAGCGCGACGGACAATGCTGAGTCGCTCATCAAAGATCTTTCGCTTGAATACAACAAGCTGCGCCAAGCGGCTATCACGAACGAATTGCTCGAAATTACTACTGCCAGCTTGGCTCTCGAATAGAACATCCCTTTCCCGACTCGCATACCTAACACAATCATGGCTAACAACGAAGGAACTATCGTTCAGGTTATCGGACCAGTGATCGACGCCGATTTCTCCGGCGCGGACAAACTGCCCGCAATCTACAAC
This sequence comes from uncultured Verrucomicrobiales bacterium, assembly GCA_938082635.1. Taxonomy (GTDB): domain Bacteria; phylum Verrucomicrobiota; class Verrucomicrobiia; order Verrucomicrobiales; family DEV007; genus JAACDM01. The sequence continues at coordinate 31,444 of CALLLI010000391.1, forward strand.
GCTCTCGAAATCACTTACAACGTGATCGGCGAAGACGTGAAGCTCGTACTCGAAGTGCAGCAGCACCTCGGCGACGGCTGGGTGCGCGCGGTGGCCATGTCTTCTACTGAAGGTCTTCGTCGTAACATGAAGATCACCGACACGGGCAATCCTATTTCTGTCCCGGTAGGTGAAGGGGTGCTGGGTCGTATCTTCAACGTCACAGGTGATGCTGTTGATTTGAGAGGTGATGTCAAAGCTGACAAATATTATCCGATCCATCGTCCAGCACCGACTCTGATCGACCAGGACACTTCAGCCTCTATCCTGGAGACTGGTATTAAGGTTATCGACCTTATTTGCCCATTTACTAAGGGTGGCAAGGTTGGCGCCTTCGGTGGTGCTGGTGTTGGCAAGACCGTGGTCATCATGGAGCTCATCAATAACATCGCAAAGAACCACGGTGGTTACTCCGTGTTCGCTGGTGTGGGTGAGCGGACTCGTGAGGGTAACGACCTTTACGAGGAGATGAGCGAAGCAGGCGTCATCAATCGAGAAGATCTGAGCAAGTCCAAGGTGGCTCTCGTCTACGGTCAGATGAACGAGCCTCCAGGAGCTCGTCTCCGTGTGGCGCTGTCCGCACTTTCCATGGCGGAGTATTTCCGGGATGAGAAGGGCCAGGACGTGTTGCTCTTCGTTGATAACGTTTTCCGTTTCTCACAAGCCGGTTCTGAGGTGTCCGCACTTCTTGGTCGTATCCCTTCCGCTGTGGGTTACCAGCCAACGCTGGCCTCAGAGATGGGTGCCATGCAGGAGCGAATTACTTCCACGACGAAAGGTTCTATTACTTCATTCCAGGCCGTTTACGTGCCTGCTGATGACTTGACTGACCCCGCGCCGGCAAACACGTTTGCTCACCTCGACTCTACCGTCGTGTTGGAACGCTCTCTTGCTGAGCTTGGTATCTACCCTGCTGTGGATCCATTATCATCCACTTCAAATGCGCTAGCTCCTGAAATCGTTGGTGAAGAGCACTATGCCGTCGCCCGTGGCGTGCAGACCGTGCTTCAGCGCTACAAGGACTTGCAGGACATCATCGCCATTCTCGGCATGGACGAACTCAGTGACGACGACAAGCTCACCGTGTTCCGCGCTCGTAAGGTTCAGCGTTTCCTTAGCCAGCCGTTTCACGTGGCTGAAGTGTTCACCGGTGTGGAAGGCGTTTATGTCTCTCGCGACGACTGTGTGAAAGGCTTCAAAGAGATCCTCGATGGCGAGCATGACGACGTCCCAGAAGGTAACTTCTACATGAAGGCTGGCATCGACACCGTCGAGAAGGCTTCCTAGTTCGACTACCCGATTTAACGTTTCCCTAACCGATGCCTATTCAACTCGAGATCGTCACGCCGGAGAGAAAGATCTTCTCCGACGAAGTTGATGGCGTGGTCATTCCAGGCATCGAAGGAGAAATGGGTGTGTTACCACAACACGCCCCCCTCGTGACAACCCTCGCTCCTGGTGAGCTGCGCTACACGAAGGGAAACAAGGAAGAGGAACTGGCCATCGGCCAAGGCTTCGTTGAAATCACAGCCACCAAGGTCTCCGTCCTCACGGACATGGCCATGAGCGATGACGAAATCGACGAGACCGCCGTCCAAGAAGCCCTCGATCGCGCCGAGAAGTCGCTCAACGAGAAGCTCGGCGACGAAGACTATGCTGCGACTCAAGCAGCCATCTACAAGATGATGGCTCAGCTGAATCTGAAGCGTAAGCGCAAGGTTTAGTCGGGGAAGGAAATCCTAGGCGCGATCCGCAGTAATTGGTCTCTGTGTTTAAGATATCTTAAACATTGAAAAACTTGGCTCTGGTAACCGTTTTTCAGCTTCGGTAACGGAAATGTGGACAGGGCCTGCCTCTGTAACTACAATTTCCTGTTCATAACTAAAATTCCGGAAAACAGTGGTTTCGTAACTGAAATTCCGGGGCGGTAACTGTTTTTGAATGTGCAGCGGCTCTGATAACCGACATGGAAGCTCCCGAGCTGGCGGTGCTTCCGCATCACATCACTTCCTACGTTGGAAGTGGAACCGAACGCCAGAGGATCTTCGATCCTCTGGGGTGAGTGACGATCATCTATCCGAAGCGGATGCAGTTGGGAGAGAACTGGGTAGATCAGCTGGAATTTGCGGTTCGCTACGAAGGGCTTCACCTGGATCTCTTCCGAAAGCTGGTATCGACTGTACCAGAAGGAGCTCTGGTTGAGCGCCTCCGCGCGAAACCTGCTGGTAAGTGCCTCCGAAAGATTTGGTATCTCTTCGAACAGTTTACTGGCGGAATGATTGATGTGCCTGATCTCTCCACTGGGAATTACGTGGATCTGTTAGATTTCGAGCACTACTACACCAGTTTCCGCGGGCTGGTGAAACGGCAGAGGATCAATTGGAATCTGTTAGGAAATCTTCGCTTCTGTACCGCCATCTCCTTCAGGACTCTGACTTCCTCCTGCAGCTAATCGATGACCTCCTGTAAACGCCGGGTGAAAACCGGTACGGAGAAAGGGGCGGACTAAAACCGGTACACCCATCAGAAAGGATGAATGTACATGAACATGGAACAATGGTGTTCCGTACCTCGCTCTACCGTGGGACCATCCCCACGGTAGAAAGTGACGATGGTCCCACGGTAGAGCG
>CALLLI010000392.1 GCA_938082635.1 uncultured Verrucomicrobiales bacterium
TCCAAAAGCAGCTACAACGCTACCAGAAAACGTCCACCTTCAAAACGAGCAAAGAAGAACGAGGTCATCGTCTCCAAGATCAAAGAGATCCATGAAGACCGCCACCTCAAAGTCTATGGCAGCCCACGCATGACCACTGAACTCCAGGAAGAACATGGGCTCTAAGGCTCAGAGAATCGCGTGGCTCGCCTCATGGCGCAGAACGGCCTCCAGGCCCGCAAGAAGGCCGCCCTTCGCCCGAAGACAATCACTCAAGATCCCACTCAGAAGGCATCTCCAAACATGTTGGCAAACGCCGAGCCTCCTACCGCACCAGGCCAAGTCTGTGTCAGTGATATCACCTATATCGCGACACAAAAGGATGGCCCTATTTGGCGATCGTCATCGATCTTTACAGCCGAGCAGTCGTCGGGTGAAGTGTCGCTGAAACCATGCACACGGTCCTCGTCACCAGCGCTCTAGCCAACGCCATGTCCAACTTACCTCTAGGCAGTCGCCCCTCTTTCACTCTGATCGTGGCTGCCAATACACCAGCAAAGAGTTTCGAAAGCTCATAGCTCTCTATGGTCTGCCTCAAAGCATGAGCGCGAAAGGCTACTGCTATGACAAATGCCGCCAACGAAAGCTTCTTCGCGAGCCTCAAGCGAGAGAGCTTCCCTGAAGATGGTTGCTTCGATACCAAAGCCGAAGCTCGGAGAACTATCTTCGACTACCTAGAAGTCTTCTATAACGACAAACGGCGTCATAGCTCACTGGGAAACGTCTCGCCCGAAACTTTCCTCAATCAACACTTCCGCACTCAGAAAACACACCTAAACTAACAGAGCAATCTGTCCGGTTCATGTCTATTTTCTTGGGGGAGCTCCATTTTAATATGCGGATGTTAGTATAAATATCCAGGATGGAGTCCTTGTCATGACGGTGAACAAAGGGACGAGTTTCGATACCTCCAATTTCATCTACATGGTGGAAGTGAGCTGCGATTCGAAGGAGTGGAACACGATAGAAACGAGTATCCTGACAGATAATCCACAACAGCTGGTTGTAGCGGATACGATTCCGATCGCTGCCGCTGAACTTCGCTTCTTTAAGCTGACGGTGACCATGTCTCCGCAGTAGGCTCAGGATCGGGCAGGTCTAAATCTGAGAGGAGAGAGTTACCGATCGGTGACAAATTGCTTTCCCATTCTGTTCGGGCCGATATGATCGGGTGCCGTATGGATTTCGAAGACCCAGCCCCCCTATCGCTTGATGGTAGTCTCTTACTTGCAGATCCGTCTTTGATGGATTCGAACTTCAAGCGTGCCGTGCTTTACCTCAACCATCATAGCGCTGAAGCCGGGGCTGAGGGCTTTGTCCTAAATCGTCCTACGCATAAGGTGGTTGGAGATCTTTCGCTGGCCACGCATACTCCTGAGCTGGACCAGGTGCCTGTGTATGAAGGAGGGCCGGTAGGCACGGATCATCTCATCTTTGCTTCGATCCACTGGCTGCCGGATGAGAAACGCCTGGAGTTTGTTCCGCGTTTGTCTGCCAATGCGGCAGCCGCGCGGGTGTCTGAGGGGTTTCACGTGGTTGCCTTTATCGGCCATTCTGGCTGGTCTGCTGGTCAGCTCGAGGGGGAGATTCTTGAACGGGCGTGGATCACGCACCGCCCCGAGGGATTGCCTTTGACGGAGAACTCGACCTCGCTTTGGAAGGATACGCTGGAGGGCATCAGTCCCTGGCACTATTTGCTTTCGTTGACGCCGGAAGATCCTTCGCTCAACTGACTTGTTTCTTAAAAAACGGGTTGCGTCACCACAGGTCGTGGCGATAATCGAAATCTCGTTTTAAACCGGGGAAATTGGGGCATTAGCTCATCTGGTAGAGCGCTTCAATGGCATTGAAGAGGTAAGCGGTTCGAGTCCGCTATGCTCCACCAATTTTCCCCTTCGCCGTTTACACCGGCGCGTAGGAGACGAGCGCTTTGGCAACGTCGCCAAAGATCCTGCTGACCTCGGACTTAGCAGGATCTTGCAGAGTGACAGGACGCCCGACATCGCCACCTGTGCGGGTAGGTATATCGATAGGGATCTGGCCTAGCAAAGGGACGCCCAGAGTTTCAGCCTCCCGAACACCGCCACCTTCACCGAAGATGTGATAGCGTTCGCCATCGCTTGGGCTGAGGAAGTAGCTCATGTTCTCAACAAGTCCAAGAACGGGCACGTTCACCTTCTCAAACATCGAGACGGCCTTGCGTGCATCGATTAAGGCGACTTCTTGTGGTGTCGTCACGATGACTGCCCCAGTAAGCGCTACGGTTTGCACGATTGTTAGTTGGATGTCGCCAGTGCCAGGAGGTAGGTCCAGGATGAGGTAGTCGAGTTCACCCCAGGCCACTTGTTTGAGGAACTGCTGGGTGTAACGCGTGGCCAAGGGCCCTCGCACAATCACCGGAGAGCGATCTTCCAGCAAGAAACCCATGGAAATCAATTTCAGACCATCGGATTCAATCGGAATGATCTCATTGTCAGAAGTGGCATTGGGCCGCTCCTTCGAACCAAACATTTGCGGCACACTGGGCCCATAGAGATCGCAATCGCACAGGCCGACTTTGTAGCCCTGCTTCTGCAGAGATACTGCTAGATTTACAGATACGGTCGATTTACCCACGCCCCCCTTGCCACTAGCTATGGCGATGACGTTCTTGATTCCTGGCAGGGCGGACTTCGCTGAAGGAGCTGTCTGGCCTGGATCTTTGATATCGAATTCAATGTCCACCTGCTCCGCGCCTGGAAGCGCATGGAGGAGTTCCTTGGACTTCTGAAAGATGGCCTTCGGAACTTCGGGATCCTTCGTCTGCAGGGAAATGAGCACCTTGATGTTGGCACCCTCCACGTGAACCGCCTTGACCAAGCCAAAGGAAACGATGTCTCGGCTAAATCCCGGGTAGGGCACTTCAGCGAGGACGCTGCGAACTTGGTCTTCCGTAATCGATGAACTCATGATGGGGATACGAACAGATCCTAGTAGCGAGATGCCTCGGACACGCAAGCATCGATCATCATCTAGCGACCCCTGAGGCGGTCTGGGTGAAGGCGCTTTGCCAAATTGGGGGGAAGCCTCCACGGAAACACTTGGCAGTGAGGTCAGCAACCCATATGGATGTCGCCTACGGAAATGGCCCATTCTCATCTCATCGCGTGCCACGACTGCGATGCTCTCTTTCAGTTTGATCAGCTGGCAGAGGGCGAACGCATTGCTTGTCCGCATTGTGACGCGCGTCTTCTGACAAATCGTCCCCATTCGACTCAACGAGCGGCTGCGTTCGCGATTGGTGCGGCGTGTTTGTTTCTGGTGGCGATCTTCTTTCCCTTCATTTCGCTCGAAGCTGGTGGACAGACCAATGTGGTGACTCTCGCGCAGAGCGTGTCAGCCTTGGAGGCAAATGGCAGCCCTTGGTTGGCATTGGCAGTGGCGTTCTTTGTCCTTGGTGCTCCTGCCTTGATGATTCTGGGAAGTCTCTACTTGCTGCTGCCGCTATTGGCAGGAGCGCGCCCGCCGGGGGCTGCGTGGGTTTGCCGCGTCATCTATGGGGCTGATGAGTGGAACATGATTGAAGTCTTTGTCATTGGAGTGCTTGTCAGTCTTCTGAAGCTCACCAAATTAGCCACCGTGATCCTGGGCATCTCTTTCTGGGGATTCGTAGCGCTGATGGTGTGTCTCACGGCCTCGTTCGCTTTGATTGACCGTCATGAACTTTGGGGTTTGTTAGAAAATCCCGCTCGATCATGAATGCCTTCCCATCACACACGGCTGCTGCTCGTGGTCTTGCTACCTGTGCAGTTTGCGGCAAAGTTCAGGATCATCGGGTGGGGCATTGTCAGCGCTGCCATGCGAAACTACATCTGCGCACGCCTCGTAGTATTCAGCGCACCCTAGCGCTCACGTTCGCTGCTACGGTCCTCTATATTCCGGCAAACGTGCTCCCCATCATGACCGTAGGTGGACTTGGTGGGGAAGAGCCTAGCACCATATTCAGCGGCGTGGTGCTGTTCTGGCAGATGCATGCCTATCCAGTGGCCATCATCATTTTCACGGCGAGTGTGGTCATTCCTATCCTGAAGATCATGGCCATTCTGCGTCTCTGTTGGGCTGCTACTCGGCCGTGTAATCCTCGGGCAGCGACGCGCATCTATCGGCTGACTGAGATCGTTGGCCGATGGTCAATGATCGATGTCTTTGTTGTCGCCATTCTCGTGGCTGTGGTGCAGTTGGGCTCCCTCATGACGATTCGGCCCGGCCCAGCAGCAGTTGCTTTTGGCGGCGTTGTGGTGCTGACCATGATCGCAGCCATGTCGTTTGATCCTCGATTGATCTGGGATCGAGCCCATGTTACTCAATCAACGCCCAATTCCGATGCCGACTCTTACTCCTGACATACCCACTGCTAGCATCGATCAGCGGAAGCGGGGTGTTTCGTCGGTTTGGCTTATTCCTCTGATCGCGATTACTTTAGGTGGCTGGCTCGTTTGGAAGCACTATCACTCGTTAGGTCCGATCGCGACGATCACATTTGATACAGGTGATGGTGTCATCGCCGGGAAGACGAAAGTGCGATGTCGAAGCGTGGATGTGGGTACCGTGGAATCTGTGAATTTGTCCAATGACTTGCAAGGCGTCGTGACGACCGTGCGGATGAATCTTGATGTAGGTCATCTCTTGCGTGAAGACACTCAATTCTGGATTGTGCGACCGCGCGTGAGTGGTGCGAGCGGTATTTCCGGTCTTGATACGATTGTGTCAGGAAGTTATCTGGAACTCGATCCAGGAGCGTCTTCCAAACTTTCCAATCAGTTCACTGGGCTCGATCTACCGCCAGTCACCGCCATGTCCGTTCCGGGCTTGCGGGTAAGTCTGGTCGCAGATGAAGCCGGTAGCATCTCTGTGGGTTCTTCAGTGTCTTACAAGGGATTGACAGTGGGTAGGATCGAGAGTCGCGCCTTTCAGAAAGGAACGGGCAAGGTTCACTTTGATGTGTTTATTGAGGAGGCCTATGCGAATCTGGTGGCGGAGAACACGCGCTTTTGGAATGTCGCCGGAGTTGATTTGAGCGTGAACGCTGATGGCTTTCGATTGCGTATGGGGTCTCTTGGGGCATTGTTAGCCGGGGGCGTGGAATTTGGTCTGTCAGACAATGTGCAGGCAGGACCTTCTGTAAAGGATGGTACCGTATTTCGTCTGCATGATGACCGTGAGGGGCCAGCAGAAGTGGCTATCGAACCGACGTTAACCTACTTGCTGTTGTTTGAGGATAGCGTGAGAGGTTTGCGGCCGCAGGCTTCTGTCGAATTTCGTGGTATTCACGTCGGTACGGTGACGTCGATCTCCTTTGATCATTATCCTGATGATGTGCAGCACCGGGTGCCTGTGATCATCCAGATTGATCCAAATTTGATTGCGCATCATTCCCATGAATCGACCGAGGCTGATGCTGAGGGCATTGCTCAGTGCGTCGCCGAGGGGCTGCGTGCCTCCTTGAAAACGGGGAGCCTCCTAACGGGACAACTCTTTGTGGATCTCGATTTCGAACCTGATGCCGAGCCCGCTCAGGTGGAACAGCTTGGCGAGTTTGCGAGCATTCCTACAGCCTCGTCGGGGCTCGCGAGAATCGAGGACAAGTTAGTGCAAGTGCTGAACAAGCTCGAAGCGCTCCCGGTCGAGTCGGTCTTGAACAGCGCGACAGAGGTTCTGGGCACGCTCAATAAAGCGACCTTGGAAGCTGAACGGACATTAGTAGGATTGACTAAGGCCTCGCAAAGCATCGAAATGTTGCTGGCGTCGGAAAGCACTCAAGCGATTCCTCAAGACGTTCAGAATACGCTCACCTCTATCCAAACGACATTGGCGGGGCTTGGTGAAAACTCGGTCATGTACCGTGATCTCTACCGCACGCTCGATGAACTTCGCCATTCGTTGCAATCGATCCGCCAGCTTGCGGACACCGTTGAACGCAAGCCCAATTCTCTTCTCTTTGGCCGCAAGGGTGCCAAGCCGAACCCGCCTAAGGCGAAACGTTAGTTCTGACCATGCGACTCTATCTCATTTGCGTAATCTTCCTCGCGGCGTGTGCTTCGCCTGACAATTACTACCTGCTCAGTGCGAAGAAGGCGCCACCCACGGTGCAGAGTGCGGCTCCTCAGGTTAGCATTGGGGTGGGGCCTGTGTTGATCCCCGACTACATTGACTGCCCAGAAATGGTCTTCCAAAGTGGCCCTAACAAGTTTGAGATTCCTGGAAGTGAGCGCTGGGCTGGTTCACTCAAAAGCGCGATGACGAAAGTGATCGCGACGAATCTCTCCCGTGGTCTCAGTACCTCAGAAGTGCGTACCTACCCGTGGGAGCCTGGAGCGAAGTTGCGTTACTCCGTCGCCATCGATGTGACCCAGTTTCACGCGCAAACGGGTGGGGATGCCGTCCTCGATGCGACTTGGAGGATCTACGATGAGGAAACGAATCGCATCACCATCCAGCGCCATTCTGTCCTAACACGTCCACTGGATACGGATGGCTACGAAGCCGTCGTAGAAGCGGAGAGCTTGCTGCTTATGGATCTGAGTGATGCTATTGCTAGGGCGCTCTAACCTGCTGGCGCGAAGAGGGATTGCAGGGTTTCGGGGGTGAGGCTGAGCTGCTGGGTAGCGCCGCTGAGTAGGTCGGAGGCTAGCGTGCCTTTGCGAGCCTGCATCTGCTGGATACGTTCTTCGACCGTTCCTTGGCAGATGAGTTTGTGGACGAAGACGGGCTTGTCTTGGCCGATGCGGTAGGCACGGTCGGTGGCTTGGTTCTCCGCTGCAGGGTTCCACCAGGGGTCGTAATGGATGACGATGTCAGCGCCTGTGAGGGTGAGGCCGGTGCCACCTGCTTTGAGGGAAATGAGGAAGACCTCGCCTTCACCGCCTTGAAAACGTTCGACGAGTTCTTGGCGATTCTTGGTGGCGCCAGTGAGTTTAAGATATTGACAGTCGACGGCGTTCAAATGGTCCTCAATGAGTGCAAGCATCGAGGTGAACTGCGAGAAGAGAAGGATGCGATGACCTTCCTGGCGAAGCGTGTCTAACAAGTCGACGAGGTGCGTGAATTTGGCGGATTCCACAACCTTATCTTGAGCAGCCAGTAACTGAGGGTGACAACAGATCTGGCGAAGCTTGAGGAGCGCGTCGAGGAAGACGATCTGAGATTGCTGTCCTTGGAGTTCTAACGCTTGTCGAACGTGCTTGTCCATGGTGGCCCGGACGGTTTCATAGAGATCTTTCTGGGCTTCGTTCAGCTCGATGGTGTGGGGTATCTCTGTTTTAGGAGGCAGTTCTTTCGCGACGTCGTGCTTGGTGCGGCGCAGAATGAGCGGGCCGACGCGAGCGGCTAGGGCGGCGCGTTTGCCGGCGTGACCGGTCTTCTCAATCGGATTGCGGAAAGTGTCGTTGAAGGTCTCTTGAGTGCCTAGTAAGCCAGGCATGAGAAAGTGCATGAGGCTCCAGAGTTCGCCCAAGTTGTTCTCGATGGGGGTGCCGGAAAGGCAGAGTCGGTGTTTGGCGTCTAACTGACACACAGCTTGGGTGACCTGGGCCGCCGGATTCTTGATGTGCTGGGCTTCGTCGAGGATGACGATGTGAAAGCGGTGCTGAATAAACGTTTTTAGATCGCGGTGAATGAGCGCGAACGAGGTGAGTACGAGGTCTGCATTTGGAATCTGTGCATAGCGTTTGCGGCGGTCTGCGCCTTGCAGGATAAGGATTTTGAGATCAGGGGTGAACTTGGCGGCTTCGCGTTGCCAATTCACGACGACACTGGTGGGCGCGATGACGAGTGATGGGCGGGAGTCATCGCGGCCCGTTTCCTTCTCGGTGAGCAGGTGTGTTAGGGCTTGCAGGGTCTTTCCGAGGCCCATGTCGTCGGCGAGGATGCCATTGAGTTCGTAAGTGGCCAGGAACTGCATCCAGTAGTAGCCGTCGCTTTGATAGCTACGGAGTTCTGCCTGGAGTCCGGCAGGTTCTGCTACGCATTCTATCCGATTGAAGTCAGTCAGCTTGGAGCCCAGCTGTTTCACCTCGATAGGCGATTCGGGCTCAAGATCGTCATCCTCGGTGAGGCGAGCGGCGTCTACTTTAGTTAGGCGAATGGGACCGTCTGTGAACTTGAAAGCGAGGAGCTCGCCAAGGGTGGTGAGGATCTTTCTGAATCTCCCCACGGGTAGGACGAGGCCGCGTCCGTCGGGCAGAAAGATCATGAACTCCTGTCCTTTGGGTTTCCCTTCGGTCACTTCGAGGAACCGATTGGCGACAAGCGCCGCGAGGATTGGTTGGAGATCAAAGGCTTCGCCGTCGATCTCGAATCCAGCGGATAGAGTGAACCAGCCTTTGCCTTCTTCAATGATCTCTGCCTTCCAAGTCTCGGTGCGAAAGACCAGTGGTTTGAGTCCGACGTGCGGGGAGAATTGCACTTCCCAACCTCGGCTTTCTAGAGCGGGAGTGCCTTCGTGCTGGAAGCGCTGCCAGTAGAAGTCTGGATGAGGCCAGGATTTCTTATCCGGCGACCAAATGAGTTGACTGTTAGGTAGGAGATCGAGTGCGTAGAGTGCTTGGAGGGCCTCCATCTCTGCCGTTCGATCGCGTTTGATCTTCTCGGTCGGCGTGACGATGGGACGGACATTTCCGGAAGGTTCCAGGGCGACCTGGTGCTCACCGTAGAGCGCGTAGGCTAGGGCATGAAGACGGTGGTCTTGGCGCTCGACTCGCAACCGGAATCGAGAATCCTGTGTTTGGCTTTTCTCGGCGGGCTCTTTGAGCTCCAAATGCTGACCTTGGGACATGGTTTCCGCGTGAGGGTTCTCGCCGAGGGCTCCGGCTAGTCTGACTCCGGGCTTTCCCTTGGCCAGGTAACCTAACACAGCGACGGCATGCTCGCAGTTCACAGCAACTTGGCAGGAACAACTAGCATCGAGCTGCACAGAGGCGCCCTCGAGCCATAGTGCGATGATGGCTTTGGCTGCGGATTCGTCTCCATGCCTGACCTTGCCGACGATCTCGAGGTCGCCGGTTTCTAAGAGTTCCGCATAGACGTCAGAAACTTGGCGGCCGCGCGTTAGTTTATCTCCTCGGATCAGGGCTCCACTATCAAAGACGCGCCGCCAATCGCCGTCACTAAGAAAGGTGCCTGTGTCCTCGATGATCACTGCTCAGTATTGCTGCTGCATGGCGTGGCGCAAGCGAGCGTCGTGGCATTACAAAAGTGGGATCAGGGTGCAATCGCCGTCTTGGTGAGTTTCTCTAGCCTACGCCCATCGATTCACACTTGGAACTCTCTTAGCTTACTACTATAATCACCCTATATGAAGACTTGGCATTACGCGGATGCGGCGAAACAACAACATCAAGCCACTGAAGATCAGCTTCCAGAGTTGGTAAGCCGTGGCGTTATTACACCTGCGACGATGGTGTGGATGACGGGATTGGCGAACTGGCAACCTGCGGACGGTGCACTCCCAATGCTCTTTAGCGGTGGCGGAAGTGGGTTGGCGGGACCTCCGCCGATTCCTGCTTCGTCTTCTTTGTCCGGAAGAGGTGGGCGCGGCAGTCACGAAGTAGATTACGAAATCTTCGGGGATGACATGCAGATCGTGGAAGTGGAATTGGATCCAGGCGAGATCGTGATCGGTGAGGCTGGGGCGATGAACTACATGGAGGAGGATATCGCGTTCGAGTCCAAGATGGGGGACGGCACTAAGCCAGACGAAGGACTTATGGGGAAATTGCTAGGTGCTGGCAAGCGTATGCTGACGGGGGAGTCGATCTTCATGACGCATTTCTCCCACGGAGGTGGCGCGGGGAAACGTCGCGTGGCCTTTGCGGCACCGTTTCCAGGCAAGATCATTCCAGTCGATCTCTCAGAGGTGGGTGGAGAGATCACCTGCCAGAAGGATTCGTTTCTCTGTGCGGCCTATGGGACGGAAGTATCGATCACATTTAACAGAAAGTTAGGGGCGGGCTTCTTTGGTGGTGAGGGCTTCATTCTGCAGCGCTTGGTTGGCGACGGCATGGCCTTCATGCATGCGGGTGGCACCGTGGTGAAGAGAGAACTTAAAGGAGAGAAGCTTCGGGTGGACACGGGCTGCTTGGTCGGTTTCTCTCCCGGCATCTCCTATGATATCGAACGTGCGGGCAATCTTAAGTCGATGTTCTTTGGCGGAGAAGGGCTCTTCCTCGCGACCTTGCAGGGACATGGCACCGTCTATCTGCAGAGTTTGCCGTTCTCTCGTCTCGCAGATCGCGTCATGAAGAGTGCTCCTGGTCGGGTAGGAGGTTCTTCCCAAGGTGAAGGTTCTATTTTAGGCGGTTTGGGTAATTTGCTGGACGGTGATTCGTAGCGCGCTTCGCAGATGTCGCTTCTCTTTGAACGCCTTACTGCTCACGAGGGCAGTGCCGACGATACTGCTCTAGCGGAGTCCTTGTGGGACGAGTTCGGCTGTGAGCGAACGGTACTGGTGTTGGACATGGCAGGATTCACCAGAACGTCTCGCGAGCATGGCGTGGTCTATTATCTAACGCTGATCGAGAAGATGCGGCGTTTGACCGGTCCTTTGGTGGTCGAGGCTGGTGGGCGAGCAGTGAAGTACGAAGCAGACAACTTGTTCGCGGTGTTTCCTGATCCCGAATCAGGGATGAAGTTTCTTGAAAGGACTTATACTGCTATGGATGAAGCCAATGCCGGTATTGATACGGCGGCGCAGATTCATATCTGTGCGGGCTTAGACCATGGTAAGATCTTGTTAGATCAGGCTGATTTCTACGGAGATGCGGTCAACGTGGCGAGCAAGCTTGGAGAGGACCTTGCAAGGCGAGGGGAAGTTTTGATCTCACAGGTGGTGAATGAGGCGATCTCCGCAGAGCGATACCGTTTTGAGGAGGTCGGTAACCACGGCCTTTATGGATCAACGACGACGGTGCATCGCTGGGTTCGCGACTAGCGATTGGTGTGGCTAATATGTGAGAGCGATTGTTTCAGGCTCTGTATCTTCTTTCCCGTGCTCATTGCCTGTCGGATTCAAGGTCGCAAGCTTATCTTTGTCGCTAATGTTTGCTGAGTCAGCGCTGGATTGATTAACAGTCGCTTACATGATGGGGCCGCTATTCCAAGCGCCATCATAAGATTCTATCTGGATCATTCGGAAGAATCTGAAAATTCAATGTTAGAAACGACTTCATGCGGTGTTTGAGTGAAGTGTTGGTTTCACGAATCTTTCCGTCAATTGCCGCCTTGAATTCTCCAAATGAATCGTAGTAGGTGTTCTTGAGGGAATCTTGCTTTGCGAATTTCCACAGCCTTTCAATGATGTTCAGATTCGGTGAATAAGGAGGAAGGTAAAGCAATTCGATGTTGAGTTCTGCTGCCTTGGCTGTGACCAGTTTGCATTTCTGATAGCGCGCGTTATCCAATACGATCGTGATCG
>CALLLI010000393.1 GCA_938082635.1 uncultured Verrucomicrobiales bacterium
AGGTAGAGAATCTTGGCGCAGCGAGTGACAGCCTAACATTTCTCAGCAAACCCGGTGTCACTTACCACTTCTGCGTGTCCGATGACGCCGTCAATTGGATTGAACTGCCGGATACCGTCACCGCCACCGACACGGAAACAAAAGTTACCCTGACTATCCCTCCCCCATTGGACGAGTCAGAGAGCCGCCGATTTTTCCTCGTCAAAGTAAAAAGCCCCTAACTGCAACTACTGCTAGGAAATTGCTTTTCGTCCATGGGGTCAGATTCGCCGCATTGCTAGGGATTGGAGGGTCAATAAAGGAAGGCATAGCACGCTTCATCCGCTCTGTCAAAGACATTAAACTGCACCTGAAGACCTACTCCTACGCGGGCAACTGATGACTACGCGGGCGTGATCTATCCTATTGAAGTCTGGATCAATGGTAGTAGTGTAGAAAGTTCTGGTATTGAGGTTGTAGCTGGCACCGGCGATGAGGTGCAATACTTCGACCTCACCCCGTTCGCGCCTTTGTTTAATCCTGGCCACAGCAATGTCATCGCAGTCGTGGTGAACAACGTGTGGCAGCCCAGTTGGGACAATGTCGCCTTCGACCTTTCGCTCCGCGCGCTACCACAGAGTTCCTCTCACGAATCTCCTCGGACTTTCTCCACCTGGGCGAAAAGATTTCTTGGAAACGCGAACGCTCTCCTTAGCGGGAACGGCGACGGCGACCTGCTTTCTAACCTCAGTGAGTTTGCCACTGGAAGCGATCCCACTGTCGTGAGCTCGGACCCATGGCCTGAGGGGGAGGTTGTTCTAGGAGAATCGCTCGACTATCCATTTGGATTCAAACGTCTCCGAGGCGGTGCTGAGATCACGCCTGGGCACTATGAGGTTGGCAACCTGACCTACCTGATTGAGATTTCGCCATCCCTCGGCGAACTTGCTGATTGGCAAACTCTGATGGGCACCCAGGCCGTTTCCTCAACTCCAGTGGATCTTGGTGAGGGAATGGAGAGAGTTGACTATCGATTGACGGCAGAGGTCATGGACAACGGCCGATACTTCGTGCGGCAGCGGACATTGCTCGAGCAACTGCCGTAGTCCATTCGGTTCGCTTTGCAAACGCACGGCCGAAGGCGGGCGCTGCATTCTCGCCGAATCCTTCATGACCCCGGGCTGATCTTGAGCCCACGGATCTCCGCCGAAAGCGTATTCCAGAAAGGTTGAATGGCCATCGTCGTCGGGGTCCGCAGAGAGAGCGCTGATCGACGGGTTGGTGAGATCTTCTGCGGAGAACAGGGTTTGTTGCCGTGCTTCGAGGCCTGTGAGAGTATGCTAGAAATGAGCGACGAAAGTGGCTTGCCTCACGGAAACGAGCTGTATCTCAGGGATAGTCGTGATGGGAAGATCTTGGACACTCTCCAACTTGGCCAGGGGAAAACGTTGCGCCAAGTGCGATTTTGCCACCATCGCTCAAGCGCTCATTTGGCTGTGTTAACGCAGGATGGCGAAGTGAGACTTTGGAGAGATACCAAGGAACCATTCAATGAAGCGCTTATTGCTGCTGGGTCGTCGACCAAGAGTATCGCCTTTGTCCCGGGGGCCGATCCACCGCAACTCGTGACTTGCAGTTCGGGTGAGCAAGGTCAGGTGAGCAAGGTCAGGTGCAGATCTGGGATATCCTCTCGGGAAAGCCGACCTTGTCGTTCTCCGCACACGGTAATTTCCGAGAAATCCTCCCTATCAGAGCGGGTCAAGATAGAATCGCAGTGCGTCTACCACAAGAAATCCAGTTCTTTGATCTCACGGACCAAGTGAAGGTCACCACGATTAAAACGGGGCGAGTGAGTTAAGCTGATTGGGCGACCGATGAGAAACGATTGGTGACGGCCTATCAGCACGTCCTGAAGTTGTGGGATGTCGCGTCGGGAGTTGTTGTCACGAAGATGGAAATCTTCGCAACGTCGAAGCTTAGCAGAGTGCGCATGAGCCCTGATGGGGGGACGATCACTACGGGCACGGAAGACGGTGAAGTGCGTCTTTGGCATGCCGATCGGTATCAGCGAGAAGTCGAAGCGAACTTTGTTAAGGGCACCTCCGGAAAACTCATGCGGGCTAGTGCTTGATGAAATCCCCGCTGTCTTCGTTGCTAAAGCGCCCACTATCCCCAGATGGCTTAGCGTTTATCGCCTGGCCAGCGGGAATTTTCTCTGCGCCCGATTCCCACAGCAGGTTTCCGGAGGTGCCCTTAAGCATGAAGCACTGGCTGCTGAGTGGCGAAAAGGCCCTCCCGATCCGCGGAGCCCCATTGCTCTGAATTGGACCAGTTGGAAAACTGTTCGCCTCCAGAATTTGAATGAGGACGATTATGGGAGAGCTTTGGATTCAATTGTAAAAGCTCTTCAAATGTGGCCAGATCAACATGAGTTCTACCTCACGAAGGAGGAGTGAAGGAAGTCACCGTTCGCTCATGGATCAGCCGCCTCCGAAAACATTACCGGCGTCGGATTCGCGAGGTGGTGGAACAACTCGTTGATTCACCCGAGGAGATTGAGGAAGAATTACAATACTTGTTCGATGTGCTTCAGTGAGCAGTCGTGCATCACCTACTCCTCCAGGACTCGGTTATATAATTTCCTGGAGTTCATCGGATGAGGAGAACAGTCCGGGCAACGCCGATGAACAACAGGATTGCGCCGACCGGTACTAGGAATATCCCTGGCCCGGGGTCTCCGTCGAATATCCAAATTCCGCCAAGAAGAAAGCCGAGAGGCAGAAGGACGATCGCCCCGGTAAGGCATCGGGATATGGTTCGAAGGTTTACGGCTGGCAGAGTACTCCCTTCGCGGCGACCTAACACTGAAAGAGAACACGCGAACGCCAAATGAATGAGTGAGAACAAGGTTCCGTGGGCATGGGCTAGGGTCCACATGAGGCGTCGGGTCGAGTTCTGGACGTCGAGATAGACGTCCAGCTTCAACCCGTGAAGGGCTTCTAGCAGAATTCCTAGAGATAAGAAGACGAGAAGTCCAATCCAGCCGGTTCGTAGGTGACGAAGCACCCATTTCCGGTGAGGGTCGATCTCGAGTTTCTCTGTTGATTTCTTAGCCATCGCTACTCTCGGATCTCCACGGTTCGATTATCACGCTCTCTAAGGAGTGTCTGCACCGCCGCTTCGTTGAGTTGACCATCTTCACTGATGAGGATCTCTTGTCCGCTATGGGCCGTCTCCACGTGACCGAGTTTTCTCCAGAGATCGATGGCTTCCTTCACTTTCGCAGCCAAAGCAGCGTCGTTTTCAAGGAAATCATACTTGAAGTCTTGAAAGCCTGGGAGTTTTTTTAGTTGTGTGTGAGCGACGTAGCGAACGACGCCGTAGGGATCCTGCAATAGCCGTGCCTGAAAGGGAGCGATCCAGTCATCGCCCGCAGCCTCGTGGGCAGGCTCCCATCCCGCGTGCCACGCAGTGATCACTCGCTGCGCCGCGTGTCCTTTCAGCATCCAAAGCAGAGCAGCGGAGACTTCTTTCTGTTCTTGTGTCAGGGCGACCTTTGTGGAGCCGTAGCGTTCGTGCAAATGATCCTGCGTCCACGCGAGTGTCTTGTCCATGTGACAGAGATTGCAGGCATTGGGCACACCGTACTTCGCGCTACTCTCAATCTTCGGCGATTCGATCTGGTGGCTTCGAATGGCGCGAAAGAGGGCGTAGGTCGTGTGGGGCATGTGACAGTTCATGCAAGTACTCCCGCTGGAAGCGGTTTCATGATGCGTATGCTCCTGCACATGGCTTGTGTACTGACGTTCGGTATGACACGCTGTACACGATGCGTTTGCGATATCAGCTTGCGGTTTCTTCAACTGACCGACGGGGTCGCTATCGTGCATGGAGTGGCAACTCAGACAGGACATCTTTCCCTTCGTGTAACACGATGACGCTGACATCGCGGAGTATTCGCGGCCTCCTGCTAGGATCGTGCCGTCCTCCCACCAGCGTTCCCGAAAGAACTTGGGATTTTTTCGATAGTCTTCCCAGACCTTCTTGGGGGATCCCTCTCGAGGGTGGGTGATGTAGTAGCGCAACTGTTCAATGTAATCACCCGGCTTGTATTGAATGCCCTCGGTTGCATATTTCATCCCCTGACCATCATTACGAATGAAAACGCCATGACACTGTCCGCAAACCTGACTGGACCGTTGGTGGTCAAGATTCGCGGGGTTTACGATAGTGGAGTCGGTCTTGGTCGAATTTCCATGCAGGGCATACCGGCGCAACGGATTGCGGTTGGCTTTGATATGTTTCTCGGCCGGGCCGTGGCAGGCCTCGCAGGAGATTCCTAACTCACCCACTTCCGTCCCAAATGAGGCATCCTTTGTGCTCGTGATCAATCCGGGATTTCCGCCCGTGCTATGACAATTGATACAGTGGTTGTTCCACTGGGTGATCATCCGCGTGGAGTCGTGAGGGTCTTTCATGAACGCGGCTTCCCTTGGAATCCAGCGCTTGTCTTTTATGAGATAGATCAATGGTAGCGTCTGCAGCAAGTTCCCGTACTTCGGGTCTCCAGTGACCCAGTAGGTTTGATAGTGATGGGATCCCGTGCACATCACCACTCGACGTTGCACGCGGGGAATCTCCTCCAGCGGCGTTGGTTTGCCCCCTTGTACGACATACATCATTTCCTCTGGATCCGGCATTTCCGCCCAGAACTCGTCTCCTTTGCGATAGACTCGATATTCCAACCCGTCGGAGACCACCGTCGAGCCATCGAAAGCGCCAGCCACGATTTCCGGATGCGCCGGCTGGGTCATCGTTCTGTGAAAAGTCTTGTGCCAACTCGCGAACTCACCCGGATGGCAAGACTGGCATTTGTTGGAGGAGACGTAAACGTTATCGCGAGAGTGAGGAAGAAGCCGCTCCATCGCTGTCTTATCCCTATGGTTCACGCGCGACTGATTCACCGACCCAATTTTGGAAGCAAGCAGCAGGACTCCAAGACCAATCACCCCCCACAAGAGGAATCGGCCGGGCTCCGATCCCGAGGTCGGTGGACTGTGGTCGTCGTCGGATTCCACACGGCTATTGTCTAGACTCACGCCTAAATGTGAAGGTCAAAAGTCGCCAGACTGATCTCAGCGAGTTGTCCGAGTGCGAGAGGGAAGGTTCTTGCCAGAAATCTCGCGATTCTCTACCCTTCGAGTGCGTGGGTGTCCCTAAGCCTGAGGTCGCTCCTACAATCCCTGACTCATATTATGAACGTTTCCAGATTCGCCCTGTGTTTGATGCTTCTTACCTGTATGAACGGCTTCGGCCAAGGAGCCTTATTTTCAGAGGATTTCGAGAATTTGACGCTTGGACCAAACGTCGACGAGAGCGCGGAAGGTGAGATGGTGTGGACGAACGAGCCGCCGGCTAATTGGGAAATAGATAACAGCCAACTCTTTGGTTTTGAAGAAGAAGGCGTCGGAGTCACGGAGTGGAAGGGGTGGACCTTCGCGGACAAGGATTGGTGGGTCAATGCTGCAGGAGACCAGCGTCGAGCTGAGTTTGCGCGTGGCCAAGGCACCGTGGCGATTGCTGATCCCGATGAATGGGATGACATCGGCGGACCCGGGGCGCAGGAGCAAGGGGGCTACAATACCTTCATGAGTACGCCACCAATCGATATCAGTGCGATCGATGCGGGCTCTGCTATTTTGAGCTTTGATTCGAGCTGGCGCCCTGAGTTCGACAATAACTATCATCAATCCGGAAACTTGCGCATTTCGTTCGACGGTGGTGAGGCGATTGAGTTGTTCGAATGGCTTTCGGATTCGAGTTCACCAAACCACAAGGACGAGGCCATTGATGAGGAAGTGATCGTGCCCTTGAACAATCCTGAGGGAGCCCAGTCGATGGTCCTTACCTTTGGCATGTTTGACGCTGGCAATGATTGGTGGTGGGCGATTGATAACATTGAAGTGACGACCGGGGTGGAGATTACCGTGGTCGCGCGACCGAGTTCCTTGACCATGGAAATGCTGGGTTCAAGCAGCGTCGATCCAGCCACGCTAACGCTCCAGATTGACGGGCAGCCCGCAGCCGCATCCGTCACTCGCGTGGATGAACAGGTCATCCGGATTGTGCACACGCCCAGGTTTGAGCCTGAATCTACTCACACTTACTTAATCAGTGCTGATGATAATGCCGGTACGCCCGTTCAGTTCGAGGGCTCCTTTGAGATCTTGGCGACAAACATCTTTGCCGGTGGCTTCCTCATCACGCGGCACGTGTGGACGGCGGACGGGGCTTCAATCGCCGATGCCGATACCGCAGAGCAGGCCTTGAATGGTGAACTCAACCTTCAAGGCGATATCACGGTGCGGCATCCCATTGTGCACTTCAGTGATAACTCCGGGCCGGCGTTTGAGAAGGATCTCGCCATCCCTTATCCTTTGTGGGCAGAGCCGGATCAGATTCCGGATGCCAACATCATTGCTGGCGAAAGGATTGGCGGCGGTCTTGGGGATCGCAATAACTTTGCCACCGAGTCGACTGGAGAGATCTTTCTACGGGAGGGTGGAAACATCCAATTCGTCGTGAGCGTTGCCTTTGGCGCGTTGCTGGAAATTGACGGGGCCGTAGTTGGCGAGGGAACCCATGGTTTCCGCGGGAACACGGTGATGGAAGTCGACCTTGAAGCAGGTACGCACAGCCTGCGCCTGTTGCACTGGGCAGACAACGGCGCTGCCGGTATCAGCCTTTATGTGAGCCGCGCCCCTAACTTGGAGCCCGTGGCGGAAGAGGACGTGGCCGGAGATAATTTTGAAGTCTTGGCCGGCTTCAACATCCATGACGTGGTCACGGGAGACACCGACGGTGATGGGATGGACGACTTCAAAGAGAACTTCTTCTTCGGCAACCTGAGCAAAGACGGCAGTGGCGACAATGACAGTGACGGCCTCACTGATGGTCAAGAGTTGGCTTTCCGTGTGGATCCAACGCTCAAAGATAGTGATGGTGATGGCTTGGAAGACGGCCCTGAGGTCAATGATCTGAAAACGGACCCTGCGAATGCTGACTCAGATGGAGACAGTCTAGCGGATGGCAACGAGGTCAACGATCTCAACACGGATCCCAACAAGACGGACACCGATGACGATACCTTCGATGATAACGTGGAGGTAGCTTTGGGCAACGACCCCTTGGACGATGCTAGCAAGCCGGATGCCATCATCGCAGTGAGCAGAGGAGCCTGGAACGATGGCGCCACGTGGTCTGATGGCCTAGCACCGAGTGCTGGGAAAAGTTACGTCGCGGTGGGCACGGTGTCCTCCACGCTACTCAGCGCGGCGGGAGACTTTGCCGGGGACTCACTGACCCTGATTGGGCCGGGCATGAATCTGGATCTTGTGCATGCGGGTGACGCCTCGGGGAACATCATTCTCAACAACGCTAGTGTGAATGCGAAAAACAGTCTTGGCTTGGGCGGCACTCTGAACATTCAAGGGGATGTGCTCATTGCGGTGGCAGCCAATGACCTGGCATTGAAGTCTCAGCTCACCGGTTCAGGGAACTTGACTATCCAGGGTGGCAACGAAATCGAATTCCAGGGAACCGTCGATTTGACAGGAGCTGGCACGACCTTTGCCGGTCCAATCGATATCATTGGCACCGACGTGGCCGGAATCACAGCGGGTTCGTTAGGCACAGGTTCCCTGCTCACGGCGAGTGGAGGGATCGACTTTGGCTACAACTACGTCAGCCCATCGGCTCTCCTGAAGATCCAAGGAGGCGACTTCCGCTTGGATCTGGGAGGCGAAATCACCTTGGCAGACATTGTTGGTGTGGGGCCTGACGGCAGCATGATCTTCAGCCTGCGTGAAATTGCGGGTGACGGCCCTTACACTGCTGATGACTTATTAGGTGCTTTCTCACTAGGTGACGGCATCACGGGTGATGGAACGATTACTCTAGGTGGTGGGGACTCTGATCTCGACGGTCTATTGGACACTTGGGAAAACGAACAATTTGGCAACCTCGATGCGACGGCCAATGGGGATCCCGATGGCGATGGCTTGGCCAACTTGGCGGAACAGAGCGCAGGAACGAATCCGAACGAAGGAGACTCCGATGGCGACGGCTTGGCTGACGGTGAGGAAGTGAACACGCATGGTTCAGACCCATCCAAGACCGACACCGATGACGATGGTCAGGATGATGGGGCGGAGGTGGCCGCTGGGACGAATCCACGCAATGCCGATACGGATGGAGATGGCCTGAACGATGGCGACGAAATTGCCGCCAGTTCCGATCCATTGAACGGTGATACCGATGGTGATGGTCTTTCCGATGGTCAGGAAGTGAACGACTTGTCGACGAGTCCTGTGAAAGCCGATTCGGACGACGATGGCGTCAACGATGCTGAAGACATTGCCTTTGGTGGAGATCCTAACGATGCTAAAAACGCTCCAGTAGGCGCTGCCTACACTGGGTTCCAGCACGCTGACATTGGTGCGACTTCGTTTGTCTACTCAGGTGCTGAAGTGGGCTGGGGCGGTCCGGTAACGGGTGACACCGGTGTGGTCGCTCAAGTGATTGTGGCTGACGCTCCTGTCGCGCTCAATAACCAGCAGCTGCTGGTTCACAACGGCACGCTGATGACAACGACTGATGCGATCGCCATCGACTCACCTACCGATGCGTTGGTTTCCGTTGATGTCAGGGTCTTCCAAGACAGCTCAGGCTTTGAGAACAATGACTACATTGATCTCTGCATCCTCACCAGCACGGATGGAGCTGATTTCTCCAATCAGATCTGTTTCTTCTCTGTCGAAGGCACCCGCGAGGGCCCAAGCGGGCAGGATCCTCGTGATGTGTTAGAAAACGCGCTTCCTCAGGATGACACTGTCGGGAATGGAGCTTTCACCGTGATCTCCTCAAGCGCTGGTGATATCCCAGCTGGGACCACTCACATCAAGGTGCTGATCGACGCCCGGAACGATAGTGATTCCGAGCGCTTCTTCTTCGACAACATCGCAGTCACTGGAAGTGCCGGAATGGTTGGCAGTGAGGTCCTCCATGGACCGACAGGAACGATCAGCAACGTGGTGAAAGCCGGAGCTGGCGCGATCAGTTTTGACCTCCCCGAGGGCACGACTTTCGATGTCCAGTATTCGGCGGACCTCGAAATGTGGGAAGTGATTGCCGCGGATATGACCGGAAACTTTGAAGACACCGATGCGGCCCGAAACGGCGTCGCAACGGGATACTACCGTGGTGTGGCCAAATAATCCCTAAACTTACTTCGCAAGCGAACGGCGCATCCGGGTTCAGGCCTTAACGTAATCTATCGGCCCGCAACGGAGGTCTGTCGTAAGCAGGCTATGCCTCCGCTTGCCAGTGAAGGCACTGCTTGGAGGCCAGGCTTTCATGACGCGCGGGGGTACCTCTTTCGGGTTCGTTGAACTAGAGGTGGAGCAGTTCCAGCAAGGCGATTACAGTTTCTCCTGGTAGGAGCGATCCGGAAACTTCGGTGGGGCGGGAACTTCTCGAGGATCGCGTTCGATCTCTTCGAGGAGATGCTTGATGGCGGTGTCAAGCTGAGCATCTCCGCCGTGGAAGGTGGCGTGCGGCAGGTTGTCGACTTCAATGTCAGGGATGACGCCGATCTGTTCGATGAGCCATTTGCCTTCGGGTCCGTAGACACCGGAACTTGGGGCTCGTGCTAGCCCATTATCGGTTAGGCGATTAATAGAGCTTAGCCAAATCTCTCCACCCCAGGTGCGTGTTCCGATGACCTTGCCCAGTCCAAGCCGTCGGAAGCCGTCGGCAAAGGCTTCGCCGTCAGAGGCGGTGTAGGCATCACATAGGACGACGAGGTGTCCGCGGAACGCGTACTGCATGTTCCACTCGGGATCGTGGTCGCGCGATTTCCAGTACATCCACGCCTTCCGCATGAGTTTCTCCAGAATGAAGCTCTCGATGTTGCCGCCACGATTATGGCGCACATCGATGATGAGTCCCTGTCGATTAAAGACGGGGTAAAACTCGCGATACCATTGTTCCAGATCATTGGCTCCCATCGCTTGCAGATGCACCTAACCGATCTTGCCATCGGCTTGTTCTTCTACTCTGAGGCGACGGGTGTGTTCCCAGTCATCATAGCGTAATTGATAGGCATTCGATGTGGGCACTACGATCGAGTCCACGACCTCGCCAGAAACCTTCTTCACCGCGAGGCGTACCTGCTTGTCCGCTTGATTGCGCAAGAGTTCACCAATGCCAACAGCCGACAACGTGGCCACGCCGTTGATCTGCTGAATCACAGCGCCCTCGGCGAGGTCGAGTTCCGGATGATCGAGAGGGGATCGCTCGTGGGGGTAGTCGGGATCGGCTTTGTAGATGTAGTCAATCTTGTAGCCACCAGCAGCCTCGTCGCGGCTCAGCCGCGCGCCGAGGGAGGCAACCCCCACATTGTCATCACCATTCCGCAAGTCGCCGCCGCGGACACTGGTGTGCAGTGCGGAGAGTTCGCCGACCATGCGTCCGATCACATCAGAGAGTTCATCGCGGGTGGTGACGCGGTCGACGAGTGGGAGATACTTCTTATGCATGCCATCCCAGTCGACCCCATGCATGCCAGGATCGTAGAAATAATCGCGTTCCATCCGCCAGGCGTCTGTGTACATCTGATGCCAGTCTTCGCGAACATTGATCGAGAAACTCCAATTGCCGAGATCGATGCCATGCTCATCCAGCTTGCTGATCGAGGACGTTCCAGCATCCACCACATAGAGGTTAGATTCCTTGCGGATAAGGATCTTCTTTCCATTGGCAGAAACTTCGAAGCTTTTGATGTCTTCGGTCAATGTGGTTAGCTTAGGAGACTCGTGAGCGATCATAAGAGTGGCGACGTGAGTCTTCGCATCCAATCCTGTTTCGCGCTGCGTGAAGTAGAGCGCTTTGGCATTGCCCTGAAGGCGGCCGTAGTTGCCTGGCGGAATGGGTACTTCTTGCAAACGGCGTTGAATGCCTTCCTCCTCGATGTCGATAGGCTTGGTTTCTGATTCCTCTTTCTTCTCGTCCTCCTTGGACTCAGGCTTCTTGTTCAATTCATCGTCTGGACGAAACGGTGACCGTAGTTCGGCCTGAAGGGAGACATGATAGAGCTTCATCTTCCGATCAAAGTAGGGCTCTGGCTGGCGCGGTCCCCAAGGGCTGCCTACCAGTGTTTGGAAATTACGATCCGAGAGGAAATAGATCCATTCACCCTCAGGATGCCAGAAAGGATCTGTACTGTTGGCGCGATCACTCGTCAGGACAATTCCCTGACCATCCTCAGCTCGATGCAGCAGGATTTGGGTGAACATGTTATCTGCGGCTTGTTCGAAGGCGAGCCAACGGCTATCGGGCGACCAGGTGATGGAACCAATGCCATTGTTGTTCGTCGATACCTTGCGTTGCAATCCCGAGGCGATCTCGACGAGCTTGAGATCCTGACGATGATCGCGAAAGGCTAACCACTTGCCGTCGGGAGATGGATTGCCGTCGTAACGCAAGACATCGCCGTTGCGAGTCAGCGCCATCTGTTCGCCGATGCCAGTCGTAGAAATCTTGACAAACTCGAACTCGGAGGATTCGTCTGACAGTGCTATGATGTCGTTACCATCCGCTGCAAAGATGGCATCGCGATAGCGCACCCCAGGCTTGGACACGGTCACGGCACGCCCACTCTTTACCGGCATGACGAACACCCGTCCCCGTGCGGTGATGACGACCTGCTCTCCTTTTGGATGCAGCGCCATGTTCGTAGCGTACTTCATAGGCTTCTTGACCCACTTCTCACGCAACTGATCGAGATCACTCACGAGCTCAACAGGAACGACGCGGTCTTCACCCGAAGCGATGTCATAGAGGCAAAGATCGCCAGCGCGATGATACACGATCTTGCCGCCGGACAGCGAAGCCTGACGGACATCGAAGACCTCGTGTGCCGTGTGTTGCTGCAACTCACCGCTTTGATCGGACATCGACCAAAGATTCATCGTCTGATCGCGATCCGTGATGAAGTAGATCCTCTCATTCCACCACATTGGGTGGTGGCTCTCTCCGTTGTGGTCCGTGGTCAGCTTCTTCGCCTCAGCATCGCCTTCCGTGTAGCTCCAGATCTGCCGCGCGGTGCCCCCGGTGTAACGTTTGGTCACGTTGCCATGATCGGTCGGCCTAACAAAGAACACGGTCTTGCCAGAGGCATCAAAGGTAGCCTCGGCGCCTTGGCTCAGTGGGAGGCGTCGAACCACTTTCGATTTCGGA
>CALLLI010000394.1 GCA_938082635.1 uncultured Verrucomicrobiales bacterium
GCGAAAGAAGGCGCCAAGAGGTTGCTGGAACTCAAGAATCGCCGCTTTGATGACCAACGTTGGGGTGGGTTAATGCTCGATGGAATTCGCTTAAGCAAAGACCTCACAGCCGTGGTCGCCCTCGGCATCACCGAAGACGGACAGAAGATCATCCTAGGCTTCGAGATTGGCTGCAACGAGAACGAAGAAGTCTGCAAAAATCTCGTCAGTCACTTACGATGGTGAAATCCTGTCACTCTCATCAACCGAGTTTCGCCTACTTCGCCTCTTTGCCAGGCATCCGGGACGCGTCTATTCTCGCACTCAACTCATGAACAGTGTCTGGGAAGAACCAGAGGCCGCCATGGAACGTACGGTGGACGCACACATCAAGAGCCTACGCGCCAAGATGAAAGCCGTGAAACCAGAGATCGATCCAATCGAAACTCATCGCGGAATGGGTTTCGCACTGAAAGAACGCTGGTGAGCACATCCGCACGCATTCTGATCGCCTTCGTCTTCCTGCTCTTTGGAGGGCTTGTCTATCTCGCACGGAATCTCACCGTACGCGTCGAACGCCAGTATATGGAAGCGGCGGAAGAACCCATGGTCGACGCCGCGTATCTCTTCGCCTCACTGGTCGACCAGTTTACAGACGATCGCGGCATCCAGGTAGACGCTCTGCGCGAGTCCTTTGCTAGAGCCCATGAACGTCGCTTCTCGGCCAAGATCTACAACTTCGAGAAGACCAAGGTGAAGATGCATCTCTACGTCACGGATGCGCATGGCATTGTCCTCTAAGACTCCCGCGGCCAAGCGGAAGGTCAGCACTACCGTCGCATGCTCGATGTTGGCCGGACATTAAAGGGAATCTATGGAGCGCGCAGCAGTCGCCTCGATGAATCGAACGACCGCTCATCCGTCCTCTTTGTCTCCGCACCCGTCACCCGCGAAGGCGAGATCGTCGGCGTCGTCAGCGTCTCGAAACCTCAGGCCGCCATGCTTCCTTTCATGGAAGCCACTCAAGAACACATCCGCTGGATGGCATTGAGCAGCTTCGTCGCCATCGCACTGATCACGAGCCTCTTCACCAGTTGGCTAGCCGCGCTGTACCCAAGCTTCGCAGCAGAGAAGCGCGCTTGTTAGGAGAGGCCTTCGAAGACCTTCGCGACAAACTTGAATGCCGCCAGTATGTCGAAGACTACGTCAGAAACCTAACGCATGAAATGAAGAGATGCCGTCAGAAAGGCGTGAGCGCTTTCTTTCTAACATCCATGCGGAGACGACCCGTATGCAGGATGTGATTGATCGCCTACTCGCCCTCTCAACCGTAGAGAATCGTAAGACGCTTGAGGAACCGAAGAAGCTCGATCTCTCGGCAATCGCACGCGAGGTCATCGATAGCTACCATGCTGCTCTCGAGAACAATCGGCTCACGATTGAGCCGAATCTACCGCCGGGCCTTTGGGTTCGCGGCGATGCAGCACTGCTAGAGATGGCACTCAGCAATCTCCTTCAGAATGCGATCGAATTCTCGCCTCCCGGCGAAACGATCCACCTACAAACCTCCTCACACGAATCCCAGGAAGTCGTGATCACGGTCAGGGACCATGGATCATGGCCTCCCCACGTATGCGTTAGAGCGCGCGTTCGACCATTTCTATTCCCTACAACGCCCACACTCAGGCAAGAAGAGTTCCGGGCTAGGACTTTGCATCGTGCGTGAGATCATGGAACTCCACGGCGGCACCGCAACGCTTGAAAACGGCCCTAACGACGGCGCTCAAGCCACCCTGCGATTTCCTAGTCAATAATTCCGCTCGGAGTAGAGCAAAGATCCTCACCGCTCAAGGAAGGGCGACATCCCTGCCGCCCCTCCTTGAGTGTCGGATCAAATCTAATGCCGGGGATGCCCTGACATCTCGTGAGCAGCTTCCATGACATTGAGAGCGTGGTTGCCCATCTTCTCAAGCTGATTGCTCATGTCGATATTCAACATCTCAGCCTTGATATCTCCTTTGTCCTGCATGCGCATCATGGCCGCCTTGTTGAACTTCTGGCGATGCTCATCAACGAGGTTCTCAAGCTTATTCGCCTCTTTGATATCCGTCGCAGAGATAGACTCGAAGAGGTTCTTCAAGTTGAAGTCGATGAATTCAGAAACCGTGGCTGCATGCTCGCGGAGGCCGCCAATAATTTCACTACTCAAATCTTGGCCCTTCTCGACTTTACGCTGCATCAGCTTCACCAAGTGATACTGACAGTCAGAGATTTCCTCGAACTCAGCCACGATCCGCAGCATGCCTGTGATGTTTGACGCATAGGCATCACTCAGTTCATTGGTAGAACAGCGCACAAGGTACTCCGTAATGCCGTGCATCATCACATCACAATCGTCTTCCTGTTGAGCCAATTTCTCGACCCGCGACTCAAGTTCGCTCGTCGGATTGTCTAGCACCTGCATGAAGGTGTCCATCATCTCTCGATTCACCTTACCCATCTCGCGAACTTCGTTCTCGGCTTCTGGTAGGTTGAGTTCGCCCACATCCACAAAGTTCTGCGAGATGTATTTGAGACGCTGACGTCCACCAGTTCCGTCATCCGTCTCTTTAACCCACTTCGTCACGACCTTTGCGATCAATGGCACAAAGCCAATCAGGAACAGAATGTTCAGAAGATTGAAGGACGTGTGGAAGATCGCGAGATTGAATCCGATATCCGAGGCGTGCTCACTGCGGAAGCTCTTTGGAAGATGCTCCCCTAACCATTCCACACCACCCGTGAACGCATAGAAGACAATCAACATCCATATCACTCCGAGCACGTTGAAGACAAAGTGCGCTCGAGCCGCTCGCTTCGCACTAGTATTCGCCCCTAAAGAGGCAAGCCATGCCGTCACCGTCGTTCCGATGTTCTCGCCCAACACGATGGCGCACGACTCATCGAATTCAATCCATCCAGCCATCGCCATGGTCACCGTGATCGCCATCGCCGCCGAAGAGGACTGCACGATCAATGTAAGAATCACACCCGCGAACAAGAAGATTAACAGAGAGCCGTAGCCATAGCCACTCAGCGCCTGCACCCGCTCCAGCCACTCGGTGGCCTGTGCTGCGATCGCTGGATCGGTGCTCGCGAGCATCCCTTTCACATCAGGCACGGAACCCTTAAGCAAACCCAGACCATAGAAGAGCAGGCCAAAGCCAATAAGAATCTCACCGAAGCTCTTCACCTTGTTCTTTCCGGTAAAGAGGAGAGGCATTCCGACGCCAATGATAGGAATAGCGATCTTCGCTAGGCTGAACTTACCGACGGCAGCAATGATCCACGCGGTGATGGTCGTTCCAAGATTGGCTCCCATGATCACGCCGATAGACTCAACGAGCGTCAGGAGACTAGCATTGACAAAGCTCACCACAATGACCGTGGTCGCAGAAGAGGACTGCAGGAGGCAGGTCGTCAGGAAACCTGTCCCGACGCCTGCAAAGCGGTTCGTCGTCATCGTGGCCATGATCTTCCGCATGCCTTCGCCAGCGGTCTTTTGGATGCCCTCACTGAGGACCTTCATGCCAAAGAGGAAGACGCCGAGGCATCCGAGAATTTCGAGAATGAATAAGATCATCGTTGATTGGGTGTCTTTGTATATGTGATTTGGGTGTCTTTGTATATGTGATGCCCCCATCCATGGATGGGGACCAAATACCCTTACTTCACTGCGATGTCACAAACGAATCAATAGTTGTAATACCTTTATGTGACAAAACCGTGACACTTCATTGCTCACCTTTGAGAAAAGGAGTATCAAAGGTAGCCTCCCTCGCGAGTGATTGATCGGTTACTCGTAAGACACTCCGCCATTTCATGAACCAACCGACCAGACCCGCCCCCTTTCAAGCTGAGCTGAACCAGCTTCGCGGCGCTGTGCTGACCATGGCCAGCACGGCCCAGCAGAATCTGGAGCGCGCCCTCAAGGGACTCCTCACCCGCGTGGTCTCTGAATGCGACGCCGCCATCGCCAACGATGAGTTGGTCGACCAACTCGAGAAGAGAATCGATCACGAAGGGATGCGAATTCTATCGCTCCATCGACCCGTAGGCATCGAGCTGCGCCAAGCAGTCTCATCCATGAAGATGGCGACCAACATTGAGCGAATCTCCGATGAAGCTGGAAACATCGCTCGCCGTGCACGCAAAGTTTTGAGAAACCCCGAGCTTGCTGAGATCCGGCTGATTGAGCCGGTCTACCACCTCGCCCTAAACTTATTACACGAGAGCATCCACGCCTTTGCGGAGCACGATCTCGAAGCGGCTCACTCGATCAAAGGGAAGGACAAAGTGCTCAATGACGCTCATAACACACTCGTCAAACAGCTGCGAAATTTCATGGAACAGGACCTAAGCCGTCTGAAAGACTACTTAGATCTGATGTTCATAGTACGCTCGTTGGAACGCGTCGGAGATCACGCCGTGAACATTGCTGAAGATACGGTATTCATTGAATCCGCAGAAGATATTCGTCACTTAGGGAAAGCCTGAATCGCCCTTCTCTCAATCTTCATTCTAGGAAGCATCGGGACTTGCGTCCTTTGCCGGAACGATCATTCTTGGCCGCATCGAATCTATGACGGCGAAATTGGTCCTCGAAGACGGTCGCGTGTTCTCAGGAGAGGCCTTCGGGGCCTCCGGCACGCGATTTGGTGAAGTGTGTTTCAATACCTCCATGACAGGTTATCAGGAGGTGCTCACTGATCCCTCCTACCGCGGCCAAATGGTGGCCATGACTTACCCGATGATTGGGAACTACGGGGTCAATGAGCTCGATGGCGAGAGCCACGAACCGCACGTCCGAGGCTTCATCATCGAGGAACTCTGTGAAATGCCTAGCAATTGGCGTTCCGAAGAGTCGCTGGAAGACTACTTCCAACGCCACGACATCCTTGGCATTCAGGGAATCGACACGCGCGCACTGACCAAACACCTAAGAACGCGCGGTGCCATGAAGGCCATCCTCACCACCGAGGAAATCTCCGATGAAGAGGCTGCAGCCAAAGCAACGGCTTCGGATGGCACCGTGGGCATGGACTTTGTGCAGGAAGTGTCTCAGCCCAACTACACCTGGGATCCGGACAGCAAGGACTCCCGATGCTGGGTGCAGCGTGACCCACGTTTGCTTGAGAATCACGAGGCCGAAGACGACAAGAGCGATGTGTTCGAGCCGTTACCTCCGGTGAAATATAACATCGTGGCCTACGATTTCGGCATCAAACGCAACATCCTCCGCCGCCTGCGTCAGTATGGCTTCGCGGTGGAAGTGGTTCACGCCAAGACACCCGCCAGTGAAGTCCTCGCGAAGGACCCAGACGGCATCTTCCTTTCCAATGGCCCGGGAGACCCCTCAGCGCTCGATTACATCCACAAAGAAGTCGCCCAGCTGATCGGCAAGAAGCCCATCTTCGCCATCTGCCTCGGCCATCAGATCCTCGGCCATGCCTTCGGAGGAAAGACCTTCAAGCTGAAGTTCGGCCACCGCGGGGGCAATCAACCCGTAAAAGATCTTCGCTCAGGGCAGATCGCCATCACGTCGCAGAATCACGGCTACGCGGTGGATGCCGATAGCCTTCCGGACGATGTTGAAGTGACCCACGTCAACCTCAACGACGGCACCGTGGAAGGCCTTCGCCACAAGGAAATGCCCGTATTCAGCGTCCAATACCATCCCGAGGCCGCCCCCGGTCCGCACGACGCCCGATATTTCTTCGAAGAATTCGCCAATCTTATTGATCAAACGCGCCAATAGGCTAAACACCAAACTCGTTATGGCTAATCAATCTGCAGACTTCAAGAACCTCTCCCCTTTCGCTGGCAGCAAGAAGACCAAGAGCTCCGACAAAGGCAGCCCTGCACTCCTATTGCTCGGCATGGTCGGAATCCTCGCCGCTATCGCGCTCGTCTTCTGTGCGCTGACGCTCAAAGCAGCTTAAGGGGCCTCCGGCTCAAAAGCTCAATTTCCGAGCCGTTTCACCACGGCACGGTTTCTTAGGCTCTAGACACGCCGTCTTTCTCTACTCGCATTCATGTCTAATATCATTATCGTCGGCACCCAATGGGGTGACGAGGGGAAAGGAAAGATTGTTGACTACCTGACAGAGCACACCGACGTCGTCGTCCGTGCTCAAGGTGGTGCCAATGCTGGCCACACGGTTTACAACCAGGGGCAGAAGTATGTGCTTCACCTGATGCCCTCCGGCATGCTCTGGGAAGGCAAGGAATGCGTCATTGGCAACGGAGTCGTCATCAACCCCTTGGCCTTCATCAAAGAGATCGAGGGCCTGGAAGAGAAAGGCATCTCGGTCACACCAGAGAAGCTCCGCATCAGCAATGCGGCCCACGTCGTCTTCCCTCACCATCGCGCTCTCGATGTCGCGAAGGAACAACGGCGCGGCAAAGGCAAACTCGGCACCACCGGACGGGGCATCGGCCCTGCCTATGGCGACAAGATTGAGCGCACCGGATTACGGGTCAACGACCTTATCCAGCCAGAGAGACTCGAAGCGAAGTTCCGCGCACGGTTCGAGCAATTAACGAAGACGTTAGAAGGCATTGAAGTCGAAGATCCCGAAGTCACTCTCGAACAGTACCAGGCAGCAGGTGCTCGTCTCGCACCACACGTTCTGAACACCGTCGAGTTCCTTCACGCTGCCATGCGTGATGGCAAACAACTGCTCTTCGAGGGCGCGCAAGGAGCCTACCTCGATATCGACCACGGCACCTATCCTTATGTCACGTCATCGAACACCACAGCAGGCGGTGCCTGCACCGGCTCTGGCGTTTCCCCTGCGAAGATTGATGAAGTGATCGGCGTGTGCAAAGCCTACACCACTCGCGTCGGGTCCGGTCCTTGTGTGACCGAAAGCGAAGAATTCTCCGATCGACTACACGCCATGGGACGTGAGTTTGGAGCCACAACTGGTCGCAAACGTCGCTGTGGTCCCCTCGACATGGTCATGCTGCGCTTCACCACGATGGTCAATGGCCTGACCAAGATCGCCATGACGAACCTAGACGGTCTCGATGGTCTCGAAACCGTCCAGCTCTGCACCGCCTACGAGTGGAAAGGCGAGCGCCTCAGCCTACCTCCGGTCGATGCGGAAGATTGGGAAGACTGCACACCGATCTATGAAGAGATGCCAGGGTGGTCCGAAGACATTTCCGGCGCCAAGTGCCTAGCAGACTTGCCAGCCAACGCTCGAGCCTACCTAGATCGGGTCGCCGAAATCACCGGCACCCCCATTGGGATCGTCAGTGTGGGCCCAGACAGACAGCAGACCATGGTGTGTGATGGCTAAGAAAGAAGAGCCGAACATTCCTGAGATCGCGAATGTACCCAAGCACGTCGCCATCATCATGGACGGCAACGGACGCTGGGCAAAGGAGCAGGGCAAACCGCGGACCGAAGGTCATCGCGCTGGAGCCAAGAGCGTGCGCCAAATCGCCGAGGCCTGCGGCGAGATCGGGGTCGACTACCTCACACTCTACGCGTTCTCCTCAGAGAACTGGAAACGTCCCAAAGCGGAGATCGCCGCCTTGATGACCTTACTAGAGCGCTTCCTCAAGTCGCAGACCAAGGAGATGCACAAGAACAACATCCGTCTCCAAGCCATCGGCCGCCTCACGGATCTGCCCGAGAAGTGCCAGCGCGCGCTCCACGAGTCCATTGAGCAAACATCCCAGAATGACGGCCTCACCCTCATTCTAGCGCTCAACTACGGCGGTCGGGAAGAGATCATCGACGGCATACGCAGCGTCCTCCGCCACGTGCAAGACGGCTTATTAGACCCCGCCATGCTCGACCCCCAGATCTTCAGCAAGCACCTCTACACCCGCTACTACCCCGACCCCGACCTCCTCATCCGCACCTCAGGCGAGATGCGGATCTCCAACTTCCTCCTCTGGCAAATCAGCTACGCAGAGATCGTCATTTCCGATAAGTTCTGGCCCGAGTTCGGCAAAGAGGACTTCTTCCAAGCCGTCCAAGAATACTCCCGCCGCCAACGCCGCTTCGGCGGGCTTTAGAGAAAAGGAAAGCAACTTCCGTGGCACAACTTTCCAAAGTTGTTTCATCAAGAGGCTCAATCACCCGGCTGAGCCTCTTGTGCCTCAAATTCGCGCCATGGAAGTGATTTGAATGTGTCGAATTCGCCCATTTGATCCCGAAATTGTCACATTCGATCCAGAGCATATAATTAGGGCCTGTCCCAGAAACGCTTTTCTTTGATGGAGCGCTTCAGTTTCGTCAGTTTCGTCAGCTGGGTCAGTTGGATGGTGACGTTTCAGCTCCAGTGAAGCTGATAATCGGTGCTAACATCGTGCAAATGCTCTTTTCGGAGCTTTCTCTTTGGGACACGTACACGGGTCTCCCGGCTCCAGCGTTTCCGTCGCCGATGGTGCACCTCTCAAGTGCGTCTGTTGACCTAGCCGATCTAGGCGGCCAGGTCTCGAGCTTCTCGTTCCCACCTCTCTGCCTGCTCTTTGCGCATTTCTCCTAGCTTCCAAAGGTTGTGGGCGAGGGCTCCCCAACTAACCGCTGTCTCTCGATTGGTGAACCCTTTGACTCGGAGCAGATCTCCCATAATCCGGTGGACGAAGATGCCTACTCGCCCTTCCGTTTGACTTCGCCGTCGTTGTCGGTTCGCGAACTCACCGTTCTTCATCTTCTCTTGTAGAGCCTCGATCCGTCTTGGACAGATGTAGTCTCTTTCCGCGCCTAACGCTTTTGTGTTTGCTTTGCTTCCGAACCCACGATCTCCGCATACTCCTTCTATCTCGATGCTTAGGCGCTCTTCCATGCCTTCGACCCCAGCGATTAGGATCGTCGAATCACATACGACTTTCTCATACAATTGATGGAGCACGAGCAATCCATCCTCTTGCTCCCCTAGCAGGACCTGATTTCCAAATTCGACTGAGGCACCTAACTTTCCCCGCTTTATCACCTGCACGTCTGGATCGTAAAGGCTGAGGATCTTCTCAGAACTCTTGACCTGACGCTCGCCTATGATTCGCTCGTGAGCCTGCTTTTCTGCCGTGGGCAATTGCGTCAGGATGTTGTCGATTCTCTCGATGATCTGCTGGGTGTCCGGCCAACTCCATTCAGTTTCTTCCCATCTTTTTTCTAACAGATCGCGATGTGTCTTGGCGTGGTTCTGGATCTTGCGAACGGCCTTCTTCATCGTCCTCAAGATCTTCTTCCGGTTGCGCTTGCTGTCTTTCTGACGCCTTTGCTGGCTCATGGCGATCCCTAGCTTGTTCATGGCTCGCAGGAAGTCTTCGGGGCTTTGAGGCATGCGGTTCTTCAGTCCAGCATTGCGGATGAGGATGATTGCTTTCGTCAACGTGCGCGTGGCATCGATGAGTAGCACCCAGTCGGTGGGAAAATGAATGTTAGCCTTGAGACAGAAGGTGTCGACCCACACCTTGGTAAGGTTGATGGGTACTTCTAACCCTAACGCTTGCTCGTTCTCTCCCTGAGGTTGCTGGGCGGCGAGTTGGAGAAGTTGCGCACCGAGTTGGTCGATTGCTTCCTGAGGTAGGAAGCGAGCGTAACGATCAAGAGAGCTCTTGGAAGGCAGCAGAACGGGACCAAATTCGCCTACATGACAGAACCACTGCAGCAGATGGCTCTCGGCGACTTGAACGCTGAGTCCTCTTACCGGAAGATGGTTCTCGAAAAATAGAACGATATTATTTCAAAATGCGGTGACGCAGTGATTGAGGAAACGGTGGCCTACTTGATGCGGCTTCAAATCACGGTGTTGGAGAACGAGCTTAGTGAACTGATCGTCGAGTCCGGTTCGCCCAATGAGGTCGTCGATGAATTCGTATCTGGCCCGCTTGTCACGATAATCTTTGGCTCCGTAACAGGGTGGAAGAGGTAGACGAAATGACAGTTGGCGTGTAAATT
>CALLLI010000395.1 GCA_938082635.1 uncultured Verrucomicrobiales bacterium
GAAAGTGGCTGGGACTTTAGTCCCTGAGTTATTTCCGGGTGGTTACCCGCAGGGTTCAAGAGCTAACTAAGTTGGACACCACGGGGGCGACGGTTTGAATTGCTTCAGCGATATTGTTAGGAGAGAGTCACCCTGCCAGCCAGACGGGAAGGGGACTTACTTCGACAATCTGACGGCTGATCGACCAGTCGTGCGTGAGTCCCGTGCCTCCGCCTTCGCGATGGATTACTTTGGAGTCGAGAAGAAGCGCGTCGACTGCCTTAGAGAAACTCAGGGCCTCATCGATAGCGGTCGCATCAATGACGGACACCACTTTTGTGAGCGATATGATGGGGAGAGCCTCTCTCAGGTCTCGGACACGTTCAGGTTTGATCGGTCCGAGAAGCTGGAGCGTGTTCGCGCGCGTGGCGCGTTGGTGCTCAATGATCTTCGCTGGGTCATCCTCGGATGTCAGCAAGACGGTGGAGCAGGTTTGGGGAATCGCTTGGACGATTTCGCGGATGTCTTGGTCGTGGATCATGAATCCGCTTCCGCTTGGCATCTGGGATACGAGTCTGATAGCGTGTGCGCCATTTGAAATGGCCAGCGTTGCTTCGTCCACGGATTGAATGCAACAGACTTTGATTCTTACCGTTGGTGATTCTGGTAACATGCGTTCAGCACTCCTGGTTGAGGTCTGGGGCCTACGAGATTGAACCTACTTTGCTAGATTGTCGATTTCGTTCTAAGCACCATAGTGAACCTAGCTTTCAACCATGTAGGAGCGAACTTAATATAGCAATGACACACAAACCACATCCATCTTTTCCAGTGCTCGCCGTCTTGCTGATTCTGTCGGCATCGCTCGTCAGCGCTCCGAAGAAAGTTCCCCATCCCGATTTCACCAAGGGCGATTCGATCCCAGAGGATGCGGACCACGATTGGAACCTTGGTGCCACGGGGGCTCGCGGTTGGATGTATAGTGACAAGCTGGTCACCTCTGATGCTCGTCAGATCCGCATCACGGAGGTGGACGGCGCTTCTCCCGCTGATGGCGTGCTGAAGGTGGGCGATGTGATTCTGGGAGTGGCCGGCAAATCGTTTCGTGTTGATCCACGGACCGAGTTCGGCAAAGCGCTGACTGTGGCTGAATCCGAAGCTGGTGGCGGAAGATTATCGCTGACTTGCTGGCGAAATGGTAAGACCGAAAAAATCAACCTGACGCTTCCTGTGTTCGGGGCCTACAGCGCGACGGCGCCTTATCAGTGCGCGAAATCGAAACGGATTCTCGAAGCAGGCTGCAAGGCGTTGGCCAAGCGCGTGGCTGAACCGTCCTACAAGCCGAACCCCATCATCCGTTCCCTCAACGCCCTGGCCTTGCTCGCAAGTGGCAAGGCTGAATACCTCCCATTGGTGAAGGGGGAAGCTGAGTGGGCCGCTGACTATTCGGCCGGGAGTTTCCAGACTTGGTACTATGGTTATGTCATCATGCTTTTGTCAGAATATGTCATGGCCACCGAAGACGACTCGGTCATGCCTGGCCTGAGGCGGCTCGCTATGGAAGCTGCCAGCGGGCAAAGCGTCGTCGGTTCTTGGGGGCACAAGTTTGCGGGCGGCGATGGGCGCCTTGCCGGTTACGGGATGATGAATGCTCCGGGGCTTCCGTTGACTACTTCGCTAGTAATGGCGCGTGCTGCGGGCGTTAAGGATCGTGAGGTCGCCCATGCTATCGAGCGCAGTGCGCGTCTGCTGCGTTTCTACGTTGGTAAGGGAGCGGTTCCCTACGGTGATCACCATCCGTGGATTCAGAGCCATGAAGACAATGGCAAGTGCGGCATGGCCGCTGTGTTGTTTAACCTTCTCAACGAGCCGCAGTGCGCCGAATTCTTCTCGCGGATGAGCGTCGCTTCCCACGGGTCGGAGCGCGACACCGGACATACCGGCAATTTCTGGAACATTCTTTGGTCGATCCCGGGTGTTGCCCAATCCGGCCCTCAGGCGACTGGCGCATGGATGGAAGAATTCGGGGCCTGGTACTTTGATCTTGCTCGGGGATGGGACGGCACGTTCCTCCACCAGGGACCACCTAACAAGGGGCGTGACAGCTACCGAGGATGGGACTGTACCGGCGCTTACCTGCTGGCCTATGCGATGCCATTGCGCGAAATCTACCTCACGGGCAAGCGCCCATCGATCGCCCCGCAGCTTGATGCGGCCACGGCCAAGCAGCTCGTTCTCGATGGACGTGGATGGAATAACAAAGATCGGCAGAGCGCTTATGACAGTTTAGGCCAAGCAGGACTTCTCGAGCGCCTCGGAAGTTGGTCGCCTGTGGTTCGTGAACGTGCCGCCATGGCCCTTGCTCGTCACGAAATCGTGCCCATTCAGCTTCTGTTGGAAATGCTAGAGTCTGCCAGTCTTGATTCTTGCTTGGGTGCTTGTCAGGTAATCGCTCAACTCAAAGCCAAGGCGGCTCCCTCTGTGGCTGCGCTCCGCAAGATACTGAAGCATGAGGATCTCTGGTTGCGCATCAAGGCCGCCGACGCCTTGGCCGCCATTGGCGACGCGGCCGTGCCTGCCGTGCCTGAACTCCTCGAATTGTTGGCTCACGTCGATAAAGAGAAGGACCCACGCGGCATGCAGCAGCGTTACCTGTCATTTGCGCTATTCAATCGGCGTGGTGGGATGCTCGGTCGTTCCTTGGAAGGCGTCGACCGCGAGTTGCTCTATCGAGCCGTGCGCGCTGGGCTGAAGAATGACGATGGCCGAGCTCGCGGAAGTTTCGGATTGGTCTATCAACGCCTTTCTTTCGAGGAGATCAAACCGCTGCTGCCAGCTATTTATCGAGCGGTGGTCGAACCTGCCCCCAGCGGCATCATGTTCGCCGATGGAATCCGCAAAGAAGGACTCCGCCTCTTCGCCTCCCATCGGATCGAGGAGGGGATTCGAGCCTGTGTCGACTACACGCGAACCCAGAATCCATGGGCCAGTGAGAAACGTACGCCTGAGCTGATGAAGATGCTGTTAGAGTACGGTACCCATGCGAAAGCCGTTTGTCCTGAACTTGAAAAGATCGCCTCCAAGTTTGCGGAGGGCGAGAAGAGCTTTCCAAGAAAGCTAAGCCGCGACAAAGCTGCTGTGATTCGCGAGACGATCCGTGCGATCGAAGCCTCGGATCATTCGCCTGAACTGATCCGTCTCAGGTAGAAGTGCTTTAGCGAATAGGCCGATCCTGCCCTGTTTCTGTGATTCGTTCCTTACGGTGCGGCCACCTCGACGAAACCGAACCACCATGGGGTTGTTGCCGGATCGCGGGTATCGGACACCACCACGCGCTCAAACCGTGAGTCAATGTCAGTAGTTGTTACGGTATCAGTGATGGGAAGGAATGATGTGGGATCAAGGCTGGTGGAGCACTTGGGCGTGTAGACGAGCCCAGCTCCTTTGCGCCGCAGGAATTCGAGTTGAAACACGGCGCTTGTGGCATCGAGTTCGAAAGCTGGAAGCCCCGAATTGCCAGTGCCTGAAGCTAGGATGCTGGTGTCGGGTTCTGATGCGTCCATGTTGAAGGAGTATTTTAGAAGATTGTTAATGCCCTCGTCGAACGGCATGGCTAGTGGAGCATTCGCAGCTCCAGCGAGTCCAGCAGTGGCGGCGTAGTTCTCGACAAGACCTTCGGAATCGAGCGTGGCCATCGTGAAATCGACGAAACTGAGATGTGCGGAGAATCCGGCAACACCGAAGCCACTAATATCACTTTGGTTAAGAGCATTGCTCACCTCAACGAGGCCGAAATAGGATCTGCCTAGATCGAAAGTCTGACCCGGCACTGTTGCGGAAGTGTGTGCGCCACCCATGGTTAGATCTAAGAATTCTGTCTCATCGAAGTCATCGACAAAGATCTGTAGACGGGTGGAGCCGTTGGCTGCGGTGAGCTGGCCCGGGTTGGCCCATTGCAAGTTGAGATCGGAAGTTGAATCAATGGATTGAGCATTCGTTAGATTAGACCCTGTTAAGAAAGGTATTGCTGGGTAGCCGACGGACCCCATGGTGATTTCTTGGTTGACGGTACCGAGCTCTCCGCCGCTCAACGTGAGCGTGTAAGTCGTGCTACTGGGAAACTCTGCGTCGAGCAGTATCTCAGAAGCATAGTCCTGCTCAACGGTCCAGCTTGTGTCTTCGTAGGTAAATGACCTACCAGCAGCAATGCCCCCTCCACGGATGGTGACGGATTGGGCATCGCCAGGATTCCGTGTCTCAACGAGCCCCCAAACATCCCAGAAAGTTTGGTAACGCCCGGGATGTTGGGGGGCTAACTGATAACTTCGACACCCTGAAAGATGATGATCGCATTGCCGCCAAGGTTCTTTCTGCCTTTCCAATGCTCTCTCCAGCCGGTGGGGTTCAGGATACGGGCGATCACCATCCGAGCCATCTTTGCTGCTCCTGATTCACTCCATCCAAAGGCGATCTTCTTCAGCCGACGGCCGATTTCACGCATCAGCCTTTCAATCAGCGATGTCGTCCTTGGGCAACGGATTCCAAGTTCTAACCAAGTGCCTAGATAGGTGAACAGGTGCCGTTTAGCATTTGACATATAATTCGCGGCCACTCCGTATCCCTTCGCATCTAGATCCTCGATGAACTTATCTAACTCTATCTCAACCTTGTCGCAGCGCTCTAGCAATTTTGCTTTATCTTGGGCGCTAATCTCATCCACTGAACCCTTTGGTAGTTCGATCGCAATCAACTGGCTTAACTGCTTCGACTTCATCTTACGCTCTCTCAGGGGCGCTTCGTCTTTCCACATAGAGTAGCCTAGGTCACGCGCCAAATGCCAATGA
>CALLLI010000396.1 GCA_938082635.1 uncultured Verrucomicrobiales bacterium
TAAGCCACCACCTTGCACAGCTACGCTCAACGCGGTATCAGTCCCGACGTCGAAGGTCCCTCCTATCGGCTGCGTCACAATGACAGGAGGCTCTCCTCCAGCGATCTTCAGTGTCATGGTATAGACAGGCGTCTTATCACCAGTCTCCCCTTCGCGACGCCAACCAATGATATCGACCTCGAACGCGCCTGATTCCTCAGGCACACCACCAAAGCTACTGACACCCCCACTGAAAACCTGAGAAGACTTGAACAATCCGTCAGGCAAACCACTCACAGAATACGAATGAGCCGTCTCTCCAGTCACTCGAAAAGCCCAGGTAAACTCTACCCCACCGTGGCGTTGGCTGGATCTACGGAACCACCCGCAGGCACCACCCCCGTAGCCCCAGTCACCGCATGCGTGCCACCGACATAGGTTGCGATCGGCGCCGCCAATCGAGTTAAGCCAACCAGCGGTGCTCGGAGCATCTGCTACACCTTGGATAGGTGTAGCATGACCGGACTACGCTGAACAGTCAGGATGAGGAGACTCGCAGCGTAGGCGTAACGTGAATGATAGACACGTGCGAACTGAAACGGAGAACATTTGAGGGCGGAGCTAAGGGTTAATCAATAAAGTCTATTCACGAAGGAGGGCTTCGATCTCCTTAATATAGGCAGCACGGGTCTTCTTGCCCTTGAATCCTTTGTGGAGGAATCGGACTTTGCCTTTCTTGTCGATAATGTAAGACGTCGGCATGCTCGGAGGGTTCACAACCTTAGCGAACTTGTGTTCCGAATCTAGCAATGTTGCAAATCCAGGCTTCTGCTTAGCCACAAACTTGGCGTAGTCCTTCGCGTTCTCGTCCACGCTCACAGCAACCACAGCAAGACCTTTCGCGCCGTAGGTCTGGTGCATTTCATCAATGACAGGAAAAGCCTTCTTACACGGCTTGCACCACGACGCAAAAACATCGACAAGCACCACTTTTCCCTTCGTTGACGGCGCTTTCCCTTGCAAAGAGAAAGCGCTGAGCGCTGGGAAACTATCTCCCACCTTGATATCGGCCATGGCCCCCGTGATAACGGCAGCACCTAACGTGAGGGCAGCGATGAGTGACTTCATTTGGTAGTTCATTTTCATAAGTAGTGATGAGCTTAGATTCCGAACAGCACTCGCCGTTCAGTAGATGAATAAAAATTAACGAACTTCCATTACCGTGTTATTACGGTCAAAGACAATCGTGCGTTTCTTCTATTTGGGCCAGGGAAAGATCAACGCGACCTCAAATCTCCCGGGAGTCGCTATGCTGAGACGCACTTCAATTCTCAGCAGGCGTGCGTAGGCATCGCCAAGAGCCATGCCTATTCCGAAATGAGCACTGTCGCTGCGGGAAGCATCTTTCTGCCAGAACGGCTCGAAAAGATGGGGCAAATCAGCCTCGCGAAGATCGTGGTTCGTGTTGGCGATGGTCAGGCAGTTCTCTTTCAGAGTGATCGTCAAGTCGCCTCCCTGAGGCGTGTGGCTGACGGCGTTGACGATGAGATTCGTCATGATCGCAGAAGCGAGAGAGACATCCGTTGCAATGAGCTGCTCATCGGGTAGCTGAATCCGAACGTTGAGCCCCCGACCAGCCGCCCGATCTTCGTGAGGACGCCAAGCGCGCTCGACCAGTTTCACCAGATCTGCCTCTGAAACCTCAATGAGTTCACGACCCAAGCCAGTACGGTTGAGGGAAGAAATGGTATCGACGAGACGCGCCATGCGCTCAGCAAGTTCTGTCGCATCTTCGAAATAGCTCGCCGGGCTCTCCAAAGCGCCTTCGCGAGCCTCTTGCAACCCCACCTCGGCAATCGCTCGTAACTCAGCAACCGGCGTCCTGAGTTCATGCGCCACATTCGCATTGAAACGAATCTCCCGTTGCGCACCACGGTCGAGCCGCGCTAGCGCTTCATTGAAACGCCTCGCCAGCGGAGCCAGTTCCACGGGGAGATTCTCTTCAGGGAGGCGATTGCCCAAGGTATCAAAATCGATAGAGCGCATGTGTCATGAGAACTCGTCCACCTTACGAAAGGAGCGCTTCGTCAGAGCCAAGGCGATCGCGATAGAAGCCACGATCAACAAGCCACCCGGGGCGATCGCACACCATCGTTGCATCGCGAGAATATGATCCAAACTCTCTCTCGAGACAGCGATGGCAACGTGAATGGAGTGCGTGCCCGTGGCATTTGCTTCCTCCAAAAGAGACAGTCTAGAGGCAACACAACCGCGACGCCCATCTGGCAAGGCGATGTCCCGAAAGACTAACTGGTCGTGTGTCTCTGACAACACGGGAAGCGACGCCGCATTGAGCGAGCGCGAGCGCAGATGACAGCGTCCATCAGCGTCCATCAGCGTGAGAGATGTGATAGAATTTCGCATCTTCATAATCCTCCCGATACTCCGGATGATCGTGATTGTGAATATGCAGGTCGATCCGGGTCCCGCCGTCGTGGACCGACGTCATCGCCACCACTGTAGTAAGATCGGCTTGCAACGCGGCATCGAATTCTTCGATGCTAAGTTTCCTCACATAGTAATAGAAGGCGAGATTAGCAGCCAGGCACAGCAGTGTCAGACAACCCGCGAGAGCCCAAGCGAGTTGCCTGCGCAGTGAAGGCGGGCGAGGTGACATGAATGGATACATTTGATGGAGGCTGCACCCTTGGCGAGAAATGATTACGAATTCATTACGGTTTGAAAGAGTTTGCGCTCGCTGCTGAACAACGTTGTACTGGAACTGTCGTAACTGCCTATGCGCGTACTCTTTGTCGAAGATTTCAAACACCTGAGAAACTACGTCGCCAAGGCACTCAAACGGGCAGGCCACGCCGTGGACACCGCGCCGGATGGCGAAGAGGGGCTCTTCTTGGCAGAAACGACTGAGTATGACGCGATCATTCTCGATCTCATGCTGCCCAAGATTGATGGCATCGAGATGCCTGAAACGGCTTCGTGCCGGTGGCTGTAAAACTCACCTCCTCATTCTCACCGCGCGCACCGCAGTCGCGGATCGTGTCGCTGGCCTCGAACTCGGTGCTGACGACTAACTTGCCGAAGCCCTTTGCCATCGAAGAGCTGGTCGCGCGCGTGCATGCACTCGTCCGACGCGGTTACGACACGAAGCGCTCAGTGATCACCATTGGCTCATTGG
The DNA here is from genome assembly GCA_938082635.1 of uncultured Verrucomicrobiales bacterium. Taxonomy (GTDB): domain Bacteria; phylum Verrucomicrobiota; class Verrucomicrobiia; order Verrucomicrobiales; family DEV007; genus JAACDM01. The sequence goes on from CALLLI010000396.1 coordinate 3,176, forward strand.
AAGTGGATACCGCAGCGAAACGCGTCACCCTGGACAGCGAAGATCTGAAAGTGCCTCCACGCGAGTACGCTTTGTTAGAGTATCTCGCCATGCGCAAAGGCCGGATCGTCTCGCGAGAAGAGATCGAGGATCATGTCTATTATCACGCCAAGGAAGTCCGGAGCAATGCCGTGGACTCTGCCGTGTGCCTCCTAAGGAAACGTCTTCATCAAGGAGATCATCAATTTCTCAAAACCGTGCATCGCCAGGGCTACGTGCTCGAAGAGCATTGAGGCACGTTTATTACGACGCATAATATCTCCGTAATGATTGGCACCTAGGCTCTAGGTGTTATGACTCACTCAGCAAGACTCCGTTGTTGGTACACCACCCCCGTTCTCCTCGCTCATCACTGCTGGCAGTCGAGGTTCAGCTACCTGCTGAGCGTCATACTGCTGCTCCAGCGAACGCCCGTCATTCGACATCTGATAGAGTTTCCAGGCCAATTCATGCCGCGATTCGCAGACGTGGTTCGATGGATCGCACCCATTTCGGTCGGAGCGAGCACCATGCATTCGGTCACTGGAGCGACCGGCGTGGTGCCCGTTCAACCCTCAGCCAGTCCTTCTCAGACGAAAGTGGGCGAATCCTTCACCTGGGTGTTTCGCACGACCGGAGAGAAAGCAAAGTCCTACAGCTTCGAAGGCTTGCCTCCCGGAGTCACCAGTGCGGTGAGTAGCATCAGCGGTGCTCCCACCACGCCAGGCCAATACAAGGTTCGCATCATTGGCTGGGAGAAATCTCGTCAGCGCGGACGCAAGACGCCCACGTATACCCTCACACTAAACATCGAAGGGGGCGCCCAACCTCCAGAGCTAACCTCGCAACCCATTGGCGGAACCTTCAACGAAGGCGCCCCCCACGACGCTATCCGTTCAAGCCAATGGATCTAATCTCATCTACCGCTGGCTAAAAGACGGCCAACCCATGGTTGGTAGCCTGCCTCATACCAATTCTCTTACGATCAATGCCCTGACAGTATCCGACGCCGGTAGCTACACCGTAGAAATCTCAAATGGCGATGGCAAGCTCACTAGCAGCGCCGCCGAGATTCAAGTGAGAACTATCGGAAGCTTCTCCCATTGGCAATCATCCCATGGAATCACAGCACCACAGGAAGATCCCAATCAGGATGGCATGAGCAATCTCATCGAGTATGCTCTAGGGACAGATCCGAATACTGCGGACCCACCAAACGCACCCGTCATGCATCTCGAGAGAGTGGTCGGCCAGATAAGGCTCATCGCAGACTTCGATCTCTCAATCGACGCCGTCGACAGTATCGTGCAAGTAGAAGGCTCCAATGATCTGGCCAGCCTTCAGTGGACGCCCATCGAGAATGGCACTGGTGGTACCATCCTCACGAGAAATGAAGCTCACCTAACGGTGAGTTTGCCCGCCGATCAGGGGCGTCAGTTCCTCCGCCTCACCGTGTCTCTAAAACCATAGACGAGCATTAATAAATATTAACTATAACCCTGCCAATCTCAAGGCCATGTTCGAGCCTGCCTATCCTCCGTTTGCCTCTACTTAACTTACTATGTTAGTCAATTCGTTCAGTCTCAATCTCCTCCTTACGAAGGTTTACCAGTCTCGCTTTGCCTATGTCGCAAGCCTGTTCCTCCTAACACTGCAACGTTCGCCCGTATTCCTGCATCTCGGCAAACTGCAGCAAGCCCTTGGTAGGCCGCTCATCCAGATGTCGCGTGCGGCAGCCCCTCTCGCCGTCTTCTTGGGTGGCACTCATGCGGTGACCGGGGCGACTGCCGTCGTTCCAGCCGGAACCTCTGCCGCCCCAGCAGACGCCACCGTCGGCGAAGAGTTCACCTGGGCATTTCGAGTCGTCGGAGAGACCGCCGCGTCCTACTCCGTTCTAGGCTTGCCTGCAGGACTAACGAAATCCGACGTCGTCTCTCGGGGCGTCAGTAGTTTCGGAGGAATCCCTGAGGAGGCCGGCACGTTTGAGATCGATATCATCGGTTGGCGAGGACGAACAGAGGGAGGAAGTGCGACGCCCACCTACACGCTGATCCTAAATGTCGATGGCGGAGAACCACCTGCCATTACCACCCAACTTACCGGAGGAGAATTCGATCTCGGATCTAGCACAACTCTCGAAGTAGGCGTTACCGGACGAGGCTTGCACTACCGTTGGCTGAAAGACGGTCAAGAGATACCAAGCTCATCAACGCCCTTCATTGATGAAACGACTGAGCACCGCGTTCTCGTACCTATCGGTGTTGTCGACGATACCTGGCGCACCGCGACCGACTTCGACGATAGCAGCTGGATTGCTGGTGCAGGCGGGATTGGCTATGACCGTGTCGCCGACCAAGCCTTCGCTCCTCACATTCAGACTGACCTAGAGGCGGTCTCATTCCGCCGGAATGCCACCGCTCTTGTGCGCGTCCCATTCACCCTAACTGAAGCCGACCTTCAACGCGCAAACGAACTAAAACTACGCATCCAGTATGATGCTGGCTATGTAGCCTACCTCAACGGCGCCAGAGTCTCCGATGCCAATGCACCAGCCACCCTTAAGTGGAAATCGCTAGCAACGCTCGAGCATGGGAGGGATCTTGCCACGGAGTTCGTTGATATCGATCTCGCCGAACACTTGGCCTCGTTAAAAACAGGAACGAACTTACTTGCGATCCAGGCCTTGAACAGAGGTGCGCGCGGCACCGATTTCCTGATCAATGCCGAACTCATCGGCACACGCAATACAGATGCCCCTGCGCTGTCACTCCCGGCCATCACAACTGCAGATGCGGGTGCCTATTCTGTAGAAGTTTCCAACGCCACGGGCAGTGTCCTCAGCGAAACGACAACAATCTCCCTACCCCAGAACACTTCTCCTTTCACCACTTGGCAAACAGAGAAACTAACAGCCGTCTCAAGTCAGGACCTAGCGGCCCCGACAGCAGACGCAGACGGCGACGGGATCAGCAACTTGCTGGAGTATTACTATGGCACGAATCCGACCCAGGCGACGACCGACGTCGCACCGTCAGCGATCCTGACTCGAACAGAAGTGCAAGATCTCTTAGAACTGCGATTCTCCCGAGCGAATGTTGCAGGCGTCACTCCAGTCTTCGAGATGAGTTCCGATCTATCCGTCGACTCGTGGCAGCCCATGCAATCAGGCATCGATGGGGTTGTGATCACGCACAGTGATCAAGAATCGATCGTTCAGATTCCCGCAAACACAGGCGCTCAGTTCGTCCGATTGACATTGACCCTCGCAGACTAAACCATTCATGGTAACCATCATCCCTATTCCTATGAAGTGTCACCGTGAACGCTCCTGCCTGGCCTACCTTGTAGCCCTTTATCTAATCATCGTTAGACCTCTGAGTGCCGAAGAAGGCCACAAGGTCAGCTACAAGTACCAACTTTACACGGAAGACGACGGACGAATGGAGATTCCGTCACACTACTTCCTCGTAGAAACAAGCTTGGCGCACGATCTGTTTGTCTCGGCCGAGGTCCTGACAAACATCATGACGGGATCTTCCCCCACGGGCCTTGTTGATCTAAACGATCCTGATAAACTCGCCTTCGCCGAAATCGAAGACCAACGCTGGGCTTACATCGTCTCGCTGACCAAGGCGATCGAAGACCACGCCTTTACCTTTGAGTACGCACGCAGTGAAGAGAACGACTACCTTTCCAACGGCTTCACTCTCCGCACGGAGCATGAATTCAATGAGAAGAACACCACCCTGCAACTTGGTCTCTCCTACACAGACGACCTCGTCACTGCGATAAGTCTAGCGGACGAACTCGGCAAAGAGAGTTTCGACTTCTCCATCGGCTTGACCCAGCTGCTCACCCCTAAAACAATTCTTCAAGCGAATCTAACGCTGGGCTATTCGCGCGGCTACCTCGGTGATCCCTACAAAAGCATCGGCCGCAGTGAAACGTTCTCCATTCCGGGCCTACCACCTTTCTCTGAACGCATCGCCTACTTCGAGAATCGTCCAGATGAGCGCATGCGCTTCGTCATGCGCCTCGGCCTCCTCCAGTACGTTGAGTCTCTGCATGGCAGCTTCGATGCCTCCTACCGTCTCTTCCAAGACGACCGCGGGCTCCGGGCGCACACGATCAAACTTCAGTGGAATCAAGAGATCGGCGATAAGCTAGTCATTTCGCCCTACTACCGCTTCTACCATCAAGACGCTGCAGACTACTATAGCGTGAATCTTGACGGCTCGGATACCGCGCCTAACGATGATCGAGGCGGTCGGGCGCCATTCTTCTCCGCAGACTATCGCTTATCGAATTTCGATGCCCACACCTACGGCATCAAAGCGGAGTACCAGGTGAACGATTGGCTCATGATTGATGCGGGTTACGAGCGTTACATCATGTCAGGCAACGATTCCAGTACGCCAAGCGAAGCCTATCCGAAGGCAAACGTGATCAACCTCGGCATGTCTGCCTCCTTCTAGCAGAGCATGCCGATCACTGACGAGCTGCCGAAGGATCTTTCGGTTGGGCTGTTCAAGCTGAAGTTTCAGGCTTTGGGCACTCAATGTAGTGTCATCTTCAAGACAGAAGCCATGGACGCTGCCGAGGCCTATCGTCAGGCGGCACTCGCATGGGTCAAAGCCTTCGAGGCGAAGTACTCACGTTTCTGTGAGGACAGCCTCATCAGTAAGATTAACGACAAAGCCGGCGATGGTGACTGGGTCGACCTCGATGAAGACGCGGAATCCGTGCTCGGCATGATCGATACCGTCCATTTCCTCTCTCGCGGCATCCTTGACCCCACCTCCCTGCCATTAACCTATCTTTGGAAGCAAGCTGCTGAGTCCGGTGAAGAACCATCCGAGCCCATGCTCGAGAAAGCGCGCTCACTCGTGCGCTGGTCTTCAGTCGAACGCGTTCGCGGCCAGATCCGCTTGCCTCAGATAGGGATGGCTCTCGACCTCGGCGGCTATGGCAAAGAGTATGCGGTGGATCGCGTCGCCGACATGGCGGAAAAATTCGGCGTGCGTGATGTGTTAGTCGACTTCGGTCGAGACATCCGCGCACTTGGCTCTCCAGTCGACGCCCCGTGTTGGGTTGTCGGCGTGGAAGATGGCGCTACACCTGGCGATGTCTGGGAACGTCTTGGTTTGACCAATCGCGGTGTCGCCTCTTCCGGCAACTATCGGCGACACGTTATGATCAACGGCCAAGCCTATGGCCACTTGATCGACTGCCGAAGCGGTTGGCCCGTTCGACATGATTGTCAGGGTGCCACCGTGGTCTCAGAACGCTGCTTAGATGCCGGGATCATCGCCTCTACAGCCTTTATACTCGGCCCTCAAGACGGCCTCGAACTCATCGAAAGCACTTTCGGCAGCGAAGGCACGCTTCAGACCACAACTCGTAAATTGGAATCTCGCAGTTATCACGCTTACCTTATCGAAGAAGCCTCATGAAACATCCCTTCACAATTCTCTCACTGGCCCTTGCCTGTCTGACTCTGGCCAACTGCGCCAATGTTCAGCCGTTCGAGCGCGGCCACCTTGCCAAGAAGATCATGATTCCAAACCGCGATCCGCTCGCCAAAGGCATGGCCGACCACATGTACTTCAGCCGCGAAGCCGCCTTCGGAGGTGAAGGCGTTGGCGGCGGCGGCTGTGGCTGCAACTACATCTTGCTTGCCCCAGCACCTAAGTCTGTCGTGGAATAACAGGCTATCAAAAGCACGCCTCCAGTTTCCCGACGCTCGTTCCTCTGCCACTCTGGTGGTGGTCTTGGGGGCATTGCGCTCGCCTCGATGTTGGCGAGAGAAGGGGCGGAGGCATCCTCCACGGGCGGCATCCTTTACGCCCCGCATCATCCAGCCAAAGCGAAGCGCGTCATTCAGCTCTTCATGGCGGGAGCTGCTAGTCATCTGGATCTTTGGGACTTTAAGCCAGACCTTATCAAGCACCACGGTGAGGCCTCTGATTTCGGCGAACATGTCGAGGCCTTTCAAAATGGACTGGGCCCCTGGATGAAACCCGTTTGGGACTTCAAGCCTTACGGGGGTTCAGGCAAGATGATCAGTGAGCCTGTCGCTCCGTTAGGTGCCGTTGTCGATGACATCGCGTTCGTCCATAATCTGGTCGGCAAGACGGGCGTTCACAGTCAGGCCACCTACTTGCAAGCGACTGGGTTTGATCGTCCAGGATTCCCCGGAATGGGATCCTGGATCAGTTATGGGCTCGGTAGCATGAACGACAACTTGCCCACCTTTGTTGCTCTGCCAGACCATCGTGGCTTCGCCTCCAATGGCCCCAAGAACTGGGCAGCAGCTTTCCTGCCGGCCATGCACCAAGGTACGATCATTCGTCCAGGCACCAAGAACCCCATCGTCGATCTCCATCCGCCCGAAAGCGCGGAATACATCACGAAGGAAGCCGAAGATGCCGGTCATTCGCTGCTCGCCAAACTAAACCGTGCTCACGCTTCGGATCGCGAAGGCGATACCCGTCTGGAAGCACGTATTCGTTCCTACGAACTCGCGGCGCGGATGCAATTGGCGGCCCCCGAAGCTCTCGATATCTCGCAAGAACCCGCCTACATCAAGAAGATGTATGGCCTTGCTAGAGACGAACGCAAATGGGGCAAAGATATCAACCGCGCCGAAGAAGCCGACTACTTCGGCCGTAAATGTTTAACCGCTCGCCGCTTGTTAGAACGTGGCGTCCGTTTCGTTCAAATCTGGTCAGGCAACGACAACTCGTTTCCCCGTCGCAACTGGGACAGCCACGAAGATGTTGAGCGCGACCATGGACCTCTCGCCAACGGCATGGCGGTAGGAGCATCGGCCCTGATTCAAGACCTCAAGCAGCGCGGCATGCTTGGAGACACCATCATTCTCTGGACGACCGAGTTTGGACGCATGCCCTCGACCCAAGGCAGCAAGGGTCGGGATCACAATCCGTATGTCTTCACGAACTGGTTGGCCGGTGGCGGCATCAAAGGCGGTGTCACCCACGGCGAAAGTGATCAATGGGGCTACAAGCCTCTGGACAGGCGCAACCCCACCGAGGTCTACGACATCCACGCCACGATCATGCACCTGTTAGGTATCGATCACGAGAAGCTCACGTTCCGCAAGGACAGCATTGATCGCCGCCTAACCGACGTTCACGGCCACGTCATCCAAGAGATCCTCACCTAGCCTTTCAGCAAGACTCGAACCTCTGCGTCCTTCACATAATCGAGAGGCCTCTTACCAAGCTTGTTCTTGATCGACAGATCAACACCCGGACCTATCAATAACCGAGCCTCTCCGCGCCTTTCCCAGCCGTACCAGGCGCCCCTGTGGATAATCACAGCTCTATGAAGCGGCGTCGCGCCTGAGCGTTGGTCTACGTTGTCACCACGTTCTATCAAAGCCTCTACCGCCATGGGACTACGAAAGCGCACCGCATGGAGTAGTGGCGTCACGCCGTTCTTATCGGATTCACCAATGTCTGCACCTTGCTTCAACAACGCGAGTAGGCGCTTTCGCTGGTCCTTAGGGACACTGTCACGCTCAACGCAAATGGCTGACAATGGTCGTTTATCTTGATTACTCATGAGCTTGAGGTCCAGAATACGAGATGGTTTCCGAAGGGATCGACGATGTTTCTAATCGTCCAGGCAGGAAGTCCTATTATTCGCCGAATCAAGCATTCGCAAGAAGGGCAACGGTTTCTTGATAGCCTTTCCTCTTAGCCAAATCGATGGGACTCTGTCCGCTCTCGCTGGCCAACTCCAGTTTCGCGCCGTGTTGGATAAGGCGCGACACCTGGCCTACATTCGTCTTCCAGAAAGCACCCGCCGCATAGTGGGCCGAGGTGTGCTCTAAAGGGTCCCGCGCGTTGACATCAGCGCCCAGCTCTATCTACACGTCGACGGCTGCCGATTGCCCCTCACCGAGCGCCAGCATCAGTGGTGTCTTGCCGTGGCCGTCGAAAGGGGCAAAGGACTCCGTCTCGAACAAGTCCGTCGCGGTTCCATTCGTGAGAGATTCCGCCGTAGGAATATCCACGTCCACGCCTTGCTCCACAAACCGCCAAATCAACGGCGCTCGATCGTAGATCGCCGAGAGATGGATGGCCGCGTCACCAAACGGCAAGGCAGTCGCGTCTATATCCGCGCCAAACTCTATCAAGACTTCCACAGTCTCGATTCCGTTCCCCCGACCGAGACCAATCATGTGAATCAAGCGCCAATCAGAGACACCTCGCTCCGCAGCAGGACCCTCCCAATCAAACCAAGCTAATTTCTGGATGGATCGGTTTGGGTCTTCACCATGCTCTAGCAAAGCTCGTTAACTCTGTGGATGCTCAAGCGCGAACTGCGTAGGTGTCAATCGCGACCTCATGAGCATTCCGATCTTTGCTGAAAAGACGCTTGATCGCCTCGACATCGCCCAGAGCACATGCCGAGTGGAGATCCAGCGGAGCGCCACGAGCAGCGGAGCCCAGTCAGATCGCAAGAACGCTGTCAGTTGAAGCAGTGTGAAACCAATCCCCGAGAACCATGACGCATAGCGGGTCTCGTTCTTCGAACTGAAATCAGCTTCGCTTGACAAAACTAACAATTCACCAAAAAGCAGCGCGATCTATCTCTCGAATCGCAATGAGGAAAGCACCCCAGTCCATGGGCATGATGGTACCCAAACAGCACTTGCCACGTCAACCCTGGCCGTCTCTAACTCAACGCTTCCCCAAAGCGCCGCGAACTAGCTCCGCAGCGGCAGAAGAGCGAGCGAGGCCCCTGACGTCTGTCGGGAACCCGAGGACACGTGCAGCGGCCTCTTGAACGCGAGGATCCAGCTGACTAGGCAAGGCCCGAGCGTCCGCATAAGCGAAGAGCAAGTGATGTGGGCCGGAGAACGGACGGCGAGACTGTTTGAGGAAAGGACTGTTCGAGCGCAGACCCCAGGAGACATGACCTCGCTGAACTTTGCCCGTGGGCACTTTCAATCCACCCCACGGCGTACCCAGGGTGACAAGTGACGTGACCCGCACACTGCGACTGCGCTGAGCAAAGGCTTTGGCAATGAGGCCACCGGTGCCCAGCCCGACGACTTGAACATCGCGGAAACGGTAGCGCTTGCTCGTCACCCCAGCGAAATCAATGAGCTGACTCGTTGCTGACTCCAGAGACATGCCAGTGGGATATTGATAGACGAGCGGTTGGACCCGAGCAAGATCGAGTTGAGGAAATAGATTTCTCCAATCCTGTGCCGCTCCTCCAACGCCATGGATGAAGATGACAGGCAATTTGTTAGCGCGATAGGGATCGACCAGGTAGAGCCCTGAGCCGGACTTCTTCTGGAAGGAGCTGGCATCACGGAACCCCGTGGCCGCAGAGGCCAGCGAGAAGCGAGCATCTCCCAAATTGACAATATCACGCTGAACGGGAGGAGCCGCCTTTGGTGCCGGAGCAGCGGGCTTCTTCTTGGGAGCCGTCGTCTTAGCGAGGCTACTGCTAAGCTGCTGGCGATCACGCCGTGCGACTTCGCCTGCCGCTTCTTCTGACAGAACGATAGGGCTAGCTACTTTCTTCGTGCGCTTTCGAAGCGCAACGTTGCGGCGAAGAACTAGGCCAGCCTTGCCTGCTGGCAGAAGCTTCACTTTCGGGAAACGGACATAGCCCGCATACTCACCTCTATCTTGCCGAAGATTTCCATTGAGGTCTTCAAACGCAGCCACCCCGAAGATATTGTTCGAAGCGATTGGGAACTCGAACCGCCCATTCTTACCAACCAACTGATCTACGACCGGCCGATACTTCTTATTATCCAATTCGTAGAGCACTGCGTAGAGTTTGCCCTTCCCTGAGCCGCCCGTAATCATCCCAGCGACACTTGGACCAGATACGGGCGGTGCAAGTTCACGATCTTGAAGAGAACAGGAAACGAGGAAGAGACTGACGGTAAGACCTGCGAAGAACAATTTCATGAAAACGAGTTTGGTTAGGCTTCCCAATGGAATTAGCGGGGTCCTGGAACGAAGTCACGCCACAATCTAGACACCAAATCCTTGAACTTACGACAGCTTCCATTAGTTATGAAACAAGACCAACCCTCGACAGAGAATTTCCTGAAATGAGTCGGTTTTCATGGCAAGCACAACAGGAGGCTTGTCATTGGGCCTCCCTTCGAGACAATCCGAGGCTATGAATCAAAAACCAATCGTGCGCACGAGCATCGTTGCCTGTCTTTGTGTTATCAGCCTACTTCACGCTGAGCAGCCAGGCAAAGAAGGCAATGGGAATCACACCGTGGGGCCTGATTACACGGTCGATCCTGACCTAACTGATCGCGGTAACCCCAAGGGCAAACAGTTCGAATTCACAATGCGTTTGGCAGACAGCAAGATCTTTCGTGGTGACGACAAGACGCTCAATCCTAAGAAGCCCGTCCGCGAGAAACGAAAGATCGTTGTCTATATACCCTCGGCTTACAAAGACGGAACTAAGGCACCTATCCTGGTCATGCACGACGGCCCAGGCGGGCTCAATCTTGTTCGCAACGCGCTCGATAATCTAACGATTTCCAAAGACGCCAATCGCATACTGCCAGCGTTCATCGCGATCTCTGTGCAGAATGGTGGTAATGATAGCAAGGGCAGCCAGCGAGGTCTAGAGTATGATACCATGTCGGATCGCTTCGCCCGCTTCATCAATGATGAAGTGCTACCCGCCGTACCGACCAATGCCAATATCAAAGCCGCCTATCCAGGAATTGCATTTACAGAGGACCCTTGGGGCAAAGCCACGATGGGCTGCAGCTCGGGCGGGGCAGCCGCTCTGACCATGGGCTGGTTTCGCCCAGACCTGTTTCGTCGTCTCATCACGTATTCAGGAACGTTTGTCGATCAGCAGGACGACGACGCTCCTGAAGAGGCCAAGCTTCCTCGAGGAGCCTGGGAGTATCATTCTAACATGAAACTCATCGAGAACAGTGAAAAGAAGCCGCTGCGGATATTCACCCATGTTTCCGAGAACGACAATGGAGCGAACGCCCCGCAAGGCTCCTACCACAATTGGGTCCTGGCGAACATACGCACCGCAGAGGTTTTAGAATCGAAAGGCTATGACTACCGCTATGTCTTCAGTAAAGGAGCTGGGCACTGCGATCGCCGAGTCTTCGAACAAACACTGGCAGACACCTTAGTCTGGATGTGGCGCGGCTACGAATCAGAAGAAACGAACCCGTAAAACAGAGCGATTCCCCATTGACTGTCAGGCCGTTGTGGCTTGGTATCCCCATACCAACTCATTAATTATTCGGATTCACCGCGCATGAAACGACTACTTCCATTATACCTTCTATTAGTATCAGCATCACAAGGAATCGCACAAGATGGCACTGCTACTGCCGCAGCACCGCCTATTGATTCCGGAAACACCGCTTGGATCATCGTCGCGACAGCTCTTGTCCTGTTCATGACGATTCCAGGACTCTCCATGTTCTATGCAGGCCTTGTCCGGAAGAAGAATGTTCTTTCCGTCTTCATGCACTGCTTCGTCATCACGTGTGTGATGAGTATCATTTGGCTAGTGTTCGGATACTCTGCAGCCTTCGCTGAGGGCAGTAACTTCATTGGGGGGATGAGTAAATCGATGCTCTCCGGGATCGGCACGGGTGAGGTCTATGACAGTAGTCATACTATTCCTGAGCTCATCTTCTTTGCCTTTCAGATGACCTTCTTCATCATCACGCCAGCGCTGATGGTAGGAGCATTTGTCGAACGCATCCGATTCTCTGCCATGCTCGTGTTCGTCACCGTATGGGCCGTTCTCGTCTACCTGCCAGTCTGCCACATGGTATGGGGCGGAGGGAGCATGCTCGGTCTTGAAGGCATCATGGACCATGCCGGCGGCATTGTCGTTCACATCACTGCCGGTGTCGGAGCATTAGTGGCCGTTCTCGTCCTGGGCCCTCGCAACGGCTATCCCAAGCGCCCCATGGCTCCTCACAACTTGCCTATGTGCGTTGCTGGAACCGGCATGCTTTGGGTTGGTTGGTTCGGTTTCAACGCAGGCTCAGGTCTCGGTGCCGATGGCACTGCCGCGATGACCTTGATCGTCACGCACATCTCCGCATCTACCGGTGCGCTCATTTGGATGGTACTCGAATGGGTCACGGTGAAAAGGCCTAGCATGCTCGGCATCGCGACGGGCTCTATCGCCGGCCTCGCTGCTATCACGCCGGCCTCGGGTGCCGTCGGCCCCATCGGCGCTTTGTGTATCGGCGGCACGTCGGGACTTCTCTGTTGGATCGCCTCGACTAAGATCAAGCAGAAGTTTGGCTACGATGACTCGCTCGATGTCTTCGGCGTTCACGGCGTCGGCGGTGCGGTAGGTACGATTCTTGTCGCGGTGTTTGCAGCCGCCTCGTTCGGAGGAAACGCAGATGCAGATTATGCGATTGGTTCGCAGCTCACCACCCAGTTCCTCGCCGCGCTTTACACGGCCGTCTACACCGGTATCGTCAGTTTTGTCATTCTGAAAGTCATCGATGCTACCATTGGCCTACGTGTCGATGAGCGTGAAGAGTCCGAAGGACTCGACATCGCCGATCATGGTGAAACTGGTTACAATGACTAACATCCCCTTACCTAACCGACATATATTCTCTTACTTTCGGAATCGGCGGCGCTCTAAACTAAGGCGTCAGCCGTTTCCGGAAGCTTGGTTGGCTATCATTCGGTCGAATGTCCCGGTATTCGTACGCATGCCCGAACGCGCCCAAGAGGAATTGCTGGAGCACGTTCAGGTCTTCCTCCACGAGAAGCGCTTCGAAGGCTGCGGCGGTCTTGAGCTCACCGATGAAATTCGGGTCACGATCGCCGCGCAAGCATGCGTTCTCCTCGTGCACCGAGACTCGCGTTACTTCCCCAAACTAAGGAGCATCCTTGTCTATCCTGATGCCTATGTGACCAAGGCAACGTCCTGGTCAGAAGATGGGACCCTGACCGAAAAAGCATCCCACCGATTGGGTGAATCCTGGGGCTCTGGCTCAGTCGTTCTCTCATGGAATGCCTCGGAGAGTGGTGCCGCGAGCCCACATGATGGGAACAATGTCGTGTTCCACGAATTCGCTCACCAGTTAGATCAAGAAGACGGCCAAGCCGATGGCGCTCCCATCCTCGGAAGACGAGTCACTCGCACCGAGCGACGTAGCATGTATCTCAGCTGGGCACGCATCATGCAGTCGGAGTTTGATCAGCTTCAGGATCTTACGGAACGGGGAAAGAAGACCTTGATTGATGATTACGGAGCCACGAATCCAGCAGAGTTCTTTGCCGTAGCTACGGAGACGTTCTTTGAGAAACCCAGGCTGTTGCTTGAACGGCACCACAGCTTGTATGAGCAGTTGCGAGAGTATTACTGCCAAGATCCTGCCACTTGGCCGAAGAAGGCCCCACTCGACGCAGACGAGAAAGATTAAAAAGCCCGTTCCAAGCCCCCGCGTGACCAGCTTGACTCTGGGCGAGGCCAGAGTGCCACCGTGGCGACGGTCGCGCCTAACAAACTACCGATAGCAATATCAATAAAGACGTGCTGCCGCGTCGCCAGCGTGGACCAAAGGATGCCAATGGCCCAGAGCACCGTAAAGGCACGTCCTAGCCAAGCCCAGCGGAAGCGCCCTAGAACAAAGATAGCAAAGATCGAACTGAGTACCGTCACCGAAGCATGGAGTGACGGGCACGCATTCGTGGGCTCATCTATTTGAATGGTCCACAAATAAAGCTTCGGAGCATTCGCCACATCGATAGGCCGTGGCGCCTCTGTCGGCAGACAGACGAAGACCAAGAACGAAACCGCATTCACGGCAAAGATGCTCCAGGCGAACCGTTTCAAGAGGCTCCACATATTCGTAAGGAACCCGACAGCAATCGGGAGCAACAGCCAGGAGTGGTAGATCCACACAAAGTCGAAATTAATCGGGATCAGGTAATCGATCCGACCCGAGGGCATTGTGATGACCTTCGTAAAGTCGATCTTCTGAATGAAATGATAGGGCAGACCTCCCCACACCACCAGGAGTATAAGAATAAGGAGCTTGTGTTTCAGGAGCCGATCAAACATCAGGAAGCGAGGCAGGCGCCTTGTATATCAGAGAGGACTTTGAAGGTATCAGGCGCTGATTCAACCAAGAAAGGAGAGAATCGAAGGAAAGTTCTCTTTCCTGAGGAAGCCTCATCCCCTCTGAAGTCTCCGCCAGAGGTCCTCGGTAGCCGCGATACGCGACTGGAGATCTTGATCACCCAGCTCGCCAGAACCCGCCCTTTCTAGGGGCAAATAGACGTGAATTGCAGTGTTGCCATCGTGATCGTTCCTGGCCTCGATATGCCCGCCGTGGAGATGGACAATGTGATAAGAGGCCATGAGATCCGTCCCGAGCGAACGAGGGTCCGTCCCACGAGGAAAGAACGGATCGAAGAGATGACCCAAGTCAGCCTCAGCCACAGGCTCGCCATCGTCCGAAATCCAGAGATGCACGCAGGGCAAATTCATGTCTCCTGGGTGCCCTTCCACCACTTCGGCCCCCAGGTAGATCTGCTGGGCTCCGCCCAGATGCGTCAGAGCATCCTGCAAGAGGAGGCGCAGAAGCTGACTGAGTTTGGCCCGATTCGACGTCAAAGTCGGCAAGTCCGCAGGAATGCATAGCTGAACCTCGATTTCGCGCTGCACGAGTTCCACCTGCATCACGATCAAGGTCGTCGTCACGGCCTCACGAAGATCGACCCCTGGCTCGAACTGAAGCTCCTTCTCACAGGAGGCCTCCCACAAACGCTCCAGAATGGCGATCATCCGCTCCACCTGCTGCTCAACCTGACCGTGATAGCTGGTCCAGAACTCACCATCTTGATAATCCTGGTCCTCGCCTAGCTCCTGCTTCAACTTGAACGGCACCAAATCCACAAAGGTCTTGATCGACGTGAGTGCATTGCGCATGTGGTGGTTCAATCCGGAAGCCAGGATACTCATGCTTTCGGCTCGGTCGCCACGCAGCATGTTCTGCACGATGCCAAGCTTCTCTTTGAGTAGATGATCTCTCTGACTCTGTACCACGAAGTGCTCAAGCCAACGTTTGAGCATACCCTTCAAGACTTCTGGATCCCAGGGCTTTGTCAGGTAATGAAAGACGGCTCCCGTATTCACGGACTCCACGACGGTCTCTACATCTGAATAGGCCGTCACTAGAATTCTAATAATGCGAGGATCAAGTCGGCGCGCTTTATCGAGCAATTCCACACCACTCTCACCCGGCATACGCTGGTCAGTCAGAAGCACTCCAATATGATCTCGCCGCTCACACAGAATCTCGTAACCCTCCGCAGCATTCCGCGCCGTGTAGATTTCAAAGGAATCCTCAAATGCCTGACGAAAGCACTTCAGGGAACGTCCTTCATCATCCACGTACAGAATGGCGTAGCGGCGATAGTCGATTGATTCTAAAAGTCCATCCATTATGATTCTGCGAGTATAAGTTCACGCTTCTCAAGCGTTTCCTCCCCTTGGCGACTAGGATGCAAAGGTAGCGTGACGGTAAACGTCGTATGCACACCAAGAGCGCTCGACACGATGATATCACCACCGTGATCCTTAATGAGTCGATAACAGATACTTAATCCGAGCCCCGTTCCCTTACCCACCTCTTTCGTGGTAAAGAAAGGATCAAAGAGCCGCGGCAAGTGCTTCGATTCAATGCCAGGCCCATTGTCCCGTAGCTCAATGGCAACCATACCACTCGCCATATCAATCTCGGTCGACACATCGATCCGCTTCTCTTCCTGTTCACTGACAGCATCACAGGCGTTCTGATAGATATTGATAAAGACCTGAATCAGCAGGTTCTTATTCGCAAGGAGGTAGCAGTCTTCGAAGAGGTCATCGTTGAGTTCTACCTCTTCGTCCTTCAAACGTTGGGCGACCAAGCGCCGGGCAACTGAGAGTGCTTCAGATAGCCGAATATCAACACGCTTCCCTGTATCTGGATGGGTAAAGTCGCTCAAATCAGATACAATGGAGGAGACACGCTTAAGTCCATCCTTGAGATCATCAATCAGCTCATCGTGCCCAAAACCCTTGAGCTTTGAGCTACGCCGAAGTCGCTTGGAGAGAGCAAACAAGGCCGAGATGCTGTAGTTAAGGGGGTTGTTGATCTCATGAAGAATGGCAGCGCTCAATTGCCCCACAGCCGCCAACTTCTCAGATTGCACAAGTTGCCCCTCAGTCTCTCGAAGCCGCAACAACGCCTCTTCCACAATAGCCTTCTCAGGCTCTAACTCTTTCTTAAGTTGGCGATTTCGCAATAGATTGCGCACCCGCGCATGGAACTCCACCAGAGAGAACGGCTTGATAAGCACGTCATTCGCCCCCGCCTCAAGACCAGCCATGCGCGTCCGTTCGTCCGCACGAGCCGTTAGAAGCATGATAGGAATCATGCGAGTTCGAGGATCGCTTCGTAACGCCTGACATACTTCCAGGCCATCCATTTCCGGCATCATGTAGTCTAGCAAGATCAGATCTGGCTCCCATCTCTGGGCACTCTCGACTGCGTTAACCCCATCAAAAGCTTCGATCACCTGATAATCCTGCACCAGCTCGCCCGCAAGATATGCCCGTATGCCCGCATCATCATCCACTAGGAGAATTGTGTATGCCTCATTTGGAGCTAGTGGTAACGCGGCAGACACACTAACAAGCTCTTTGGAATGCGCCCCCGCCACGACCAGATCCGCTCCTGAACCGAGCGCCGGAGAGAACTCTGCCTTGCGATGAAGCTGGGAGAGCCAGGTATCTGTAGCCTCTGAATCCGTCTCTTGCTCAACCGAAGACGATATCGCCGCACCCACCGATGGACTCATCGGAATGGTCGCCAGGATCGTCGTGCCCTGCCCCAACTTACTCTTGGCCACCACATGACCACCCATGGCCTCCGTCAACTCTTTCACCAAAGCAAGGCCAATCCCCGTTCCAGGGTGCTTCCGCTTCGTCGAGGAATCTTCCTGCCAGAAACGCTCAAAGATAAAGGGCAAACGTTCTGGTGGGATGCCGATGCCTGTGTCCTTGATCGTAAACACCAGACTGTCTTGAGCTCGTCGCACACCCATGTGCACCCGACCAAACTCAGGCGTGAATTTGAAAGCATTGAAAAGCAGGTTAAGACAGATCTTCTCCAGTTTATCTCGGTCTGTCTCCACCGTGGCAACACCGTCCGACACATGCGCGGTCACCGTAAAATTGCGCTGCCTTGCAATGACACCAATCGACTCAACAAGGGCATTGACGAAATCTCCCACATGCACCCGTTCGCACCGATGCGGCAACTGACCCGACTCTAACTTGGCGATATCGAGCAAATCGTTGATCAATTTGAGCAAGCGCAAGGCCTGTTGATGCATCGTCGTAATAAGCTCTCTCTGAGCCGGTGGTAGATCTTGCTGTCGATGCATCGACTCGATCGGCGCTAGCAGAAAAGTCAGCGGTGTCCGCAACTCGTGGCTAACATTGGCCTAGAAATCATTCTTCAAACGATCCAATTCACGTAATTGCTGGTTGGAAGCCTCCATTGCGATCCGGCTGCGATCTAACTCCAAACGCGCGAGAAACACACGCAAGCGCGTGCGATGATGAAAGTAGGAGCCGACGACGATGACGAGGCCATTTAGAGTAATGAAGAGCAGGTTGCTAATCGTGGCGCTTAGACTGACTCCGCCTCCCGTAAAGCCCCAACGACAAGTCGTAAGACTCTAGAGGGCAAGCGTGATTCCAGTAGCGATGAGCCCTTCTGTAAACGTCCAGTGAAAGATAAATCCTGTCGCAACCAAACAGAGGACCAGAGCCGCGTAATATGGTGAACCAGGATCGCGAGCCAGGTAGATCATCCACGCAATGAAGAACGCAGGAACCAGCGGCATAAAAAGCGTGTAGGCACGGTAATGCCGACTAGCAAAGTCTGTGTTCAGGCTCAAGAGGGTGGCGAGAAGCACGCCAGCGCACAGAAGTCGTAGTCTAAAAAACAGTCCCGCCATCTCGGGGTAGACCATCGCGTCAAACACTGTCGTCCCAAGCACTAGGATCACGGCCAAGAGACAGAGCAGCGTCAAACTGCGGATTGTCAGGCCGCGATCTTCAGCAGCAAAGAGCGCCTTCGAGTCCTGATCGGGTAAGACCAATCTCTCCGGAACCTGTTGGTGCAGGAAGCGCACGAATCTCCCCCCTAGGAGTCGGTCGGACTTTACAAATCTAAGTAAGATGTTAGTAATAGGGCATGAGCGCCCGCTTCGTTGATGTCGACCGTGAAACACCAATGCTCCTGCCACCCGATCTTCGTGACTGGGTGCCAGAAGACGATCTCGTTCACTTCATCCTCGAAGCCGTCCAGCGGCTCCCGCTCGAAGACTTCC
>CALLLI010000397.1 GCA_938082635.1 uncultured Verrucomicrobiales bacterium
GTCCGGGGCATTGTGATCAATGCTACTGGGGAAATCTCCCATAGTGAGCAAGTCGGAAGGGCCAAAGTAATTGGCGACACAGGTCACGCGGCTACTTTCTTTGGTGTGTTTGCCTAACGAACCCTCAAGGTCCTCGACGCCTCCTGAAACGCCTAACATCGAGACGAGGTGACCACCGGCAGACGTGCCCCAGACGGCGATCTTCTTGGGATCGATGCCGTAGGATTTGGCGTTGGCTCGAATCCAGCGGATCGCCGCTTTGCAGTCGTGAATTTGCGCGGGCCACTGGGCTTCGGGGCTCAGGCGGTAGCCGACGCTGACACCGACATGCTTCCCAGACTCGACGAAGTGCGTGAGGAGCTTGCGGCCACTACGCTTGTCACCCTGTCGCCAAGCGCCACCATGGATATAGACGATGACGGGAAGTGCTTTGGAGGCGGGTTTCGCTGGAAGAATGAGGTCTAGCCGTTGACGCGGGTTTGCTGTAGCCGCATAGGGGACATCGAGAACTTCGCGCACTGTCTTTGCCAGCCGTGGTGGCAAGGTTTTTGTCAGTGTCTGCTGACCATGGGCTGCGAGGAGAAGCCAAGCAAAGAAGATTAGCGCGGGTCTCATCGAGACATGCTACGTAGGCGACGTATTCAGTTCAAGCTCCTGGATCACTTTGCGGATAGGCTTGCCGTTGGGAAGGATCAGCTCTGGCTGCAGATCGGCGAGGGGCCGAAGCACAAATAGGCGCTCATGCATCCGAGGGTGCGGGAGTGTGAGCCGTTCTGCTTCCAGAGTGACATCGTCGATGAGGAGGAGATCGATGTCGATGACGCGGGCTTCGTTGCGAGTTCCTTTGCGCTGACGGCCAAGCTGAATCTCGATGGCTTGAGTTTGGTCGAGTAGTGCGAAGACGTCGCCGTTGTAGCGGGTTTGGACGACGGTGTTGAGGAAGGTGGGTGAGCCTTCTGGGCAATCGAGTGGTTCGGTCTCGTAGAAGGGGGCGCTTTCGAGATTGGTTAGGCCATCGATTTCTGCGAGAGCGTTGAGCGCGCTTTCAACGAGCGCATGGCGGTCTCCGAGATTGGAGCCGAAGGCGAGAGCGCACCAGCTGTCGTTGACGTGCATGGGGTAATTCGGGCTTTCAGCCCGCGACACCGGCAAGATGCCGGTGCTACATTAGCTGCTCATGGGGTAAGGTAGCGTGGGCTTCTAGCCTATGACACGGGCAGGATGCCGGTGCTACATGATTGCGCTATTTCAGCTCCAGTACATCCTGCATGTCATAGAGACCGGCAGGCTTGTCTTGGAGCCACTTGGCGGCGCGGATGGAGCCGTTGGCAAAGGTGTCTCGGCTAGAGGCTTTGTGCGTCAGCTCAACACGCTCGCCGATGGCGGCATAGGTCACCGTATGATCACCGACGACATCGCCGCCGCGCAGGGCGTGGACACCGATCTCCTTGGGCTTGCGTTCGCCCACGATGCCTTCGCGGCCGTGCTGGGCGTGCTCATTGTAAGTGAGTCCGCGTGACTCTGCGAGGATCTCTGCGAGCCGCTTAGCTGTTCCGCTAGGTGCGTCCTTCTTTAGGCGGTGGTGCATCTCGGTCACTTCGATGTCGAAGTTCTCACCGAGGATCTGAGACGCTTTGCCGCTCATCCAGAAGAGGAGGTTCACGCCGACGCTGTAGTTTGGCGCAAAGACGATGGGAATTTTCTTGGACGCTTCTTCAATGAGCTTCACTTCTTCGTCAGAATGTCCGGTGGTGCCGATGACGACGTGTTTCTCAAGGTCCACACAACCGCGTAGAAGCTCTGCGGTGAAGGCGTGGAAACTGAAGTCGATGACGGTGTTGCACTGAGGCAGAACGGCGAGAAGCGAATCGCCCGCATCGATTTGGTGAACGACCTTGATGGCCTCATCGTTGGCGGAACAATCGATGACGGCTTTTCCCATCCGGCCTAGGCAGCCGGTGACTAACAGGTTGATGTCAGAGGCGTTCATGCGGGGATCAGGTCGAGTTCAGTTAGGATCGTGCGGAGCTCTGCGGTCTTCTCTTCCGAGAGGGCGACCATAGGCAGGCGTAGGTCTGGACCACAATAGCCAGCGAGATGCATAGCGGCTTTGATTGGCACAGGATTGGTATCGAGCTTGAGAAAGCTGCTGAAGAGTGGGTAGTATTTCTCGTGGATGGCGAGGGCATCGGCCAGGCGATCGGCGTTGACGGCCTTGACAATGTCTGTCATGGCCTGAGGAATCAGGTTGCCAGCGACACTGACGACCCCGACGGCGCCAACCGACATGAAGGGAATAGTTAGGGAGTCATCTCCCGAGAGAATGTCGAAAACGTCCGGGGTTGCTGCCTTGAGTTGGCTGACGCGTTCAGGATTGCCACCTGCTTCTTTCATGGCTCGGATGTTAGGGCAGGCGTCATGCAATCGAGCGACCGTATCGACCTCGATAGCAATGCCGCAACGCCCAGGGATGCTATAGAGCATAATGGGTAAGGACGTGGCCTCAGCGATGGCTTTGTAGTGCTGATAGAGGCCTTCTTGTGAGGGCTTGTTGTAGTAGGGCGCTACTAGCAAAGCAGCGTCCACGCCTGCCTTCTCGGCAGCCTGGGTCATGGCAATCGCCTCCCGTGTGGAATTCGAACCGGTGCCTGCAGTGACCAGGCAACGCTTGTTGACTGCCTCCACGGTGACTTCGATGACGCGCTGATGCTCGTCGTGGGACACAGTGGGAGATTCTCCGGTGGTGCCGACAGGAACGAGTCCCGAGATGCCAGCTGCCACCTGTTTCTCTACGAGCGCGCGCAAAGCGGCTTCGTCGAGGCTACGGTTCCCGTTTTCAAACGGGGTGATGAGGGCAGTATGGGCTCCTTCGAACATGCGTCTTTCTTTCTTGGTTATACGGGTAGTGTGAGGGTGCCTTCGAACACAAAGTCCGCCGGTCCCGTGAGAGTGACATTCTGATAGGCATCACCGTTTTTAGTGAAGCCTATGGAAAGGGTATCGCCGCCAGCGACTTTGACCGAAATGGGAGAAGCAGCGCCCGTGAGTTCGGTGTGGAGTAAGGCACAGGCTGCCATGCCGGTGCCGCAAGCGAGCGTTTCGTCTTCGACTCCGCGTTCGTAAGTGCGGATGCGGAGGCTTTGCGGGTGTAGCACCTCGGCGAAGTTGGCATTGGTGCCATTTGGCGCGAAGGCTTCGTTGTGCCGCACGCTGGCTCCTTGTGGGACGATGTCGATCGAATCGATTTCTGTGCCGAAGACCACGGCATGCGGGACGCCCGTATTGAACGAATGGACTTGGTGGCTCTGTCCGTCAGCTAGGGTAAGTTCTTGGCCGAGCTTCAAGTCGAACGGAGTGCTCAGTTGCACGCAGACATCCCCTTTGCTGCCGGGGAAGGTCGCGCCGATCACGCCGGCGATCGTTTCGAAACTGAGTTCGTTTAAAGAGTTGTCATGCAGGCGATTGACAAACTTGGCGAAACACCGCGCGCCATTGCCGCACATTTCTGCTTCACCGCCGTCGGCATTGTAATACCGCATGCGTGCCGTGGCTCCATTCTCCGGAGGTTCGACTAACATGAGCCCGTCAGCACCCACACCGCGATGACGGTCGCAGAGTTGGGCGATTTGAGCATGGGAAAGTGACCGGCTTCCGTCGCGGTTATCGAGCACCACGAAATCATTCCCGGCCCCATTCATCTTGGTGAATGTCAAGGACATGGCCTTTGGGTAGTTGAGAGTTCCTTAAACAGACTTCACCGCCTCGACAAGGGGTTTCACGAAGTCGCACACCTTTTGACCAAGCGCTGGGGTGGCGCCTTCTTCAGCCACGATCTTTACGATGGCGCTGCCGACGACCACGCCATCGGCTTCTTCGGCCACGGCCTTCGCTTGATCTGGCGTGGAAATGCCGAAGCCCACCACGACTGGAACGTCCGTATGTTTCTTGATGGCGGCGACTTGGCCTCCGATGGAAGTTTCTATGGTGGCTTGCACGCCCGTGACGCCTTCGCGGGACACGTAATAGATGAAGCCTTCGGAGGCTTTGGCGATGGATTGAATACGCTTTTCCGGAGATGTCGGCGCGATGAGTCTGATGTGGCGTAGTCCTTCGCTAGAAGCGAGTTCCTCATGGCAGCCTTCTTCATCTGGGGGCAGATCGAGAGTGAGAATGCCGTCGGCTCCCGCCGCAGAAGCATCCTTGTGGAAAGCCTCGAAACCGTAGGTATAAATTGGATTCAGGTAAGTGAAGAGCACGATGGGTGCTTCCACGCCGTCTGCCCGAACGTCTTGAATCAGCTCGATGACCTTCTTCGTCGTCGCCCCAGCCTCGAGAGCACGCTGGGCGGCCATTTGATTCACGATGCCATCAGCGAGAGGATCTGAGAAAGGCACGCCAAGCTCGATCAGATCGGCTCCGGCTTCGGCCAATCCCTTGATCACGGCTTTGCAATGCTCCATGTCCGGATCGCCAGCGGCGACATAGGCGACGAAAGCCTTCTTCCCCTCGGTTTGAAGGCGGCTGAACAGGGCATCGATGCGGTTCTCCATGAGAATGGGGATGTCGGGTAAAACGGGCTACTCGTAAAGGGAAAACCGATCTCGCTTAGCCGTGGTCTTGGAAGGGGCCTTTTGTCGACCGCGAAGGCAAACTTGGGTGTCCCAATCCCAGGATCAGTGCCTTTTAATGGGTAGAAAAGATGCACGAAGTAAAACAGAAGGAGATCCCAGGGCTGATGCGCGCCTATGCGGAGCACCGATGCGTTCATCGGCTTTCCGCCAGCTCGTTGAGCGCTACCTCCCGCCCGTGTTTGGGGCCGCGCTTTGTCGTTGCCAAGGTCGGCGCGTGTTGGCTGAGGAGGTGACTCAAGATGTATGCACGAAGTTTGCCCAGCGCATGCCCCGGCTCAAAGCCGATAAACGCATCGGTGCCTGGCTTAATTGGGCGGCGACGTTTCGCGCTGGAGACATCATGCGGTCGTGTATTTCCGAACCAAGACTATCAAAGGCACTCCGTTGCTTCAACTCGTCGAATCCTACCGCAACGCCGAGGGGTCCCCGCGGCAGCGCGTGGTTGCTTCGTTAGGCGATGCTGTCATCCCGGAGGCTGAGATGGCTTCCATCGCGGGCGCGGTGACCCGCCGCCTACGCGGGGCTGATAGCGGGGAGGCCGAGGACTGGTTCGAGCCGAATCTCTCTGTCGATGCCGCCGCTTGGGTCACGCGTATTGTGGCTTTGGCTGGGCGCTCGAGAGGTGGGCGACAGGGCGTTGCTAACGCCACAGTCGACGGAGTGCTGTTAGACAAGATCGAGACCACCGATGTCGTCGAACTCGGCCCGGAACTCGTCGCCCTCAAGGCGTGGGAGGAACTCGGACTCACGCC
>CALLLI010000398.1 GCA_938082635.1 uncultured Verrucomicrobiales bacterium
ATCGGTTCCATCAAGATTCATGCTAACAATCTTCCCTCCGGAATCACTCACGACTTGGACGAGGAGCCGCTCTTCCGACAAGAGCAACGCTGGCGTGTAAAACACGGCTTGCCGTTCTTTCGTGCAGATCTCATTGAGCGATCGGCTATCGAAATCGTAGAGCCACAAATGCGTGGCTGTGAGGTGATAGTGCGTATCGAATGGTTTGCCCGGTCCATCGCGACGCGCTTCCATGCTAAGAAAGATCATTCGCCGGCCATCCGCAAAGAAGGGTCCCGGTTGCCAAGTCACTTGATCCGGCAGATTGAAATCAAAGTAGTGTAGCCCGGTGCCGTCTGCATGGATGATCGCCGTGCGGCCTTGCGACGTGAAGAAGAGCCTTTGGAGAGCAGTGTGAGATTGCCCGGGGCTCTCCGACGCTTTCCGGCAAGCCGACAACGCTCCCACAGCGCACGCGGCGACACCCTTCTGGAGAAAGTCGCGACGGTTTAGTCCTTGTTGCGGGGCTAGCATGATCACGCGTTCGACGTCCGT
Organism: uncultured Verrucomicrobiales bacterium; assembly: GCA_938082635.1. GTDB lineage: Bacteria > Verrucomicrobiota > Verrucomicrobiia > Verrucomicrobiales > DEV007 > JAACDM01. Next base: position 535 of record CALLLI010000398.1, read on the forward strand.
TTAAGCCAACACCCCGTCGACCACGTTGCCGTAGACATCAGTTAGTCGGAAATCGCGGCCCGAGTGACGGAAGGTGAGCTGCTCGTGATCGAGTCCCATCAGGTGGAGAATGGTGGCGTGGAGGTCGTGCACATGCACGGGATCGGTTTCCGGGTTCATGCCGTACTCATCAGTCGCGCCGTAGACAGTGCCTGGTTTCACCCCGGCCCCAGCGAGCCAGGAACTGAATGCCCAGTTGTGATGCTCGCGTCCAGGGGCATCCGCTTTGTTGTTGAATGGCGTGCGCCCGAATTCGGTAGTCCACACGACCAAGGTCTCTTCTAATAAACCGCGCCCTTTGAGGTCCTTCAGCAAGGCCGCGATTGGTTGATCGACGTTCTTGGCCAGCTTGACGTGATCTAACATATTGCCGTGCGAGTCCCAGTTTCCTGAGGATCCAGTATCGATCAACTCGACGAAACGCACGCCGCGTTCGACCAGTCGCCGCGCTGCCAGACATTGCCAGGCGAATCCCTCGGTGCTGCCGCGCTCCAATCCATAAAGCTTGTGGGTCGCCTCGCTCTCCCTCGAGAAGTCGAAGGCGGCGGGAGCCTCCATCTGCATTCCGAAGGCGGTTTCAAAGGTCTTGATGCGTGCTTCTGAAAGAGCGTTGCCGGTCCTTTGCGAAAGATGCCGCTGGTTGAGGCGTTGCAAGGCGGCCAATTCGAGTTCCTGTTGGCTCTTGGCCACGCGTGGTGTGACATTGGCAATGGGCTCGGGACCGGGAACGACCAGGGTCCCCTGATGCGCACCGGGAAGGAAGTCGCTGGCGTAGACCTGGGTGCCTGCATAGGTCTGTTTGGGGGCTATGGTGATGAACGAAGGTAGATTCTGATTCGCCGTGCCCAAGCCGTAACTCACCCATGAACCAATGCTAGGGCGCGCAAAGGCGAACGAACCGGTATGCATGCCCAGCGTGGCATTGTAATGGTTCGAGTGGTCGGTGTGCATCGAGCGAATGAGCGCGATGTCATCGACACAGGTGGCCACATGCGGAAAGAGGGTGCTGACTTCTGTGCCGCATTGGCCATGGGCAGAGAAGTCCCACTGTGGTGCTTTGAGAAAGATGCGTTCGTAGCCTGGCCGATTCTGAATCTCGGGATGGTCGACCTTCACCTCCTTGCCCACATCTGCGGTCAGCTTGGGTTTGGGGTCAAAGGTATCCACGTGCGAGACCCCGCCCGTCATGAAGAGGAAGATGACATTCTTCGCCTTCGCTGGGTGATGACCTTGTTTAAAGGCTAGTGGGTCCAAGCCATCTTCGGCTGCCGCCAAGCGATGAAGCAATCCAGGCATGAGAGAGGACCCCGCCACGAAGGAACGGAGAAAGTGTCGCCGATGCTGGAGAGAAGACGTTGTCATTCAATCGAGGTGTAACAGTTCATTGCTAGCCAACAAGACCCGCGCGTAGGCATTCCAAATTTCGGCATCCTTCGATTTGGCGTCTCTTTCCACGATGGATTCTAACTCATTGGCGAATTCCCGAAAGTCTGCCAGGTCTTCTGGCCGCGCGGGGCGGGCAAAGAGTTCGCGGCAGGCGATTTCTAGCCGGTCTTCCGCAGTCGTGCCTGATTTCCGTAGGCGCTTCGCGAACTTGGCCGCGCAGTTGTGGAAGAACGGATCATTCATGAAGTAGAGTGCCTGTGTGGGCACGGTCGTCGCCTCGCGTTGCGCCGTGCTGGCATTGGGATCGGCCCCATTGAAGAGGGCAAAGAAACGGCTCGCACGATTGCGCTTCCGCATCACATAAACACTACGTCTCTTGGTATCGTACTCATCAGCAAAGGGACCATGTTGGGTGAAACTCCAGCTCTCCTCCGGAGGAAAGGGATGCGCTACGCCGGGTGTGCGATCGAGCTCACCGCTGGCCACTAGCAAGGTGTCACGCAGCTCTTCGGCGGTCAGACGACGGCGGGCAAAGGCCGCAAATGTGTCAGGGCGGATGTCATCGCGAGCGGCTTGTTGATAGGTGGCGCTTGAGAGAAGGTGACGCTGCAAGGCTTTCACGCTCCATCCGTGTTCGATCAAATAACCCGCCAAGTAGTCTAACAACTCGGGGTGGCTCGGCTGGGCGCCATGATTGCCGAAATCATTGGGAGTGGCCACCAGCCCGCGGCCGAAATGCCAGGCCCAGAGGCGATTGACCATGACCCGAGCCGTGAGTGGATTGTTCGCGCTCGCCATGCGTTCAGCCAATTCACGCCGACCGCTAGACGCGCTGTCACCGAGTTTGCCGCCCCCTAGCATGGCGAGAAATTGGCGAGGCACTTCCTCACCAATTTCCTCATGGTTGCCACGCAGATGAACTCGCGCCTGCTTCGGCTCGCCTTCCGTCACAGCGTAGGCCACCGGTATCATGAGTTCCTTGCTCTTGGCTGCATGGGCAGCGATCTCAGCCACCAACTCCGCGCGAGGCACACTCACCTCACAAAGTTCGCGGTAGGCGCGAGCCACGCTTGTTTCCGCAAAGTGCTCTAACAACCATTCCACGCCATCGGGACCTCCTGGATGCCCATCGCTCAGGCTGAGATCAACCGTAACGGTTCCGTCCACCGGGCTCAACCAGGCTATCGCCACCGCCCCACGCTGGCTGGGATGGCAGAAGAAGGTCCGTGGTGGAAGTGTGTGCCACACATTAACCGGCTGATTACTATCATTAATCAATACCGAAGGCAATCCTCCGTCATGCGCCGTCCACGCGTTCAATTCCTCGTGACCGCTAACCGCGACGTCACGTCGATTCAAGACCCTCGGATCCGGACTTCCGATGTCTAGGAAACACCAAGCCGCCCCTTCCGCCGCCTGCACAGGGTGATTGGTTAGGAATTCATCGAAATGATCATTCACGGACCAACGAGTCATCTTTCCCCCTGAAGTATGAGAGATCGAGAAATCGACGATGGTGGTGTCCGCCCCATGATTCTTGAGCGGTGAAATCGAGAGCTGAATAGCTTCTCCCTTCCGCACCTTGAGCACCACAGGATCTTTGGTCACCTGCACGGAACCACCCTCCGGTACTTCGCCCTGGGAAACCACCTTGTAGCATTTCCCAGCCAGCGTCTTCAACGCCTTCGATTTGTTAGGCTGGTCGGCAGACTTCAGCTCAGCGTCCAACGCTGCCTGACGTTCTTCCCAAGCCTTCTTTCGTGCGACCAACGCTTCGCTCACCAGCGGAATGAGATCACGCGGTTGCTGCTTAGGCTCGCAACCCGGAAACGAGAATCGTGTGCTATCAAAAACGCCATAGAGCGCGTAGTAGTCTCGCATTGCGATCGGGTCGTGTTTGTGATCATGACAGCGCGCACAGGAAATGGTCAACCCGAGGAAAGCCTTTCCCAGGTTATCGATGGTGTCCTCGTACATGAGGTACATCCGTTTGTCGATGTCATGCCCGAAGCGACGCGAGATGGCGAGATAACCGGTAGCGATAATGGCGGCGTTTCGTTGCGCTTGCGGAAGGTCTTGGCCTAACAAGTCACCAGCAATTTGATCGCGCACAAACTGGTCATAGGGTTTGTCCTCATTGAACGCATCGATGACCCAGTTGCGGTAGCGCCAGGCGTGAGGCAAGGGGTGATCGCTATTCTCTCCTGCCGTGTCCGCGTAGCGCACGACGTCTAACCAGTGCCGCCCCCAGTGTTCACCGTAGTGATAGGATTCCAGGAGATCCTCGTAGACATCGCGAAAGGCGACAGGGTCGGGTCGCGCGTCCGCCACGAAGGCTTCCACCATCTTCGGGTTAGACGGCAGACCTGTGAGACCGTAACTGGCCCGCCGCACCAATTCCCGACGACTTGCTCGGGGAGTCTGCTTCTGTTCCTTTGATAGTGCATTCGCTTGGATGAAGGAGTCAATGGGATGCCCGTCCTTTGGAACTTCCACTCGCGCCAAAGGACGCAAGGACCACAGCGTTCCTTCGCTCTTCTTACTCTCCGCTACAAGCGGGCCTGCGAGCAGCAGACTCAGGCAGGCCAGCGCGTAGAAGTAATCTAAAGGCCAGGATCTCATGTCAGCAACTGCGATTCTCTGATATCACACCCCTTGCGACAAGCAGGGAATTGCACCTTGGAAGTGGTCGTGGTGACTTTCAGTCGCTGCGGTTGGCAATTACAAGGTTTCAACCAAGCCCCATTCAGGATAGCCTATGCATTCGCAATGAAGAATGTCTCTACGCATCAATCCAAGGTTCGTCCTTTCCTAGCAGTCCTGGCCGGACTGCTTTCCTTATCTGAGATCGCCGCCAAAGACATCCCAGCCTTTCCTGGAGCCGAAGGCCATGGCACTTTATTTACCCGCATCTGCTTCAGTATTAACGGAATGTCCCAGAACCCAATCAGCCTTGGGCTCAGCTTCGGTGCCGAGTTCATCCCCATCTACCGGCACCATCCGAATGCGAACATGGCGGCGATCTGCCAGGGAACCGAATCCGACACCACTACAGGGCGAAGCTGGAGCCGGTAGGACACGTATTGCGCGGAGCAGGTCATGGCAGTAGACTGGGCGAAGCCCCTTGAGTCCTTCCCCCCTGAACCCCCTCTATCATGAACCTGAGAAGATCCATCTGTTGCTTGATGCTGTTGTGCTTGTGGGCGCTTTCGAGCCCTGTGGTGTTGGCAGAGAATCCGACGATCACGGGGGCTGAACGGGAGTTTTTTGAAAAGAAGATCCGCCCGGTCTTGGCCGAGCAATGCTTCGACTGCCACAACTCGATCGATAAAAAGAAGGGTGGCTTGGCCCTCGACTGGAATCAGCCTTTAAGACAGGGGGGGGATTCGGGGAAGGTGATCATACCCGGTGATCCCGATGGAAGTCTATTGATCCAGGCCATCCGTCATCAGGCGGGGGTAGAGAGCATGCCCGGCAAAGCGCCCAAGTTGGTCGACAGTGTCATCGCCGATTTCACAAAGTGGGTAAGCATGGGGGCTCCGGATCCACGCCACACACAGCCCACGGCCACGAGTTTGAAAGAAGCCGTGCGCAGCTGGGACGATGTGCGGGACGACCGTAAAAAGTGGTGGTCGTTCCAGCCGATAACAAACCCTGAACCACCGAAGGTGAACAACGCCGATTGGAGCCACAATCCCATTGATGCGTTTGTCTATGATAGTCTAGAGCAGCAGCAACTGATACCCAGTGACGTCGCCGATCCACACACGTTGTTGCGCCGGGTGTCGCTGGTGTTGACAGGGTTGCCTCCGTCCCCTGACGAAGTGACAGCGTTTACATCAAGTAACGATCCGAAGCGCTATGAAACATACGTCGACACCTTGTTAGCCAGCAAGGCTTATGCGGAACGTTGGGCCCGACACTGGATGGACTGGTATCGCTACAGCGAAAGCCATGGCAGTGAGGGCGACCCCAGTATCGCCTTTGCCCAGCAATACCGTGATTATTTGATACGGGCCCTGCAGCAGGATGTGCCCTACGACCAGCTGATGATCGAGCATCTGGCCGGCGATCTGTTGCCGAACCCCCGACTCAATAAAGAAACCCACATCAACGAATCGGCCATTGGCCCCGCACATCTGCGTATGAACCCTTTCGGTTATGGGGTGGTGGATGCCTATCAGGAATTG
>CALLLI010000399.1 GCA_938082635.1 uncultured Verrucomicrobiales bacterium
TTTGTACGCATTCGTTAGTGAGCACCCGGCTGCCGCTGGAGGACGGACGGATCGTGACGGTGCGCAAGCCGAGCCTGCCAGACGCGGAGCAGAGCCGGGTCTACCAGATACTCGGGATCGATTGGAAAGGGGCCTGCCCAGTGGTGAAGTCGGAACTGAAAGGAGCGACGACTTTGTAGTGCCTTCGCGACGCAGGCCCTGGTTTTATAGGGGTGCCACGCCGGTAATAAGAAACTTGGGCTAACGATTCTCGGTCTCAGAGGGAAGTCACAGGACTGAACGATAATTGGCCGATTTCGCGCCTGAGGAGGCCTAGAAAGCGGGTGGCGGGGCCATTTGATTTTATCCTGGATAGTGAATCACTCGTGGGTCATCTGGCTCGCGAACGAAGTCGAAGGCGTCGTCAGCCATCGATTGCATGGTCACCGTGGGTTTCCACCCTAGAAGGTGCTTGGCTTTGCTGTTGTCGAGCCAAGTCGAGTGGTGCTCCGTCTGAATGGCCACTTGGGGGAACCCACGCGTTTTCTGGAGATAGTTTGCCAGTTCCTGATAATCGACTGGGGCATCCATTGAGATATTGAATAGCTGCTGGCGTGCTTGGGGGTGGTCGATCGTGCAGAGGATGGCGCTGACGAGGTCACGCACATGAACGAAGTTCCGGCTCACGGGACGGCCGTCGGGATCGAGCATGACAGGAATGGTCTGGGTGTCGGCGTAGCGCTTTGCCGTGGTTTCATCGATATAGGTCGACCAAACGGGGGCACCAAAGACCTCGGGGCTAAAGGAGAGTTGGTGTTTGAAATCGTCCTTCTCCATGATCCAAGGCGCACGTAGACAGCACCCGTTCAGGTTGTAAGGGCGGTAGTATTGTTCGAGGAGAACTTCTTCGAGGACTTTGGAGAGGGCGTAGCATCCCGGATAGGGAGAGTAGGGGTGGGACTCGGTGATCGGTTCTTTATTGGGATAATGAAAGTGACCGACACAGGCATCGCCTCCGATGAGGATGAATTGCTGGAAGCTCTTGGAGACTCGGGCTTCCTCTAGTAGCCAGAAGAGCCCTTTTACGGTCACGTCCATGACAGCCTCTGGGGTCTCTTTGCAGGTCGCCAAGTGAAGTAAATGGGTGACGTCCTGCATGGCCTGGTGCACGAGGCTGCGATCTGAGATGGAGCCGTTCACCGTTTCGACGCGATCTTGCGTAGGCAAGGTGCGTTTGTGACAGAGTGCCCGGAAGCGAAACCTTGCGAGCTTGGGGTCCTGCAAAGCGGCAGGAAGGAAATGGCGTCCGACTTTGCCAGTCGCGCCGGTGATCAGAAGGAGAGGCTCTGCCATGTGCAGTCTACTGAACACGCTTGTCGGGTGGCGGGTCAATGCTGAGTGGGATTTCCAGTGCTTTCTGCTGGAGAAGTGGGAAAGGCAGGGCCTAAGCTCTCCAGCATGAGCACGGAGAAAAAAGTTCGTATTGGCGTCTTGAGTACCGCATTGATCGGCACGGCGAAAGTCATTCCTGCGATGCAGCGCGGGTCCTTAACGGAAGTTTGTGGGTTGGCTTCGCGAGATGAATCTAAGGCACGTGCTGTTGCCGATCAGTTAGGAATCGAGAAGGCTTACGGGAGCTATGAGGCCATGCTCGAAGATCCTGACATCGATGCTATCTATAATCCGCTGCCGAATCACCTGCATGTGCCGTGGTCTGTCAAAGCGCTGGAAGCCGGGAAACACGTGCTTTGCGAGAAGCCCATTGGCCTTTCCGTGGAAGACGCCCGCGTGTTAGTCGAGGCGGGGGATCGGTATTCAAATCTGAAGTTGATGGAAGCCTTCATGTACCGGCATCACCCGCAGTGGGTGAAGGCAAAGGCGCTGGCGACAGATGGATCCATTGGCGAATTGAAGACAGTGCAGTCGGCCTTCTCCTACTTCAATGATGACGCGTCTAACATTCGTAATATGGAAGGCACCGGTGGTGGTGGCCTGATGGACATTGGCTGCTACTGCATCTCGCTTTCACGGTTCCTCTTCGATTCCGAGCCGCAACGGGTCGTGGGCTTGATTGAGAATGATCCGAGCTTTGGCGTGGATCGAGTGGCTTTGGGAATGCTCGACTTCGGCACGCACACTGCAAATTTCACCTGTTCCACCCAAATGGTGCCGTACCAGCGGGTGCAGATTTTTGGCACAACAGGGCGAGTTGAGATCGAGATTCCCTTCAATGCGCCGCCTGATGTGCCGTGCAAGTTGTGGCTGCAGAAAGGGGGGGGCATTGAGGAAATCACCTTCCCTGTGTGTGATCAGTATACCATACAGGGCGATCTCTGGGCGAAAGCCATTCTAGAAGGCGGCGCCGTGCCAACGCCAATTGGGGATGCTTTGGGCAATATGCGCGTTATCGAGGCGCTCTTCGCCAGCGCGGAACAGAATTCCTGGGTGGCTCCATAACGGTGTCGGACCTGAACAACCTTTCCTAGGAGAATTTCCAATCTCACTTGCACCCTGGCGGATTGGTTTCATGGTTGCGTTAGGTGAAGCGCACACTCTCTTTATTCCTCTCGCTCAGTATCTTGGGCTCGTCATTGAGTCTCGCGGAGACGATTCTTCTGAAGAATGGGAATCGCTTGGAAGGAGACCTGCTCAAGAGGTCGGAGAAGCAGCTCTTTTTAGATGTGGGGTTCGATGTGCTGAACATCCCGTCTGAAGCGGTTTCCGAGATCGTGGAAGCGGGGGTGGTGGAAGAAGCGGCTGTTTTCGAAGAGGAGCTGGTGTCGACCACTCCCTCCGGGAAAAGTTTGTTTTCCAAACAGTCGAATGGGAAGACGCGCTACGTAAAGGAGAATGCAGAGATCGCCGGCGAAGCTGTCGTGCAGATCGGCACGCCTTCAGGATTGGGGTCCGGCTTCGTCATCCATCCAGATGGCTATGTCATCACGAATAACCATGTCATCGCAGGGGAGCACAAGATCACGGTGATGATCTTCAAACAGACAAAGCGGGAGCTGGAGAAGATTCAGAAAAAGAATGTCAAGATTCTCGCCACGAGCCCCGTCCTCGATCTCGCACTCCTCAAGATTGAAGGAGAAGAGAATCCTAACTTTGTTTACGTGCCCGTGGAGGCGACCGGTGGTGTGCGTTCTGGGCAATCCGTCTTTGCTATTGGGAGTCCGTTAGGTTTAGGGCGGTCAGTTTCCCAGGGGATCGTCAGTGTCCGCAATCGCGTTATTTCTGGTGGCTTGTTCTATATTCAGCACACCGCTGAGATCAATTCGGGCAACTCCGGCGGTCCGCTCTTTAACTTGCAAGGCGAGGTGGTCGGCGTGCTCAACATGAAGATGGTTTCGGCCGGTGTTGAGGGGCTTGGTTTCGCCATACCTGCTAGTTTGTTGCGTCTCTTCCTGGAGAACCAAGACGCTTACGCTTTTGACCCACGCAATCCGAATGCGGGTTTCCGCTACCTGGATCCTCCAGGAGCAACACCTGAGCTGGATGACGTTCCTGTGGAAACGGGCCCAGCAGAGGACGCTGCGGTCACCTCTGAATCATAAATCTTGTTGTTACCTACACTACCTACACTACCAAACATGAAGACCTGGAATTCTATCAAACCTACTCTATGTGGCGCGATTATAGCGGCCGGAGCTTTTAGTTTCTCTGCGCAGGCAGCGGACGAGGCTCTTATCGAACTCATTCCTGCGGATGCACTCTTCGTGATGCACGCTGCCGATGCGAGCAAACTTCCGGAGCGTCTAAAGGCGTCTCCGTTAGGGCGGACCTGGACAAATGGGAAGTTCCAGAAATTCATCGCACCAGGGATGGCACAGTTGAAAGAGAGTGGAGCCTTTGATGCGGTGACCAAGGCGATGGGGAAGGCGATGGAAACTTTCGAAGGAGAGACGGTCATGGCCCTAAACAGTTTTCCGATTGAAGGGATGATCGAAATGGGGGATGAGCTGGAATCTCAGGACCCAGCGGCCAAGAAACGTCTCGGCGATCTCATGGAGAAAGATCTGCGAGTTGTCATTGCGGGGAAAGTGCCAGGCGATGGTAAGGCGTTCAGGGATACGTGGTCCGAGCTCATCGAGGACATGATGGAGGAGAGTAAAGAAGAAGGCGACAAGTATGAGATGACCGAGGTGGTCACCGATGGGCAGACGATCCATGTGGCTCGCGAGACGCCAGCGAAGGTGGACAAGAGTTATGACGTGCTGGCCTTTGCGCACGTTGGTGATGTTGGCATCGTGGGTTCACCGCTCAAGGCTGTGGAAGAGACGATTGCCGCTATGAAGAAGGGTGTGTCAGGAGCTAAACTTTCTGAGGGGGCTTTCGGAACCTTCCACAAGAAGAGCCCTGACAATGATGTGCATTTCCACATCAACCTAAGCCCAATGATAGCCATCGGGAAGACAGCTGCGATCAAGGCCGAGAAGGATGGTCTTCTGGGTGAGCAAGCTGCGGGGATGGGAGTGACGATCGAGAAGGTCTGGGGAGCCCTGGGACTAGCGGATCTCCAGAGCCTCGACCTCAGCATGAAGTTTGACGATGAGTCGACCGAGGTGGATACCGGCCTCCTCTTTGCCAAGCGCAGCGGGTTGATGAATTTAATTGCCTACAAGAACGGGCCGATGCCGAATACTTCCTTCATTCCGCAAGATGTGGGCTCTGCTTCTGTCTCGCTCTTCAGCTTTGAGGACATGTACAAGTCGCTCATGGGCATGCTCGATTCAGTCATGCCTGCGATGATGCCCATGGTGAAGGCGCAGCTCGCTGGTGTCGAAGGTCAGCTCGGAGTGTCTATTGAGAAGGACTTGTTAGGAAACCTTAAGCCAGAGATTGTTTCCCTCCAGTCCATGGGTGCTGATGCTAAGGAGATCTTTCAGGATGAAATGGTATTCATGGCGGGACTGAAGAACGGTCAGGGCTTCGAGGTTGCCTTTGATAAGGTGCTTGCCTTCGCTTCTGGTATGGCTGGCGTCGCTTTTGAGCCTTCCGAGTTCTTGGGGCACAAGTTGCACACTTTTGAGGCGCCTGCCATGGGGCCTGGTGCTGATCCTATAAAGATTTCCTATCTCTTTACCAAGGGCTACTTCGTGCTCTCAATCGGTAAGGGGGAGCTCCTGCGCAAGGTGTTGTCGAATATCGAGCGCCCCGGCAAGTCTCTCTGGGATGTGGCTCACGTGAAGGCTGCCTTGGCACAGTTCGAGCCGGGCTATTGCGAAGTGAACTATCTTAACGCCGCTCAGCTCATGATGACGGTGTCTAACATGTTTTCACAGCTGCATCAAGAAGGCGTCGGTGGAATCGTGGACTGGGATCACAAGCTCTCGGAGAATGAGTGGCGGTCATTGCTAGGTTTCGCAGTGAGTGCGGGCTACATGGAGAAGAATGGGTTCTTTGGGAAAGCGATTCTTCTACCGAATGACAAGTAGGCTCTGTCAGTCGGCTTCGAGTCTGATCGCTTTGGGGATCGGGTGGGCCACGGCTCACGCGGTAGACCCTGCCGTCGTGTTGTCAGAGCCGGAGATGATCAAGATCCAGTGGGATTCTCGTGATCTCACGGCGACGGATCTTGATGCGGACGGTCGTAATGATCTTGCCGTGATCAATAATGACGATGCCCGCATCGATCTCTATTATCAGCTAGCACCTGGCGAGAAAGCGGGGGAGACGGAGCGGAAGACCTCGGTGGATCGTTGGGAACCCGTTCTCGAAGATTCGCGATTCGAGCGTGTGAAGGTCCTCACCGGTGGCATCGCCTATGATATTGTCTTTGGCGATCTGAATGGCGACCAGCGTGAGGATCTTGCTTACACGAATGATCGTGACGAGATCAGTGTGCATCTGCAAGGGGATAAAGGAGATTGGTCGGCCAAGACGATCTATGAATTCGAAGACCTGGCGACCACCACAGGGGCGCTTTGGTTAGGTGATCTCGCTAAGGACGGAAAGAACGACCTTCTTTGCACGGTTTCGGACGGCTTTCTGATCTTTCCGGACGGTGATCTAACAGCCCGTCCGTTGCGTTACTCGTGCATCTATGATGACCCGCGCGGTCTTCAAGTCATGGATCTCGATCACGATGAGCGTTTGGATCTCGTTTACTTCTATTTGAATGGAGGAAAGAAGTCTCTCATGGCGGTGCGTTTCCAAAGTGATGATGGGCGTTTTATGGTGGAGCGTTTCTTTTCCTATGAGCGATCGTCAAACTTTCCTCAGCCGATCAACTGGAGCGAGGGAGATGCGGAGAGCTTCATCGCGGTTTCGGCGGCGAACCACACGCTTGTGCAACTGACGGCAGGCCCGATCTCGGGTGAGGATAAGAAGCCTGACTTTCGGCGCAGTGCCTATGCGGTGCCTTCCCGTGGTAGCAAGGCGTCCTTCTATGCGGTGGCTGATTTCACTGGGAATAAGCACCTTGATGTCGTTGCCAGTGATGGCGCAGGTGCCCAGGTCTGGCTTTATCAGCAGACGGCCGATGGCCGTCTCCGTGCGCCTGAGAGTTTCCCCGCCTTTGCGGAGATTTCTGGTCTTTCAGCAGGTGATCTCGATGGCGATGGGCGAGCCGAACTCGTGATGGTGAGTGAGAAGGAGGGTGTGTTAGGAGTGGCGCGCTTCTCAAAGGAGCAGCGTTTCTCCTACCCTGAAGTCGTGCCATTGTCAGGCTCGCCAGAGATCATGACGGTGGGTGATGTGGATGGTGATGGCACGCCTGAAATTGTCTGCTCGGTGGAAGGAGAGTCCAATCGCACCCGATCGATCCTCAAGGTAGATCACGATGCTGATGCGAAGGACTGGAAGGTCGACACGCTTTCTGAAGATGAAGTCGGATCGCGTATCGAAGGGCTGCGCGTCATCGATATCGACCAGGATGGCGATCAAGATTTGTTGGTTCTTTCGACCGTGCAAGCGCTGGAAGTGTTGATTTGCCAAGAAGATTATTCTTTCAAGAAGAGTGCCACGCCGGTGGCTGGGCTTGCTGACAAAGTGGCTCCAAGCGCGATCAGCGAGGGCGATCTTGATGGCGATGGGAAGGTAGAGTTGCTCGTTGCTCGGGATTCCTTTGCCCGTTCTGCTCGGCTCGGTAAGAGGGGGCGTGCTGAGATGCTAGACCAGATCAATGCTCCTGATGTGTCTGCGTCTTTGTTAGTTTCGGTGGCGGTGGACATCGATGGGGATGCCAAGCCTGAATTGTTGTTGGTAGATGGCCAGGCTTCCAAGATTCATGTCATGAAGCGCGATGAGAAAGGGGTCTACCGTCTGTCCCAATCTCATCCTGGCCTGTCCGAGATCACGGACTCCCTCGTGGTCGATGCGGACGGCGATAAGAAATCGGATCTGTTTCTCTTCGGAAAAGATCATTTCTGGTGGTACCCCTTGCGTCCCGATGACTTTGGGATTGGGGCCACGCAGATCTACGAGACTGATTTGAAAGATGTCACCTATGCTTCTGTGCTCACTGGGAAGATGGATGGTGATGAGCGCGATGACTTTGTCGCCTTTGACAACGCCACCAGCTACATGATGGAGTTGCTCCTAACGGATGGCGAAAGCTTGCGCAGTGCGATGCATTTCAAACTGTTTGAAGCGGATCCGCACTTCTCCGGACAACGTGGGGGCAGATTCCAGCCCTACGATGGTGTCCTCGCAGACTTGAGCTCGGACGGTCTCCTTGACGTCGCGTTGCTCATCCACAATCGTTTGGTGATTTACCGTCAGGAAGAACGTTAGCGCCAGGGCATTAACTTGCCGATGCTTCCTTCTTCTATCCAGCCACCAGTCCCATTGCTCCGCTGTACGTATGCCCAGTCCTCGTGCTGATTGCGGACGTCGACTTGGGTTAATGAGGGGGCTGTGGTGAGTTGGGGAGATCCCTTGCCATGTGAGGCGCGAAGCGGTGCGGCTTCCGAAGAAATGACCCAGGCCGTGTTTTGGCTGGGCGCCGATTGGTGAAAGTGGTAGTCAGCTCCGCTGAGGAGGAGTCCGATAGCAAGGCCTGCGAAGCCAAAGCCACGCACGAGTGGCTTCTTGGCCAGAATGATGAGGATGAGGCCCGTCCAGAACACGATGAACGCACTGAGCGCTATCGGCGTTCGCCAGGCTAAGGCTGCTGCTTGAGTTTCCGCTTGGTGGAGTCGTGTCTTCGAGACGTCAGTCTCCTTTGCCTGGCTGAGGAACTGCTCCTTGGCGGCACTGGAGAACGGCTTCAAAAGCCACGCGCGGTAAAGTTGAAGGAGGGCGGCTTCGGCCTTGCCCTGTCTTTGATAGGCTACGGCGAGATTGTGATAGAGTTCTGGAGAATGCCAGTCTGACTCGACGAGTTCCTCGTAACGCTCAGCAGCGGCTTCGGAATCGCCGGCTTCAAGAGTTTTCGTGGCTGAGGTGTAGACTTGCTGCGGATCAGCAAAGACAGTTGAAAGAACCAAGAGCAGGAAGGCGCTGACGTAGACGAACTTCATGATTGAGGTGTTTCTCCTAACGTCTTCACTGCGGTGAGCCAGGCGTCTTTTCGGCTGGGTTCGAGATTATGAGAAGCGCCCGACCAGCGACGTTGTGCCGACCAATTGAGGAAGTCTTCGAGGGCAGCCTTGCCGTCACTGGGTTCGGTTAGTTGGGAAACTGTTATGCGGGCGGCTTCTTCGTCTGAAAGTGGGGTTCCGCTAGGAGGCTCTTGCAGGGCTAGCCATCGTAGAAGCTTGGCTTCCAAAGCGTCGGGGTTCTGTGTCTGCAACAAATCTCCGAAGAGCGTCTGGCGTTCTTCGCCGAGCTGCTGTTGGCGTTGCTTTGGTGAGAGCGTTCCGGCTCCCTGACGGCGCCATTGCCAGATAGCCAATCCGAGAGCGAGCGCTGCCGCGCCTCCGTTGAGGCCTAGGAGCGTGGCGCTGCCCAGCCACGAACCCGCCTGACCGCTTTGCTTTAGATTATTTGAGCCTTTGATGACGGCGAGGACGGTCGCTCCGGCGGCGATTGCTTGGTCTGCTAGAGCTGCCAAGTCCTGATTGGTGAGCGAGGATGAGGCCGTGCCCGTTACCAAGATCGACATCGGCTGTCCCCCGAGACTAACGTATTTCTTGGACTCTGGATCGAAGTAAGCGAAGCGGACGATGGGAGCCTGCTCGTTCGCATCGACTGCTATGTAGGTGTATTCGAAAGTCTTTTCTCCACTGAGCTCGAGCTCGTCTGTGGAGTGAAAGGAGACTTTCGGCGGGTAGGCTTTCCACTTGGCTTCATCAGAGCCATTGTCTAATTGAGCGATCCTCTCAAAGTTCCCATGCCCGGTGATCGTCGCCGCAACTTGGAGTGCTTCGTCGACTTTCAGGGCTTTCTTGTCGGTTAGCACATCGAGAGAGAAACGGCCAATGGCACCGGTGAAGTACTCAGGGCGCCCTTCGGAGGGGAGGGGAAGAACCGCGATTTCAATAGGCTGCGACTGCAAGCGCAAATCGTGTTGACGATTGCTGAAGATTTCCTCAAAGGGATCGTTGCCAAAGAGGCTGCCGAATTCGCGACGTTGACGCTTCTTTTGGGGGATCTGAATGACAGCGTTGTAGTTGACCGGTGAAAGTGTGAATGAACCAGGCTTCACTGCGGTGATCATGGTTCTGTAAGTGAGTGCGTTGTAGACGCGGCCATTGATGCTTTCTTGCTTAAAGTGATATCGGACGCCTCCACGGACACGCTTCTTCTGAGCGTCGGGACCGACTGTGGGTTTGGTAATGAAATCTTCGCCTTCAAGACTGAGTTGGCGGGTGAAGTTCACTAATGGAATGGCAGCATCGAAGTAAGCCTTGATCTCCACTTCCACCGTTTCGCCCGCATAGATTTCTTCACGCGCCGGGACGACTTTGAGGAAGGCGGCTGTGTGATCCAGCTTGGAGGGGAAGGCCTGTCGAGCGTTGTTAGTCGATGGGGGTTGCCCACCGAGTCCAGGTGGCATCGTGCGGCCTCCAGGGCCCAGTCGAGGTTGTGGCTTTGCGGAGCCTTTCTTGACGACGAGCTTTAGCGCATTGGTCTTGATTGTCTTCTGTCTTATGGGGATCTCGATTGGTGCAATCGTCAGCTCTCCTTCCTCGCTGGCTGTCGCGACGTAAGAGAAGGTGGCTTGGCTGATCATCCGGCCATTGGAGGAGATCGAGAACCCGGAAGACCTAGATTGTGAGAGGATATCAATGCCCGGAATATCAAGGATTCCCGGAGAGCTCGCACCGCGCGCATTGATATTGATCGAGAGCTGGAAGGGCTCACCGACGCTCGGTGTAGCCGTGGAACTCCTAAGCGTGGCCTGTTGTCCAAAGAGGCCTGCTTGGAGCAGTAGGCTAAAACAAATCAGTGCTAGGAAACGAAAGATCATTGTGGGTCGCGTGTGGTCACCTTGCTACCAAAGCCGGATCTCTCAGGAATCAAGTCCGCCCGTCGTGCAGTGACCACCTACTTGCGTTTTGGAATGCGGAATCGCTCTGGAAAGCCACGAACGACGCCGTCATAGACCACCAGGACATCATAATGCTCCTTCGTCTCTTCCAGCAGCGTCATGCCTTCAGCCTTCGCGCCTCGAGGGGTAGGAAGTTGCCCCAAGAGCTTGAGCTTGCTCTTATCCTCTCCGCGATCTGGCACGCCGTCGTCTCCGTCCCAGAAGTAGATGAGAAACTCGCCCCGTTCGCCGCCGGAAGGTCCGGCAATCACCAGGAAGCCCTTCTTCACTTTGACCAATTCACGAATCCCATAACCGTCTAAGTCAAGGTAGCGCAGGGTGTAGTCCTCAGGCTTGTTGAAGTCGAGAATCATGATGGGGACAAGATTCTCTCGTAGCACGGGCCCGCGGAAGCCCAGGTGGAGCTTGTCGCCCTCATCGCCTTTCACCGCGATGGCTTCGATATCGACCCCATTCTCCTTGCTCGGAATCTGGGTGAAACGCCGCAGCACTGGATCGAGGGTCAGAAGTTTGTATAGCCCAATGCCACGTTTTGAGATCGGCTTCAGGGTGCGCGGGTCCATTTCCAGCCGGTAGATATGGAACCGACTCGGCTCGAAGATGATCTCCTCGAGAGCCGCGAGATTCTGTTTCTTGGTGGCGTTGGGTTCCAGCAATGTCCTTTTCAGGGAATGCGATCCCGCGACGTAGAAGACATTCGTGTCCTTGAACCGGGCGATGCCCTCGATATCCAGCTCGGTTTCCGAGGTCAGCATCTCGATGTCTAGTTCAGGTCGAACCTGGTAGACTGAGGGATTCGTGGGATCTGGCTGCAGGATCTGCACTTTCGTCCCTTCGTCGGAGCCCACGAGCAAGGATTCGCCAAGGATAGCGATGGCGCTGAGGTCCTCTTCATGTCCGAGGGGGCCCTCAAACGTCACTTTGCCCAGCGAGGTGATTTGACCCGAAACTGATCCAGACATCGCTATCAGGGCGCAGATAAACAGGAGTTTAGAGGAGTGCATGAGGCGAAACTTCAGTCAGAAATGATAATCGCGTTGACGGAAAGATTCCAAATGAATTGAATCGCTTAAGCATGAAATCGTCAAAGCTTTAGTTCGAATCCCATTATTCCATATTCACAGTATTTATATATAAACCATAAAAAAATGGCTCTCCGTCAGATTGGCTGGATGGTTTCAGGTCGTTGAAAGGGCGGCTGGGCCAACAGGAACCAGTTTCAGCCTACAGGAGAAGGCTATTTCTGGTTCTCTAGAAAATCCCTGCCTCACCGAATCCCGGCTACGACT
>CALLLI010000400.1 GCA_938082635.1 uncultured Verrucomicrobiales bacterium
TGTGGGGGCCTTCAATCAGCTCGATCAAGTTCCAGTTCCAAGTGCCTTTACCAAAGCGCGTAGAAAGCTCAACGCGTCAGCTTTCGTCGCACTCAATCAGCGGGTTCAAGAGACCTTCGCAGAGCATGTCTGCGGAAATGATAGTCGCACGCATTGGCGAGGATTGAGCCTTAAAGCGGTCGATGGATCTACCCTGAGACTGCCGAATACTCCTGAAATGACGAAATATTTCGGGGGTATGCAACCGGCGAAGTCCGACTTCGTCCCCATGGCGAGAATATCGTTTCTTTATAATGTTCTCACCGAGGTCGTTGTGGCCGGAGAGATCACTCCCTATGGAGTTGGTGAAGGCACTCACGCGGAACGGTTTCTTGATGAGGTCTCAACCGATGACTGCCTTCTGTATGATCGGGGGTACTTCGATCAACTTCTGCCAGCATTGATCTGCGCCAAGGGAGCCCACTTCATCATGCGAGTGGGGCTGGGCCAATGGAAGGTGGCCAAGGAATTCGCAGAGTCTGGAGAGGCTGAGCGTTTGGTGACATTAAAAGTGCCTTTGTGGGTGAGAGAAGAGTGGAAGGACGACGGCGTGGAGTTGACCGAAGAGATCTCAGCACGACTTGTCCGGGTGGAACTTTCGACCAACGAAGTAGAGGTCTTGCTCACCGACCTCGTCGACAATCAGCAATACCCTGCGGAAGAGTTTGCGGGCGTCTATCATAAACGCTGGGGGATTGAGGAATCCTTCAAGACGCTCAAGTGCACGTTGGAGATTGAAAATTGGAGCGGAAGAACACCACATGCAGTGGAACAAGATTTTCAGGCGACCATCGTGATGATGAACATCGTGCAAACTCTCGCATTTCTGAAAGCCCCCGAGGTCGAGAAAGAAACGCAAGATTGAAAGCACTCATACAAAATCAACGTCAAAAGGACGATCGCGATCCTTCAAGATCAGATGAGTGTGCTTTACCAGGCCAGTGACGAGAAGGCTGAGCAAATCCTACGCCTGATCGGAGATCGCATGATGAAAGGACTCTCGCTAGTACGAGCCAAGCGAAGCAGTCCACGAAAGCCGCGCCCCAAACGAATCTACGCAGATCCTTACAAACCAACATCATGACGAGCCCGATCCTTGCTTAAGTCAACGACATTGCCACATTAATAGCATCGCTTACTCCATCCAGCTTACGGCTCAACCAAGTGAGCTGGGCTAATGTAGTGATACTTTCCATCATGTAGCTGCACGCGGTATGAGTGGGCATGCTCGCCAGCTTCGATCATATCGCTGCGGACGTTCCCGGCCATGCCGTCTATTCCCCTCTCCTTCATTTCCGGGGTATCCTTCACTCTGATTCGGGTTCCAATATCGAATTTAGGTATAGTGTCACTCATGGGAGGTTTCTTGATTCGTGCTGAAAAGTTATCTGCGTTATAGGGTTAGTTTGTTCTTACTGAGCACTGCTATTATCGTCTTCTGTTTCTTCGCATCCCATCAATCCCCTTACCATCTTGATCAACAGGGCTTGCCTTTCGTTCTTGGCTTCTCGTCCATTCTTGGACGTTGTCACGCTTCCTGTAGGTTTTTCTACTCTCCTCTGGTTGAGGCTAACATAGGAATCGCTGTAGGCATGCATTGCCCCCTCAATGTTGAGTCGCATCGTCTCTAGGATTCTCAGTTAGCTGAGTCCCGCAGGTGATTGGTCGATTTCTTGAGCAGATCGATTAAGACCCTCTGATACTTCGGACCGATGCCAGGAATCTGGATGAGGTTGCAGGCCAAGTATGATCTAGAGATAGCCCAGAGGAAGAGCGGGATAGCAGTAAAGAAGAAAGTGAACAGGCTAGCAATACCAGCATAGCGCCAGTTAACTGAAGAACGTCGATCTTTGGAGAAACTGGGAGCGTCAAATCCTGCCGAAGATCATCCTGAGCCGTCTCCTCTGTTTCTTTGGATACCCTGGCTATCATTTCCTCCGCTCCTGGTGAGCGGTCTGCGAGTTGAAGCACCTAAGCGACTTTCTCCACCCTCGGTATCTCCGGGGCCTCTTCTCGTCTGGTCCGAATCCTTTGCCTTCCTTCCTGGCAATCAGTGTCTATAATTTGCGTCAATGACTGGATTTTCTAAATGTAAACGACTACTGGGCTTTCTGCCGCTCATTTTGCTCGCCAGTTGCCAAACCCCCATGATCAAAGTTCCCACCGCCACCCGGACGCCGACTCATTTCACGGCGCCTGATGGCACGGCGTTCCCTTACTCCACGTGGCTGCCAACGAGCGCCCCACGCGCGGTCATCCTTGCTATTCATGGCTTAGGTGGTGCTGCCAGCGACTGGCGGCCTCTAGGTGAGTATTTCCAAGAACGAGGCGTCGCCGTTTACGCCCACGAACTTCGAGGCATGGGAAATGATCCTGTTAGCGAACGAATCGGCGACCTGGATCGCCCCCAAGGCTGGTTTGAAGACTTCACCAGCTTCGCTCTGCGGGTCCAATCGACTCACCCAGACATCCCCATCTTCTGGTACGGCGAAAGCCTGGGTGGTATCATTGGCACCCATCTATCTGACAAGGCAACGGCGCTCGGACTGCGCCCGTCCGGCTTCATTCTCGCTTCGCCCATCGTGCAGGTCACTGGAAAACTCCCTTTCTGGCAGTCCTGGCTCCTTCGGCTCGGAGCCGTGGTCACTCCGACCTACCGTTTGGATATTCAATCCCTCGCAGGGAAAGAATCGCCGCCAGCCCAAGTAGTGAGCACCACCTCCCATGAGGACCAGCTGGAGCACACACCGCACGCCGTGGACCGATTCTCCCTTCGCCTCCTCCAACGTATCAGTACCCTTGTCAGGGCGAACCGTGCCTTAGTAAGAAAGAATTCTCGACCACTCCTGGTGCTTTATGCTGGCCACGACATCTTCACAAAGCCCGTAGAAGTTGAGCAATTCTTCGGCGAAATCGGAGGAAATCACAAAGAGAAGCAATTCTATCCTGAAGGATACCACCTGCTCTTACACGATGTTGGCAGTGCCGAGATCCTCAGTGATATCGAGATATGGCTTAAAAAATATTGGTAACGTCCGAGAAATGGGGGGCTAACAGGATTTATGGCCGGAATGAGTTGAAGGCTTGAGGCTGCGTTGGGTAAAGACACCCCTGACATTAACCACAGCCCCAAGCCCTTGCAATATACCCTCGCTCTCAAAGTTTCCAACAGCATTTCCGATCAAGGTTGCTCTCTCGATGAACTCGTTTCCAAGGTCAGGGATCTCTTCGCCTCTGA
>CALLLI010000401.1 GCA_938082635.1 uncultured Verrucomicrobiales bacterium
TCCTTTCAGGATCTATTCTAAACCCCTTATACTAAGGGTTTTAAGTCACTACCGGCGAGAGGACTCGAACCTCCACGGGGTTGCCCCCAGCGGATTTTGAATCCGCCGCGTCTACCATTCCGCCACGCCGGCCTGTGAGAAGAGAGGGTTACCTTGAAGAGCTGAGATCGTCAAGTCAGCTCGCTGGGGAAATCGCACTCTCTTTGGTGCCTTCCTAGTATTGGTAGGGGGCGTTCCTACTTGGGTAGGTCGCAGGACCTTGGTAGCGCTGGTTACTGCGGTAGTTCGCGCGGTTCTTCTTATTGTTCTCATTACCAATGAGAGCTCCTCCGGCAGCACCGGCAGCGCCTCCTAAAAGAGCACCTTTGCCAGCATCACCGGACTGATGACCGATAATGGCACCGCCCACAGCGCCGATGGCAGCCCCGCTGAGGGCGCCTTGGCCAGCAGTCTGGCAGGAGGTGAGAGAAAGGGATGCCACTGCAAACGTGCAGGCCGCGAGAGAGGAGAGGGTAGATTTAGAAGGGAGTTTCATAGGCTTCGGTGGTGAGCAGCACTGTTGATATGCTGTCTTCGCCACCCAAACTAGACGCCTCAAATGGTGAATTATTCAACAGGTGTTAACGATTTCACCCACCTTCAGCCATTTCTCTTTGGAATCGGACGGCCGTCCAGAGGGCCTCTCCGTATCGCGCGTAGAGCTTTGCCGGGTCTTGAGGCGTCAGTGGAGGCAACTCGAGAGTGATGATGGGTCGCCCGAGGGTCTCTCCAAAGTAGGCCCCGAGCGAGCCCGGTCAAGATCCTAGTTTCTTGACTGGAAGATGGCAGGCTTGGGCCATGCGCATCGCGAGTGCTGCTGCGGCTTCTGGACCGTCATAGTCGACGCAGGTTACGGGCTGATGAATGCTCACGATGACGTCCGGCTGCTCGAAGTCAATGAGCGCGTGCAGGGCGCGACTCTCAGGCTCAGACAAGGCACGGTCCCCAAAACGTGCCTGATTACGGCGATTGTCGGCAGGGAAGTTACTATTCAGGTCCACACCATTCCGGTTGAGCCGTTTCTTCCCATCATAGCCATCTGGATTGGCCACGAGCACGATGAGAATGCGGCTGTCTCGAGCAAGGTTAGACTCGCGACGGAGATGATCTACGAGCGCCTGCATCAAGGGCGTGCCGGCATCCTCGCTGCCGTAAATCGAGGCCACGAAGAGAATACCGCCCTGACCTGGGCCATGCTTGAAACAATGAATCGGACGGCCTTCCAGAGATTGGCCGATCTCTGTTCGCTCCCAAGTGGGCCGCCTATGGTCGTGCTGAGTTTGATACAGCACAAACACGAGCAATGAGAGGATCGTAGATCCAAGAAGAAAGCCAAAGCCATCACGAGATTCCATAGGACAGAATTCTACAGAATGTCCTCGGCGCAAATTCACAAGGGCGACTCTCCGAAGAGAGTCGCCCTTGTTATAGGTCTCGGTCTCCTAAGAGACTAAGAGACTAAGAACCGACCAGGGGAAATGTTTCAATTTGCTAAGATCGACGCTGACGTCGGAACAGGAGCAAGGAGCTGAATCCTAGCAACGCCATGCTAGAGGGCTCAGGGATCGTGGTGTAGGTAAAATCACCAACCGAGAACGACCACGATTGGAGGCGTTCCTCGGTGTCTGGCGTATACGAGTCATCGAAGCCAGGAGAGAAGACACCCACACCACCAGCCTGCTCTTCGGCATTGATAGCCGTCGAGTTGTCTTCTGCTGTGTTTGTAAGCGTCAACGTCACGCGATCCACTGGATTCGTGAACTCCAAATTCACGGAGCCTTCGTCAGTCACATGCTGATCTGCCAAATCGTAAGGGGATGGGTTGTTCAGGCCAATGCGGTTGTCCCAGTCCCCGTCCAAAGTGTCCCCAGTGCGCAGGAATCCCGTGCCTTCATCACGATAAATGGGAGATGCCGTCGAGTCACTGCCCAGAAATCCAGCCACGACCATGGTATCCCTGCTATTAAAATTCGTCACCTTGCTCAGAGCGTTGATGTTGTTTATCTGAAAGCCTAACGTGCTCACAGGTGTGGCGAACTGCAGGCTCAAGGTGTAAGTGACAGTGTCGCCGATAATCGGAATGGTAATCTCACCAGCCGGCGTGCTCGAAGTGAAGCCGTTCTCCCCGTAGAAGCCGTACGCTCCCAACACGACATCGTTATTTGCATTCGTTGTGACGTTGAACTCACCATTGGCCACATTGAAATCAGGCTCCGGCGGCCACCGGTTGATGACCCACTGGGAAGCCGAGTCCATCCCGCTCGTGGTTCCATTGTGCTCGAGCTGGAAAGTCACCGCATTGGTCGAAGAATCGACAGAGAACGCAGCGGTGTCGTTATCGAAACCCTTGCCAAGGGTGTCCTGCCGGTCGGCCCAACGAATGACGTCTCCAAAGGAGGTCGAAACAGCGAGAGTGGCGACGCTAGTCACTAGAAGGGTTTGGATGGTATTCATAATCTCACAAGGCGGGGTATAAAAATCATAATAAGCAATAATAATAATTATGGTGAACAGAGTCAAACGGCGCAATTCCTTTCTCAGTTTACAGATTCAAATCATCAGAATTTCGCAGATGCGAGAAGACTGAGATGGCATTCTTCGCATCCTCTAGGAAAGATGAGGCATGCCGCCAATCGAAGAGGATCTCGTGAATGTGATCTGGATCAAAGTATCCGAAGATCCACCTGAGGACACGCTCACCGCCATGCAGGCCTTTCGCGACGAGCAACCTGTCCTCTTCAGCTGGCTCACTGCCCAACGGGACTCCACCAATGAGCGGCTCATCGAGGTCATTCTCTATCTGGGCGTCACCCTTTCGCAGGTCTTTGCATGGCGCCGCTTTCCACAGGGACCGTTGGCACCGCACATGGTCGATGACGTCATGCTGACACGATGGTCTGAAAAACGGACGAGCACCGTGGCCTCGTTTCTCATGGGCAAGCAGGCTCAAGCCACTCCCCTGCCCGAAGCGTTGGAAATGCTCGTCTCACGGTTCGACTTGCCTCAACTGCCGATGCTCAGCCATGCGACCGAAGCCCTCCTTGTGGCTCACGAAGATGAAGATCTCACGCGGGCGGAGGTCGAGTATTGCTTCGTTAGGCTTCTCGTCTTGGTCGACTGCCTGGATCGCGTGGTGAAATCCTAGAATCCGGTGCTAAGCTAGGCCCAATGTTTGAAATCCGAGACAAGCCCAACATGGTCGAGCGCGCCCTCCTAGTAGGTGTGTACTTTGACAAGCATGAGGTAAAGGAAGCCGAGAGCTTGCTCGACGAGCTACGTGAACTCGTAAAGACGTTAGGCATCGGTGTCGTCGATCAATTACTCGTTCGCGTCCCCAAGTCTCACGCTCGCTACCTCATGGGCACGGGCAAGACAGCGGAAGTCATCGATGTGGCGAAGGACATGGAGTGCGACTGCATCATCTTCGATAATGAGCTGACGCCCGCTCAGCAACGTGCCTGGGAAGAAGACTCTAACATCTGCGTTATTGATCGGCAGGAAGTTATCTTGGACATCTTCAATGTGCGCGCTCAGACAAAGGAAGCGCGTTTGCAAGTTCAGTTGGCACGCATGGAATACTCACTCCCTCGGTTAACGCGCATGTGGACGCACCTGGACCGTCAGGGTGGTGGCGTGGGTGCCCGTGGAGAGGGTGAGAAGCAGTTGGAAACGGACCGCCGCTTGGCTCGAAAGCGCATTGATCGCGTGAAGGCCCAGCTAGAGGAAGTGCGGAAGCAGCGCTCCACACAGCGCAAAGAGCGTTCCCGCATGCCGCTCCCGCATGCCTCCATCGTCGGCTATACCAACGCCGGTAAATCCACCTTATTGAACCGCCTCACGGGTAGCACCGTCCTAGCAGAAGACATGCTCTTCGCCACGCTGGACACGACCACCCGACGCATCGAATTGCCAGATGGTCAGCCGCTCTTGCTAACCGATACCGTGGGCTTCATTCGGCGCCTCCCTCACCGTTTAGTCCAGGCGTTCAAGGCGACGCTAGAAGAAGCTTTGTTAGCTGATTTCCTCATCCACCTTCTCGACGCGAGCGATCCAGAAGTCATGGGGACCTACAAAACCACGCAAGAAGTTCTCGCTGAACTCGGTGCCGATGAGAAACGCAAGTTGCTCGTGTTTAACAAAGTGGATCTTGTCGAAGACGAAGCCACGCGTCGCGAACTGGAGAGCAAGTTTCCCGAGGCCTGCTTTATTTCTGCTGGCACCGGCGAAGGCTTGGAGCATCTCGAGAACCGCATGAGCACGATGTTAGCAGAGCGCGTACAGCGTCTTCATTTGCGTATCCCCCAAAGTCGCCACGATGTCGTGACCCGACTGCATCGCGATGGCAAAGTCATCTCGACGGATTACGAAGGTCAAGATGTCCTCTTACAAGCCGTCATTCCCAAGGCCCTTCAGGATCTCGTCACCCCCTTTATCGGGGAGGCTCCCGCAGAAGCCTCGGTGGAGTAGATCACATTGCGCTGAAGACGAAATGGTGCTTCATGTAGCTCATGGCAGCGTCTCTCGAGAGCCTTCGTAAAGTACGTGATGGTGGCCCACCCATGGCCACACTCACCGCCTATGACTATCCGACCGCTAGGCTTCTGGATGAGGCCGGCGTCGACCTCATCTTGGTGGGCGATTCCCTCGGCATGGTCGTGCTCGGCTATGAAGACACCACCCATGTTACACTAGCAGAAATGCGACATCACACGCGTGCCGCTCGGCGTGGAGTGAAGCGTGCGATCCTAGTCGGTGATCTGCCCTACAAAACTTACGAAACACCTAAGCAGGCCGTAGATTCCGCGAACCAACTGATGGAGGATGGCGCCGATGCCATCAAGCTCGAAGGCGGACGTGAGATCGAAGCACAAGTGCGTGCGCTGATCGCCGATGGCATTCCGGTCATCGGCCATCTCGGCATGCTCCCTCAGAGCATTCTGGAAGAAGGACGCTACAAGAAGAAGGGCAAGTCCGAGGACGAAGCAGCGCGCTTGTTAGATGACGCGCGTTTGCTCGATCAGTTAGGCGTCAAAGCGATGGTCCTTGAAAGCATGTTCAAACGTGTCGCCCGCGAGATCACCGCAGCCGTCTCGGTGCCCACCATCGGCATTGGTGCAGGAAATGGCTGCGATGGGCAAATCCTGGTCACACACGATCTTATCGGAGCGTTCCCCTGGTTCTGCCCACCGTTTGCCATTCCAAAGGTATACGTGGCCGAGTCCATTTCGCAGGCAGTACATGCCTACGTGGACGAAGTCCGCGCGAACCATGACTAGGCTCTTCATCTATGGCACGCTAAAACGCGGCCAGGTGAATCATCATCTCCTAGAAACCGCGACGTTCCTTAGCGAAGCGCATTCGGCGCCTCACTACCGCCTCCTGAATCTCGGCTGGTATCCGGGCCTAGCGAAAGTAGAGAGCAACGGCATGTCCATCTCAGGCGAACTCTGGGAAGTTTCTCCTCATCGCCTCATAGAATTGGACGCCTACGAAGGTGATGAATACGAGCGAGTATCCATCACTTTGCTAGACCACGCCTTCGATACGGCGACACATGTCTATCTGCTGAAAAATCCCAATTGGACACAGCTTGACGCGGGCACGACGTGGCACGGTTAGAGTTCCACTTCGAACGTCACCGTAACCGATCGTCCCGTGCCAGGATCGTAAGCACGGACGTTCCATTGACCAGGCACGAGCTCCCAACTGTGCGCCGCTAAGGGTTCCTCATTGAGGAACCACTGCAACGTCTCTGGCTCGGGGTGATCCACTAAGAACAGCAGGCTCTGCTGCTCATGAGGAAGTGCCTGATCGATCACATAGTGCGCTCCATCACGAGGACTCGTGATGCGCCAGGGGCTTCGCGAGACCGCCTTAAGATGATTGTGAGGACTCTGACACCAATCAGCATAGGCCTCTGGCAAGACAATCTTCCCGCCATCATACCAGGCAGACTCAGGCTCTTCCGGCTGCGTTCCGGGGATGAACCACTCCTGCACGCGACGGCGTGTTTCGGCCACTGGCAGTGCTCCTGTCAGCGCATCAATCTCAACTCTAACCAAACCGTCACTCTCGACATCGAGTGGCAGCAACCCAGGAGCCGCTCGATGCTCACTTAACCAATCGATCACTTGTCTCCAAACAGGACCTGCCACCTCGACCGAAAGCGCCTTGTTCATACTTCTGCCATCCAGATTCCCCACCCAAACACCCACGGTGTGAGTCCCATTGTAACCAACGCTCCACGCATCGCGAAAGTTCGAACTCGTGCCCGTCTTCACTGCGGCACGCCGATTAGCCGAGAAACTCATCACCGATTGGCTACCAAAGGCTTGTGAGCGCGCCCCATTGTCACAGAGAACATCCTCAACGAGGCGACAGGCAGCTCGATCCGCAACCCGCCGGGAAGATGACTGAGGATCACTTGAGAAACGCGAGCCCTCAAATGCCAGTCCCCCACGTGCCAGCACGCTGTAGGCCGTCGTCAGATCGAGCAGAGTGACACGTCGATTTCCTAGTACAAACCCAGCCCCATCCGCGCCAAAGTCATCATGCTCACGCAATCCCCACTCAGCCAATCGCTCGAACGCACGACGCGCCCCCACTTGATGAGAGACTAGAATTGCAGAGATATTGAGCGAATTCCCTAACGCTTCGCGTAAACGGACTGGACCATAATAACGCTTGTTGTAGTTCTTTGGATCGTAATCCGGATAGACGGCAACCACGGCTTGAGCTGTGTCCGTTAAAACGGCGGCGGCAGTGCATCGATGCTCTTCAAGCGCTTGTTGATAGACAAATGGCTTCAACGTAGATCCAGCGTGGCGTGGCGTCAGCGCCGCATTGATCGCTACGGTATCCTGAGCCACCCCCGTCGCAAATCCCGACAACGCTTTCACCTTGCCCGTCGCATTCTCAATCACAACAACAGCGCCATTTCGAATATCCTCACGTCTCAACGACCGCAAATGGCCGCCCAACAAATCCTCCGTCTGAGCTTGGATTTCTGGATCCATGCTCGTCACGATAGCTTCCGCGAACGAATCCGCCAACGAGCGGCGCACGGCGTCCACATAATGCGGCGCACGTCGATGGTCCGTGAATTTCTCGGGTACAGGCGGCGCTGCTAACAAGGCTCGCCCTTGCGATGGCTCCAGATAGCCAACCTTCAAGAGCCGACTGACAGAACGCTCATACTTTCGCAACGCATTCGTAGGATTCCTCCACGGATTGTATCGTGATGGTGCCTGCGGCAAGCCGGCCAAATAGATCGCTTCAGCCAGTGTGAGGGCTGCACAACGTTTCCCAAAGTAAGAAAGCGACGCGCTTTCCGCTCCAAAGCGCCGATTGCCATAGTCCAAGCGGTTCAGATAACCCTCGAGCACCTGCTCCTTCCTCCAATCACGCTCTAACTTTAAGGCCAGAATGGCTTCCAACCACTTCCGGCGCCATTGACGGCCACGCTTCCCCAAGTCTTGCTTAATCACCTGCTGAGTAATAGTGGAACCTCCCCTTCGCAATCGCCCCGCGCGAATATCCGACCACGCTGCCGCCACGATCGCGTACGGATCTACTCCACTGTGATCATAGAACCGATGATCCTCTAGCGCGACGGTCACCTCCGGCAACCATCGCCCCATCTCTGTCAGTTTCCCCACAACACGTGAACGAGCCCCATCTTCCGCAAAGGTCGCGAGGATACCTCCCGCCGCGTCATACATCACGGGAGTCCCCCTCAAAGGCTCCTTGGTATACTCTGGAAATCGAGTCGTCTGAATCAGGATCTCGAGAAACATCACTCCCAGAATGCCCAAAGAGACAAGCCAGAGAAACCCGCGCCGAAGACGCGTAGGCCATAGATTTCTCGTTTCAGGTGCGACAACCATTCACCCTTAGCTTTACCCTAGATGAACAGGGTTTCACCTCGATTCCTCACTCGTTATGTATTAGAAACGCTGATGCTCAGACTACTCATCCCTCTTCTATGCACGCTCCTATTCGCGAAGGCCGAGGAAGCCTCCTCGCCTTGGAATGTCGACGAACCGCCGGGGCCCAAGAAGATGCAGGCCATCGATGTGGACGAGGGCACGTGGATCAGCGTCGATATCAGTCCAGACGGCAAGACACTGGTGTTCGATGTATTGGGTGATCTCTACCTCATGCCGATCACAGGATCTGACAAGCCGACCAGGCTCACGAGCGGAATGGCTTGGGACATGCAACCACGTTTCAGCCCCGACGGAAAGACGATCGCCTTCACGAGTGATCGTACTGGCAAAGCCGGCCACGGCGGCAACAACCTCTGGACCATTCAACCCGATGGCAAGGAACTCACTCAGGTCACCGACGAAGATACTCATCTGATCAATGGCCCCACGTGGTCGATGGATGGCAACTACCTGGTTGCGAGGAAGCACTTCACAAGCCGGCGCTCCTTGGGCTCCGGCGAAATGTGGATGTATCACCGCAGAGGCGTCGATGGTGATGCCGCAGGTGGCGTCCAACTGACAAAGAAACCCAATGAGCAGAAAGATGTGAATGAACCAGCCTTCTCGCGCGAAGGCAAGTTCCTCTACTACTCTCAGGATACCACGCCCGGTGATGCTTTCGAATACGACAAAGATTCTAACAAACAGATCTACGTCATCAAACGGCTTGATCTAGAGACCGGAGAAACCATCAACTTGATCTCGGGACCAGGAGGCGCGTGTCGCCCCACCCCATCCCATGATGGGAAACAGATCGCATTCGTCCGCCGTGTCGGCGCGAAGACAGGCCTGCACGTCTTCGACATCGCCTCTGGTGCTATTCGGCTAGTCAATGATCAGTTAGAACGCGATATGCAAGAAGCATGGGCTATTCACGGCGTGTATCCATCCTTTGCCTGGACACCAGATGATCAATCCATCGTCGCATGGGCACGTGGAAAGATCCGCAAGATCGCGATCGCGGATGGCACCGAGACAGTCATTCCGTTTCGCATCCAAGATGAACGGCAGGTCTTAGAGGCCTTGCGGACTCCGGTGAAGGTCGCTGCCGACACCTTCCCGACCCGCATGCTACGCTGGGTGCAAGTAGCTCCTAACGGTAGCCAAGTGGTGTTCCAAGCATTAGGCTATCTCTACCTTCGAGATCTTCCTAACGGCACGCCAAAGCGGCTTACCACTCAGAAAGATCATTTCGAGTTCTACCCCAGCTTCTCTCGCGATGGCAAAGAGCTCGTCTACACGACATGGAATGACAAGACGTTAGGCGAATGCCGAGTCATCAACCTTTCGACCAAACAAAGCCGCGCGGTCACAAGCGAACCGGGACACTATCTCGAGCCGATCTTCTCACCAGATGACAAAACCATTGTCTTTCGTAAAGCCGGTGGAGGCTACTTGCGCTCTCATCTTTGGTCTCAGGATCCCGGCCTCTACCGTATAGCCAAGGTTGGTGGCAAAGCTACGCAACTGAGCAAGCGCGGAAAGCACCCGCAATTCGCAGACGCCAATGATCGTGTCTTCTTCGTTGTTTCAGCGCCTGACAAAGACGCTGATCACGTGCGTCTCATCTCCACAGACCTCAATGGCCATGAGGAACAAGAACACTACTCTAGCAAATGGGCGACTGACTTCGCTCTATCGCCTGACGGGAAACGCATCGCCTTCATCGAGCGATTCAATGTTCACCTCGCGCCCTTTGTCCGGGCTGGCAAAGCGATCGAAGTAGGCCCTGGAGCCAAGGGCATTCCCGTGACGAAGGTGAGCAAACAAGCGGGCGATTGGATTCATTTCTCAGAAGATAGCAAGCGACTGCACTGGTCCCTCGGCTCCCAGATGCATACAAAGGATCTCACTGATCTCAAGAAACCAGCGACCATGCAGGACCTTTCCTGGGAAGTGCAGCATGCCAAACCGGAGACAATCTACGCTTTCACGGGCGGAAAAGTCGTCACCATGTCAGAGCAAGGCATTCTCGAAGATGCGACGATCCTTATCGAAGGCAACCGCATTGCAGCCATCGGCAAACGCACTGAAGTCAAGATTCCTCAAGGAGCCAAGACGATTGACGTCTCCGGACAAGTCCTTCTGCCAGGATTCGTCGATACGCATGCGCATGGCTCTCAAGCTAGTCAAGGCATCACACCACAGCAGAATTGGGTGGATCTGGCACGCCTCGCCTTTGGAGTCACCACCATTCATGACCCTTCGAATGACACGAAAGAGATCTTTGCCGCTAGCGAAATGACTCAAGCAGGTGTCATCACCGCGCCGCGAACGTTCTCCACCGGCACGATTCTCTACGGTGCCACGGGAAGTTTCCGCGCCGACGTGAATACGTTAGAAGACGCCACCTTTCACTTACACCGCATGCAAGCTGTCGGAGCGTTCACGGTAAAGAGCTACAACCAACCTCGCCGCGATCAACGCCAGAAGATCATCCACGCGGCGCGCCAGTTAAACATGATGGTCGTGCCCGAAGGCGGCTCGCTCTTCATGAGTAACATGACCATGATCGTCGATGGCCACACGGGGATCGAGCACACGCTGCCTGTGCAGTATGCCTATGATGACGTCATGGATCTCTGGCGAGGCACCGGCGTCGGCTACACGCCCACGCTTTGCGTCGCCTATGGAGGACTGTCAGGAGAGCGCTATTGGTATCAGGAAGCTGATCTTTGGAAACACTCCCGCCTAAAGACCTTCATCCCACCGCACGTCCTCGAACCGCGTTCTCGCCGACGCGAAACTGCACCACTCGA
This sequence comes from uncultured Verrucomicrobiales bacterium, assembly GCA_938082635.1. Lineage (GTDB taxonomy): Bacteria > Verrucomicrobiota > Verrucomicrobiia > Verrucomicrobiales > DEV007 > JAACDM01. Next base: position 10,787 of record CALLLI010000401.1, read on the forward strand.
GGATTTCAATCACATCAAAGTCGCTAGCATCACCAAACAACTCGTCGACAACGGTGGTCTCGTCCAAGCCGGTGGCCATGGTCAGCTCAACGGTATTTGCACGCATTGGGAACTTTGGAGCTTCGTTCAAGGCGGCATGACCCCACTAGAAGCGCTTCGTTGTGGCACGCTCAATGGAGCCAAATACATCGGACTCGATGGCGATCTCGGTTCCTTGGAGCCCGGAAAGCTTGCCGACCTCATCGTGATTGCTAAGGACCATGATCCTACCAAGAACATCCGCCATTCCGAGAATATCCAGTGGGTCATGGCGAACGGCAACCTCTACGACGCCAGCACCATGCAAGCGTCCGACGGCGACGGTCGCGATCCCTTCTTCTGGGTAAATCACGGACCCGGCGCCGATCTCAGCGCACTGCCGACATCAGGCTGTCAGCATTGTCGCCCTGGGGCCGGGACACTACGCCACTAGTATGATCCTTTAAGACGGAGCCCGAAGGAACGGCGCTTTTCGAGCGCCCACGCTATAGCCCGGCGGTTAAAAACCGCCGCTCCTTGGAGCTAATTATTATTTGGAAGCGAAGAAAATGCTCAACGCATCAACGTCCACAACGCAAGCACCCCACTCGGCTTAACACCGGCCTCACGATTCCGAACCCCGATCTCGAAAGCGATCTGCCATTGCCTGAACAGCGTCCGATAGGCATGCCACAGCCCATGCTTAGGATCGTAGATGTCCGTAGATTCCGACGTGACGCCATTCAGCTCTAGTACTTTCAGGTTCCTGCCTAAACGAAGATCTTCCTCGCTGGGCACCCGAAGATCATAACGACCGAAGTAGAACCCTTCAAAGCCACGACTCACACGATCAATGCACGTTCGGAGTGGCTCGGTGACATGCTCGCCACCATCGAGAAACAACGCTCCTCGACAGTGCGTCCCGACCTCGGTCAAAGCCACCCATTCGCCAACCTTGGGGACCTCGGAAAGACGCGCACCCAACTGATCGATGAAGAACGGTGCCATGCAGACCGCTCGATCATCTTCCAGAATGAGCGCTTCCAAATTCGTGACACCATCGCCCGTCACGCCGATCAGTCGCTTGTCCGTGATTGATAAAAGATGCCCCTCTGCTTCGTCAGGATAACGATAGTAGAAGACACCAAACTCGCGCCCACGAATGTATTCCTGAGCAATCGTCGGTTCCTTTGCCTCAGCAAAGTAGGCTTGTGCTGCGTCTTCAGAATGAACGACCTCCACACCACTTCCACGCTCCCCAACGTCTGGCTTTAAGACGACCGGAAACGTCAGCGACTGGAGAGTCATGAACTCGCGTAACTCACCTAACATCACCTCTGGAGCTTTGAGGTCTACCAGCCGCCAACGAGCCACTTCCGGCACGTCGCCAAGGCCGCGAAGAATCTCACTCTTTGATTCTCTGATCACCCCACTATGTGGAATCGAAGGATTCGCTGCGGTGAAAAGCGTGAGGCTCCGATACCGAATCGCGAGCCATAGCACACACACGACCACCGGAGGATAGAAGAGCCACATCGGCCAGAACTCCCAGCGTGTCTTACGCCGCCAAGACGATAGCAGCAGGCGTCGCCCCCGATGACTGCAAAGGGGCACCGCTATCTTCACTATCATCCAAAGGAGTAAGATCACCGCCACAAGCCCTAACAGAGCATAGCGCTCGAAGCTCTCAAACCATCCCAGCAACGGCCCTCCAAGCCATCGGGCCAAGCCCACTAACAACGGCGTCCACACCGCAGCCGCCAGCAAAAACCAACCGGCAAACTTCAGAAACGGGGCCCTGAACATTCCAGCGGCAAAGTAAGTAGGCAAACGTGTTCCTGGAACGAAGCGGGTGGCAAAGACAAGCGCTGGCCCCTGCTTTTGAAAGAAGGCCGCCCCACGCACCAGGTGATTCGGCTTGAGCATCCATTTCAACGGTGCACGGCGAAGAGCCGGAGGCCCAATCCATCGCCCGGCCACATAAAGCAGCATGTCTCCAATGAAGATCCCAAGGAGACAGGCAATCGTCGCAGGCACGAAATCCATCGCACCGCGCGCGACTAACAATCCAGCCCCAATGCAGGTCAGATCTTCAGAGACCAAGGTCGCAAGAGCTAACAAGACCATTAGAAAGATCACGCCACCCCAGGAATCCCGTTTAGGCCGGTGTTGCTCAAAGGGTTCACTCGCGAGAGTCACACGAGCAGACTCGGCTTGGCTGCGCGACGCTCCCTGGCCCGCGTCTACCCGATTCACAAAGTCGATCACCGCCGGAGCCACTTTCTCCGGCCTCCGGATGACCGTCATGTGATCCCCATCATCTACAGTGAACAACTCACTCTGCGGCACGAGCCGGTGGTGCTCTTCAGCGGCCGTATAAGGCACGAGAAAGTCCTTCTCCCCATGCACAATCAACGTAGGTGCCTCCAGCTTCCCAAGGTAACTCCGATAGGGTCGCTGATCCGTATCATAGAAGTTGCGGGCGTAGGAACGGCTCAAGGGAAACCGATCCATCCACCCGAAATGCGGCACACCCACTTGCAGACCGCTCAAAGCGGCTAGCTGCAGTCCATGCACCGCGTGATTCAAAGTGTAGTCTCCCAGCAGCTCTAGCTCTTGCACACCAATCGAGGAAACCATAACCATCGATTTCACGCGCTGCGGCTTCATTTCCACCATCTCCACCGCCACACCACCGCCCATACTGTAGCCTAACAGGTGTACCTGATCGATCTGAAGATGATCCATCAGCTCAAAGACAGAGGCCGCGTGAGCACGCGTAGAGTAGTCTTCGACAGCCAACGTAGAGCCGCCAAAGCCCGGAAGATCCGGCACAACAAGCCGCGCTTTCCCTTCGAGCGCGTTCATCAACGGCGTCAGCGACACCGATGCCACAGGGCTCCCATGCAACAGCACCAGATTCGGCAGCGAGGCCTCGCCACGATCACGATAGGCAATCTCAACCTCGCCCGACAACGATACCATCTCAGCACCACTCGGCAGCACTCCCGTGCTGATCTCCCGTCGCACACAGTGCGAAGCGCCTAACAAGAGGCAATAGATTACCAAAAAGCCTCGAATAACAACGCGCCGCATGATCAGGAAGCCCGCGGCAACTGCATGCACGTGGTCTCTACCAATTCTCCAGGCTCTCTTGCCTGAAGCTCGTAGCCTACGATCACCTCCCCCGCCGTCACGTGAATGTGGCTGATACTCATGGTCTGAGCATCCTCACGTTTCATGAGCACCGCATAGGGAGATCCATGAACGGAACCACTGCGATGGAAAGCAGACAGCGTAAGCATGTCAGGATCCGCCCCCAACTCCTTGAAAGCTTGCACACGCAAGGAAATGGCCCGTCCCGAGTCGAACGACGAAGTTGTTAGCAGCCGTTCTTCCTCACTCAGCTTGAATGCCTGCAGTGAATCCCCATTCCAGATCCAGCGCCTCGTCACCTCCTCTGGAGCCACGCGCACCAAGTGAAAGGGACGGTAGCGATCCAAATTCATCGTTTCCAAAGACACGCTTTCCTCAGATGCGAGTTCTAGCGGCAGTCGCCCACGGCTCAGTGGAATCTCTGGAGCCGGTCGAGTCGCGGCAAGATCGTAGTGATTCAGCAACGCATAGGTCACGCCTCTATCATTCACGGCCAACCAGGTTCCGCCATGATCCCCATCGCGCGGCGCTATCAGCCCCACGCCATTCTCTTCCATCACACTTGGGCCAAACTCACGTAAGCGCGTCTTCCTCTCGTCGCGATTGAAGAACACATGATAGCCAGCGGCTTCATGCTTCCAGGTCAACGTGCACATGCCTGACCCGCTTGCGCTTGACGATACTTTAAAGTGCTCGGAGCGACACCAAAGTCTTGCGGAGCCACATGACCTTGCATTCGGCAAATCATACCAATGATTGCATAGTGATGGACCGTGTGACTGAGAAGAAACTGAAGTTCGCGCCTAACGGATGACGCTGACCACTCGGACTCACCGCCACAATCCATCTTAACCTGAAGATCACTATCAAGGTCCGCAGGCTGGATCTCAGACAGGTCGGTCACCAAGCCCTCAAGGATTGCCTTAGCCAACGGCAGCTCACGTTCCAAACGACTATCTCTCACACGATGACCATAATCCACACGACCAGCAGCCAGCCCCTGGCAAAAGCAATGATAGTGATCAATATTGTGGCGCAGATGAGCACCGATCGATGCCTCATAGGCAGGCTTCTCAACCCGGACAAACTGTTCGGACGACAAGGTATCAAGCAGCCCAATGGCTTGCTGAACTGAACCCGTGTTGTCGAGAAGTATGGAAGCCATCATGAATGCGAAGTTTGAATAGCGGATCAGCCGACTTGAGGCAAGCGATTCTGCCAGGAGAATAGCACGCCCCCCCTCAGAGCAAGCACTTAGATATTCTGGGAATAACTCAGTTTCGCGGCCGTCGCGTTAGGTGGAAGAACCGTTTCCCGCAGTGGAAGCGACTCGACATCGCCGCTCTTTCGGGCCATCCTCTGAGCATGAATCACGCGCACGCCCACGATCTGTTTCGCCAGTACCGGCGGACCTTTCTCAAGCAATCCGGCATTGGTATCGGCGGCCTCGCCTTGAGTTCGCTCATGCAGGCGACTGGCAAGACGATGGCCATGGAAGAGCACTGGTCAGGAATGGTCGATCCCATGCACATCGATCCCAAGGCAAAGCGCGTGATCTTCCTTTGCATGGCCGGTGGGCCGTCGCACTTGGAAACGTTAGATTACAAACCTAAGCTAGCAGAAATGCACGGGCAACCCATGCCCGAGTCCTTCACCAAGGGACAACCCATCGCTCAGCTCCAGGGTAGTAAGCAGCTCACTTGCCTCGCACCTCAGCATCCCTTCGAGCGCTTCGGCAAATCCGGCCAACAGATCTGCAGCAAATTTCCTCACATTGGCAACATCGCGGATGACATTTGCATCATCCGCTCCATGAAGACCGAGCAGATCAATCATGATCCCGCCCACACCTTCATGAATACCGGCTCGTCGGTGTCCGGTCGTCCCAGCATGGGATCCTGGGTGCTCTACGGTTTGGGCAGCGATGGTCAAGACCTCCCCGGGTTCGTCGTCCTAACCTCCAGTGGTGGAGGTCAAGACCAACCGATCGCCGCCCGCCAATGGCACAGCGGCTTCCTTCCAAGCCGTTTCCAGGGCGTGCAGTTTCAATCAAAGGGGGATCCCGTCCTCTACGTCGGCAGGCCAGATGGCGTCAGTGAACGCGATCAAAGGCAAGTGTTAGACGCCGTCAATAAGCTCAATCAAGTGCACAACGACCACGTCGACGATCCCGAGATCGCCACGCGCATCAGCCAGTATGAAATGGCGTTCAAGATGCAAGCAAGCGTCCCCGGCCTCATGGACATCTCGGATGAGCCACAGAGTGTGTTAGACATGTATGGTACGAAAGGAGGCGATGGCTCCTTCGCCTCCAACTGCCTGCTTGCACGTCGACTTGCCGAGCGCGGTGTCCGATTCATCCAACTCTACCATCGCGGCTGGGATCACCACGGCGGGATCAAGAACGGCATCAACACCACCTCGCAGCTCGTTGACCAAGGCGCCGCCGCCCTCGTCCGCGACCTAAAACAACGCGGCATGCTCGAAGATACCCTCGTCGTCTGGAGCGGCGAATTCGGCCGCACCCCCATGGCGCAAGGCTCCGGTCGCGATCACCACATCAAAGGCTTCTCCATGTGGATGGCTGGCGGCGGGATCAAAGGCGGCACTAGCTACGGCAACACCGATGAATTCGGCTACAACGCCGTCGAGAACGTCGTCCACGTGCACGACTTCCATGCCACCATGCTCCACCTCCTCGGCATCCAGCACAAACGCATGACTTACCGCTTCCAAGGCCGCGACTTCCGCCTAACAGATGTTCATGGGAATGTCGTGAAGGCGATCCTGAGCTAGTATCGTAAGGTGAGTTACTTATTGGCTCGCCGAGAGATCTTCTAACTCTAAAGCAATAGGATTGCGTGAGTCCTTAATAACGCTCAAGCTTTCCCGCCCAACTCAGGTGGCAACGTTGCCCGAATCTTCTCCAACCGGTTTATGGTGCTGTGTTCCTGACACCATTTCTCAATGTGAGAGAAGTCTAGTCGACCAGCTTGCACCGAAATGACTGCAGCCACATCTTCAAGATCTTTGTCCCTGCCCCAACGCAGCTTTTGAATGACGACGTCTTCAGCTGTCGGAAACCAGAATTGCTCATCGCCTACATACTCTTGGACCTTACGCTGCCATCGCTCCTGATGATGTAAGTCTTTTGTTAGACAGAAGGGTTCGATCAAAATTCAGTCTCTGGATAACGGAGTTCGATCTTCTTCGACCCGTGATCGCCTCAAAAGTGATCTATGAATCAAGCTCCCATTCAGACTCAAGGAGGTAAGGGTCCGAGCGCCCGCCGTACGGATCAGCTTTGAGTCTGAGTGGATTGTTTCAGTGTGAGGCATGTCTCGTAAACAGTTCACAGAATCAGACAAGCGGCAGTGGGTCACTGCCGATTTCAATGGAAGCGGCGTTGAAAGAAGATAGGTCGATATTACGTTTTATACTTTGTAAGTATAGATGCGCAAGCTTTCGGAACCTAACCCTAGGTATGAACTTCGTATCTCCTCCTGTAATCCTGAGATACGATACTGACTCCCCAATGGGCAGAGAATCAGTTTACTCAAAAGGATAAAACCAAAACTTACCTTTACCAAAGCGTTTTTCCAACATATCACTATCACCTATAAACACAAATCACTCATGCCTCTCTGTCAGGAATTCTCTTATACCAACTTATATTCTCGATAACTACCGTTTCACAATCAAAACTGTACGAGAGAGAGGTTAAGCGTCCTTTCGAAAACTCAATATGACTTTCACGGGCATTGGAACCTGAGTGATACGGCTCCCATTGTTCATTCATCAGATTGCGGCAAACTCCGTTGATCCTAGGGCCTTCTGCTTCGCGCCAATTAGTCGTAATCACCTCGATCTATTCACAAGTGTCTCTGGCGTTTAGCAAAGCGATCCCTTGTTCGTTCGCCATCCGCAGCACCCGCTTTTCCAGAAGAATAGCCGTTTATCGCAAAGGTCGCAAGAGCAGACAGCATGACACCACCTGCCTGTCCCCCACGACTGATCTTGGGACTATTCCGCCCGCTTGTATGCAACACGGTCTGACCGAGCGCCCTACGGAAGTCGTAGCGTAACGACCGCCGAAATGGTTGAATAGCCGGATTACTAGGCAGTGCGCTGGAATTCTTGCTGGTGCCGGGCTTTGAATGCATCTGCCCAGTTTGCCAGAATTAGCCCCGAGATCTCACTTTCCAGGAAGCCAACCCCACCTTTGTGGTTGGCGCATTGGACTGACTGTATGAAGCTTTCCGCATGACCGTCAAAGAACTGAAAGAGAAGCTGGCACAGACTCCAGACCTACCGGTGACTTTCCAATTACCGGAGAACGGGCTGGTCCCCGCGCACTATCACATCACAGAGGTGGGCTTTGGGAAGAAGACCTTCATCGATTGCGGTGGTGAAATTCGGGTGGAAGGCAAGTGCTTGCTCCAGATCTGGGTAGCGAACGACACCGATCACCGCGTAGACAGTGCCCGCTTTGTAAAGATCCTTGAGCACGGCAAACCGGTGCTGCCATCGGACAGCCTTCCCGTGGAGATCGAGTATAACAACCCTGGCCTGACACACATGCCCTTAGAACAAGTCGACGTTCGTGCAGAAGGTGTGGTCTTGGTGCTCGCGCACAAGCAGACGGATTGCTTGGCCAAGGATGTCTGTGGCATCACGGCAGAGAACGATTGCACACCGGCCTCCGGGTGTTGCTAGAAAACGACAGCCATGACAGCGCCCCTCGTTTCTACCCTTGAGCATCCGCTCATTGCTCGCAGTCTCGCCATCCTACGCGACGCGGCGACGGACTCGGCGACGTTTCGAGCTCATCTCCGCTTGATCGCTCGCCTCATGACCGTGGCGGTCACACAGAGTGTGCCGACGCGCGTCATTAAGGTTAACACACCTCTGGAAGAAACGGATGGCTGCGAACTGCCCCACCCGATTGTAGTCGCGCCCATCCTTCGGGCAGGATTAGGCATGGCCGAAGGCGTTCTGGAAATGATCCCGGATGCGCAAGTCGCTCACCTCGGGTTGTATCGCGATGAAAAAACGTTAGAACCCAAAGTCTATTACCAGAACTTTCCCAGCGACTTCACGGACAGTGAGATTCTCCTCATCGATCCCATGCTAGCGACTGGCGGGAGTAGTATTGCTGCGGCTTCACTACTGAAAGCAAAGGGCGCCAAGTCCATCCGCTTCCTCAATCTCGTGAGCTGTCCTCCTGGCATTGAGGCCTTTCACAAGGCTCATCCTGACATTCCGATCATCACGGCAGCCATCGATCCTGGATTGAATGAGCAGGCTTACATTGTTCCTGGTCTAGGAGATGCAGGCGACCGCTACTTCGGAACGGTATAGCAATTGAGCGAACGGCCAGATGAACTCTGGTGAGTTTCTCTACATTCGTGTCCATCCGTGGTTTAAATCGAACGAACGCTAAGGCTTCGCTTTCGCCTTACGGCTCTGCAGCCACTGGTCAAAGAAGCGCTCTTCCTTAAGCCGCTCCTCATCTAACATAAGATCTCGCGTGCGACGTCCTAAGCGGACATCCACCTCAAACACGCGCGGCTTACCAGTTACATTGCGTTGAATCTTTAGCTTCACTTTCGCGCCCTTCTTTCTACCACCAATGTAGTCCTGAAACAGTTTGAGCGAGGGCGAAGTGCGAAAGCCCCCAGCTATGGCACCCGGCTTAACAGGACCGGGCACCTTATCAAAGGTCAAGTCATCCACTTGGATAATCTGATCCCCCGAGCGCACACCCGCGCGAGCTGCTGCCGAGTTTTTCAGCACCTGACTCACCTGAATGCTAGGGACCATCTTGTTCTCTAGAGTGATGGCACTGTTCATCATGATGATCCCAAGAAAGCCGCTGTGTTCCATTTCATCGACCACGGCATCGTAGATGACCTCGGCCAAACGATAACGGACTTCGGCATCCACCGATTCCAAGTAACTCGGCGCGAGCCCTTCTTTCACTTTGTCAGGATACTGACGAGCATACTTGGCAAGGGCTGCTTGCGATCTCTCGCGAATCTGAAAACTCTCGGAAGCGAGACCGCTCGCAATCTTCTGCAAATCCTCGACCTTAGGCTCAGCCAATGGTTCTTCGCTCACCTTGGTAGGCGGCTCACTCTCCGCCGTCTGTGGTTGCACTTGGATCTGTTGCGCAGACGCTGAGGCGAGCGCTAGAAGGCCAAGCAGAAGGAGCATCGCGGGGCGTTTCATAAGACATTAATCTAACAACGAATGCGCCCAGCGCAACCGCCTCAACGCGTAGCTTTCTGTTTGCGAAACTTGCCCTGGGTCTTGCGGGCTAGGGCCTTGAGCATGCGCTCTTCCTCTCGATCATCTTTGCCCGTGACGTAGTAAATCGTGTGGATTCTAGGCACCTGGGGCAGCTCTTTCGCAGACTTGTCTATCAGATCTGTCAATTCCTTCGCGCCGATGACCTCAAACTTCCCCCGCCCCTGACTTCGGGTGGCATTGCCATCCGTGAGCATGAAGGCGACTTCCGCCCGCAGTTTGAGAAGAGCCTCCAAGGCATAGTCATGGCGCGTGCCACCTGGTCGCCCCCCTCGCGGACCTGCTTTGTTGTAGTCGACTCTCGTTTGAATGTGTTCCTTGGCCAGAGCTCGATTCGCTTTCGTCGCGGGGACCAGGCTTTCCTTCCAGAGTCGGGCACTGCCAGACCAGTGGATGACAGCAAAAAGCGTGTTTACGCTAAAACTATCAATAAGCTGAAAGGCTTCGTCTCGTATCGTTTGGAAGGCTTGATCCTTCCCCTGGCGCACAAGCTTGCTAGAACTGTAATCCAGATCCCCCGTCCTCCCAAACATCGAAGCCGAGACATCAATCATGATGACGACACTCCGGGCGTTGTCTTTGATATTGAAGAAACTCATCCCACTGCCGGCGCCTTGACCTCCCGCCAAGCCTTTGCCAAGCGCCGTCCCTAACCCCGCACTTCCAGATAAACTGGCTAACTGATCCGAGATCAGTTCCGAAGGATCCAAGGGGATCATTTGATCAATGGGAACCTCTGGCAACTCAGGCAGCGCAAACTCCGTCGGTCGGATACTCACTAGTTTCTGATCAAAGACAGGCTTCGGCGTCATGGCCATGTGCTTGGCCATGTTCATCTTGTGTTCGCGGGTCTGCGTCGGAACCACAATGCGCTTCTCGACCGTGAACGTGGCTTCTGGTTCTTTGAAATACCCGGCAATCTTCAAGAGGCCAAACAAGACCAAGCCGATGGCATGCACGGCGATACTTCCCAGAATGATCGTCACGATGAGCCCACGCTTGCGGTTGCTATCGCGAAGCTTTGACTTCTTCGCCTTGCGCTTTCGCTTGGGTGTTAGACGATCTCTGTTTACTTCAATCATGAGGCGGGTTCCGAAGATTGATCGGCGAAGGTCACACCTGTGATCCCGGCACGCGCACACGCACCGAGGACATCGACGATGCGTTGATGCAGGACGGCATCGTTAGGATCCAGGGTAACCATCGCTTTCGATTTGCTCAAATCAGCCGCGCGTTTGAGACGTGTCAGGATGCGAACCAACTCGGGAAGCTCACTGGAAGTTGGACTATCGATGGTCATGTCATTGAGTGAAACCTGCCCGTTAGCCTCGATTCGGACCCGTTGCTCGTCTGGCAAGTCAACGGCTTCTTCCTGATTCATACTCCCAGGTAGCGTCATCTTAATGTCGCTCTCAGGTTGCGTCGGTTTCGCCGTGACCATGAAGAAGACCAGCAGGAGAAAGGTCATGTCTATCATAGGGCCCATCTGCATCTCGACGAGATCCATTCGGCGTGGGCGGCGGCGCATACTCATGATTCGGTCCGATAACTCCCAATGATGATATCCAAAGCACCAGCTTCGGTACACATACGCAGCAGCTCCTTCAACTTGCGGGCGGGTGTCGCTTTGTCGGCTCGGATATAGACTCGCAAGGGTGGGAAGTCCTTGAACCTCTGCTTGAGATGAAACATGACCTTCTCCTTTGAGGCGAGGTCATTCTTAAGATAATATTCGCCCGTTTCGTCGATGTTGATGATATCACGATTGCTCATGTCACGCGGGGTCTTCGCCGTGAGCGTCACGGGTAGATCGATGTCCAGTTTCACTTCTTCCTTGGACATCTTGAACGTGACCATGAAGAAGATGAGCAACAGAAACGTCATGTCGATCATCGGCGTGATCTGAAAGGTCATCTGACCATGCTCTCGCTTCCTTCGCTTCATGAAACTTAGTCTTCGGACTGACCAGACAGTTTCACTTCGCCGCTGAGCACATCAATGAGGAAACTTGTCTGCTTCTGGATGTGGCTGATGATGGCCGTGAGCCGATCTCGAAAGAAGAAGTAGAAGAACATGGAAGGAATACCGACTAACAAGCCCCCAGCTGTGGTCACCATGGCCTTGCGAATACCGCCGGCCAACTGAGAGGGCTCAGAATTCGCCTGCTCCAGTTGCTGAAAAGACTCGATCATCCCCACCACAGTTCCTAACAAGCCAATCATCGGCGCAAGCGTGGCGAAGACGTTGAGGTAATTCACCCAGAGCATGTAGCGGGTCTCCTCCTGGTCGAGAGCCTCGCCGGCCGCCTCCATCATGGACTCCTTATTGGCACGATCTCGATCGAAGTTCACTTTGAGCAGTGCTGAGGAAAGGATTTCCGAATAACTACTGGGGTTTGACTGACAGAGCTCGTAGGCATGGGTCACGTCTCGTTTCTCCATGTACTTCGTCATGTTCTCCGCCAGGGTCGGCGGGGCCATCTTCTTCTTATTGATCTGAGTGAAACAGTAAACGGCCACAGCAATGGTGCCGACTGAGCAGAGCAACAGCACATGCATCATCCACCCACCGTCCTTGTAGTAATCTAGCAGGGACACAGTGCGTTCTGGCACGAGTTCCGCAGCCTCAGCATCCGACTCTTTGGCAGAGACCTGAAGTAGAAAGCAGCCGAGCAGGCAGAGAATGAGGAAGAGAGGATGGCGTCGATTCATGATTTCGGGGAAGCGTCATTGAGCAACTGCGTGGCAAGGTTGCTCTCATTGGATTCAGGGTAGAGTTTCAAGAGATCCTCGGCAGCGGACCTGGCCTTCTCGGGCATCTTCGCGTGGAGATAGACCTCACACACTTGCCAAAGACCGCTTGCAGCAGGCTCGCGAAGCGCGCCTTGGAAGAGATTGCCGAAGAGGAAATGATCGATGGCTTCGTGAAAGAGAGCATTTCGTTGGGGGAAGATCTCGTCATCCTCCATCCACCGAGGATGGGCTTCGACCAGCTCACGCAAAGCATCGAAGGCGGCGTAACCAAGCACCTGCCTAGCTTCCACGGTGACCAGCGGATCTGTGGTCTTCTCTAACAAACTAGTGGCAGCCTCCGCGGCTTCTTCGGAACGCCCAGTCAGCACGAGTGCTTTGAGCCTCCGCTGCTGAGCTCGCGCCCGACGTGTCTCGTCCCAGTCTCCCGCAATGATCTTATCGAGCATATGCAGTGCTGCGGTTGCTTGGTCCGTCGTGCTTGCAAGCCATTGCTCGGATAACAAGACCCCATAGGCTCCTGCTGGACTATTGGCTTCGGCTAGGTAGCGCTCATGCCTAACCCAGAGTCTTCGTAGCGTTTCAACGTCTGCTGTTTGTTCACCTTCGGCGATGGCAATGTCGGCTTCGCTTTGCGCGAAATCGATAAAGGCGATCTCCTTGCGTGGCAGCCGCTTGCGAGACTCACCACGACCCCGAGGACCATCGATGATGACGTTGAATTCGACCCACTTCTCGTTGGTGGAGAGGATCTTCCCTTCAAAGGAGTCGCCAGAATGAAGATGGACGACGTCTTGGGCCTGCGCGCACGTTACCAGTATGGCTAGCAAGAAGCACACGATCATACACCGGCTGGAAGCCGGTGCTACATCACACTTTGCTGATGCTCTCATCCGCTCACCCTTTCTTTGGCCAAGGCATACTCGGGGTAAGTCTTTAGTTCCTCACGGGCGACAAACTCACGGTAGACCTCTTGCGCCTTCTCGGTTTCGCCTAACTTTTCTAGCAATTGCCCACGAGACCAGTAGGCCGTTGACACCAGCGACGCGTACCGTCCGTAGACCAAATAAACGCGTTCGAAATAGGCCAAGGCCTCGTTCTCCTCCTTACCTTCGGCCAACCACTGGCCACTGCGCATGAGAGCTTCCGCTTTCTGGCCGCTGGTGACAGACTTCTCTGCCAGCAATCCCTTTAGCGTCTTAAGACCTGCGCGGCGATCTCCAGCAAGATCCTGACAAGAAGCTTTGACCAAGAGAAGCTGCCCTAAAGGAACCACGCCGCTCTGCCGGCGTTCCACGCGGGAGAAATGACTGAGCGCCTTCGCATAATCTTTCTTCCGCATGGCTTCTTGGCCCAGGCCAACCTCGGCTCGATCCCGCTCGAGGGCATTCGGGTGCCACTTCACAATATCTTGATAGATCGACGCCGCTTCCGGCAGAGCCTCGGTCTGCGCGAAGGCGTCCGCCACATCGACTAGCAACCGTGCACTGCAAATCTCAGGATTCAATTCCGGCTCCATCTGCCTCAAGAACACGGCAGCTTGCGCTGGTGAGCGTCGTTGGAGAAGCATGCCTCTGGCCCACAAGCAGCGTACGGCATAAGTAGCCTGTTTCGACTTCAAGGCCTCGGCCCGTTTCGCCTCCCACGCCTTGCTCAGCATGTCTTGCTCGTCGCCATCATAAAGCTTCTGCAAACCAAGGATCAGATCCAGCACTGTGGGCTTCTCCGCATCATCGCCGTGCTCATCCAAGGCCTTCCAATAGGCCAATCGGGCACCCTCGAGATCGCCTTCGTGCTGCTTCAGCCAAGCAAGGTGACTCAGAGCGTCCGGCAAGCGGGCACTCTTCGGATAGACCTCTGCAAATTTCTGGTAATGAGCCTCCATGTCTTCGTAGCGCTCACTCAATTTCAGAGCTTTGCCAGACTTGAAATAACCCTCCTCAAAGAAGCGCGTGGATTCGGGCGCAATCGACGCATACGCGACCATTCCGTCTTCCAACTCGCCTTGCGCAAAGTAGGCATCGCCCAACAGAAGCTTAGCCTCATCCACATAGCTGCTATCAGCATGCTTCCTAATAAACGCCGTCAGGCTAGAAATCCCCTGATCATACATGGCCAACGCATGTTCCGAGAAAGCGATCCGAAACTTGGCATCGACCTGGTAGTAGCCTTGGGGGTATTTCTTGAGCAAATTCTGCATCAACGTCAGGCAACGCTCATGCTCGCTGGCAAAGGAATGGGCCATGCCTTCCCAATATTTCGCGCTTTCGACCAGCGCTTCTTTGTCAGGAAACACCACGGCCACTTCTCGGAAAACTTTGATCGCTTCAGGAGAACGATCCAGCTGAAGCAGACAAATCCCGCGCATGAAAGACGCGTTCGGCGCCATTTCGCCGCTAGGATACCGTTCCAGGCAATCATCGAAGACCTCAAGCGCCTCCTCATAGTTCCGCGCGCCCTGCCAAGCCTGCCCTTTCATGAACAACACCGTAGCTGAACTCTTCGCATCAAAGCCAAAGCGCTTGAGATACAGCTCGGCAGAAGCAGCAGCACGATCCCACCGCGCCTCTTGCATCCAACATTGAACGAGATTGACCGAAGCCCCTTCGACTATTTCATTCAGTTCCATTTCAGCCAACATGCCTTCCATGATGAGCGCGCCTTGCCGATAGCGCTGGAGACCGAGGTAGGCACTCGCGAGCCGCATGCGCAGAGCTTCATTGTAATGCGTCACTTTGGAGAAGTGCTCCAGCTCACGGGTGATCCGGGTAAGGATGCCATCTAACTGAAAGACCAAAGCATCCGCCTTGCCGCGTGCCTTCAACGTGCGCAGACGCTTCTCCAATCGCTCCTGGCGACCGGTCTGCAAATCGATCAATTGCTGCTGTGGCCAGACGTAGTGAAAGCACCTAATGGCTTCGTAATACCGCTCCGCTTCGAGCAATCGCGAGCCGAGCTGCAGAATGAGCGATTGAAGCCCAATGATCTGCACGAACTGATCAAACTTCTCCGACGCACGCAGTGTCAGGGCAACTGCTTCTTCCAGTTCGTCTGTTTGTAAGAGCGCGTGAAGCTGCAAGGTGATCATACGCGCCGCCGCCTCAGGAGCATTCACTTCGAGTTCCTCAACCCTCAAACGGAAGAACGCAATGGCTTCGAGATACTGTCCCTGAATCAGGTAGCCCGTCCCAAAGAGAATAGCCGCCTCAAACCGGCGTGGATCGGTCTTCGGAGCTTCTTTGTAGTAGGTGCCAAAGGAAACCTGCGCTTCCGCATGGTCGGCAGCCTGCAACTGACAGATACCTTTCCAAAAAGTGAGTTCAAGACGCATCGCTTGCTCGACACCTTTGATTTCTAGCACTTGGTCAATCGCCTCCAAGGCGGCACCAAACTCGCGCACTCGAATCAGGCAGATGGCAAAGAGCGGTCGCACCGCCCGAACCGCTTCCTGGGCTTCTTCAGACTCGCTGTAGTCGGTGAGAAAGGTTTCGAAGTGGGTGCGAGCCATCACGTAGTCACGCTGGAGGTAAGCCGCCTGCCCTGCCTGCACCAGCTCAAGGGCCGTCATGGGCTCCCCATCTTCAGCCGCTCTGCTCCGAGGAACGAGCAACACCATGGCGAGAACAAATGACAATGTGAGAATAAGTCGCATGCGATTCACCGCAATCCTCACATAGAACTGAAGAGTGCGTCAACTTGCCTTTCTCAGATTCTCAAAATAGGAAGCTGCTTTCAGCCTCCTCCTCGAGCAGGATGCCCTAGCTAGACCTTCGCCGAAAACCCATTTTTTTGAAGACTCAGATAGCGCCCTGTTAGTCTTTTGTTAACGTAAACCGTTGACTTTTAGAGCACTACCACCAACAGTGATCCGATCACTCTGCTCGGCAAGAACTGCTTTTTGAGGCGGAACTCTCGTCAGAACTCAACAGGTTCGTTAACCAGGCCATCGAAATCACCTATCAATTCCCGGAGCTTGTTTCTGAAGTTGATCGC
>CALLLI010000402.1 GCA_938082635.1 uncultured Verrucomicrobiales bacterium
GGAATCGGGGTGTTGAAGGCAGCGGAGAGATTTGGTCAGCTAGCCACCTGTGGAATTGAGAATGTGCGAGGAGAGTTCCTGGAGAAAGTGATCAGTTGCAACGCAATAAAAATTGTGAACTTGCGGAAACAGAAATACGAAGAAGAGAACGGCAAGAGATGGAACGCCGGATTGCCCGGGGGAAGGCAGGAAGTCTCCTAACGAATTGGAATGTTACAGAGACAAAACAGAAGAGAAACGTACGGACAAGACTGGCAGAGCCTTTGAAATACATGGACAGTGATAGATAAAGTTCGGTTAGGAATTCACCAACGCACTACGCAAGCATGCGTTATAAAATCCATCAATCCAGTGAAAATCAGATTGGGAGCATACCCGGCCATACCCCTTTTCGGATACGTTCTAGCTAGTTCCTACAGCAGCGTGTCCAGGATGAGAGTGGTCGATTCAACGATCCGCTGATCACGCGGCCGCAAATCCGGAACAAAGGTTTCACCCGTAAGATGCTGCAGTCCGTGAATGTAGCGAACCGCGATTTCATTCGCCTGCTTCTCCGAGAACTGTTGCCCTTGTTCTTTCACCATGCCGCGTGCGAATTCCTTGGAGAAGGACACCGGCTTGCCATCGCGAGTCTGTATCGTGCCATCGTCATCCAGCTTCCAAAAGCGAGACGAGTCCATGGTGTAAAGTTCGTCGGCAGGGACGATCTGACCGTCTGCATTGATCCCGTGCTCGGTCTTGGTGTCGACGAGAACCATCCCACGCTGGGCGAGGGCTAGGGAAATCATGCCAAAGGCCATTAATGACGAATTCCGGAGCTGGGCGTACTGGCCTTCGGAGCAGACGCCGTTCTCGATGAGGTAGGCCTCATTCACGGTCTGATCGACCTTCTCCTTCGTGCTCGGCGTGTCCATCAGGTAGGGCAGCTGTCCATTGGGTTCGAGCAAGGAGACAGTCAACGCGTGACCAGCGTAGCTCATGTCACTCTGCCCCGCTTCCTTCGCGGCCAGCCAATGTTGATACAGAGACGTGGAGGTCGAACTCTCTGCCATGTAGAGGCGCAGGACATTCTCAACCATCAAGAGCTTGAGATTCTCGGCTGGGATCACCGTTGAAGACGGGGCGAGACCTGTCACTGCGAACTGAGAAGAACCCAGCACGGGCTCTACCAGCCGGAGCATATGGTCATGGTTGAATGCCAACGCTTGATCCTTGAAGGGAATGGCACCTCGATTGACATCGTGCGTGGAGATGCGGTTGTTTCGGAACATCAAGCGTAACGATTTGCCGCAGGAAGTTCTCAGAGCATCGCCGAACACGGAATCGGATACCTTGCCCTCAAGCACGGTGCTGCCCGCCAGACGCGGCAACTCGCCATCGTCGATCAGTTGCCTGATGGGACGCCCCTCATTCACTGCGGCTCCATGAGCCGCCACCAATTCACGAATCTCTTCTTCGGTTAGCATGTGTTCTTGAAAATAGTGCTACAGCCAGATTGGGCCTGTGAGTAGTGAAATCTCTGCCGCCGACCAGTGCTTGCGCGACGGTAGCTTCGACTAGTTAACAGAGAGAACGGAGGCCTTGCTAGACGCTCACCTTGAAGAAGACCCGATGATTCTCTTTAATCCATGATCACTGCCTTCTCTGTTTCCTCCGTTTTCTCCTGTAAAACCATTCTCTTTTTGGGTAGCTCCAGTAGCCATCGATCTAGAGCACTCACCATGAAGCATCTCGTCCTCCTCTTCTTCACCGTCATCGCCTTCTTCACCTCCTCGCAGGAAACTTCGGCCGCAGATCAACCTAACATCGTCTTCATCTTTATCGATGACCTCGGTTGGGGCGATGTCGGTTGCTACGGCAACGATTTCATCGACACCCCGTGCATCGACCAATTGGCCAAGGAAGGCATCCGCTTCACCGATGCTTACGCGGCAGGCGCTGTATGTTCGCCGTCACGATGTGCCGTGCAGTCAGGACAGAACCAAGCTCGTATCGGGATCACCGCTCACATTCCCGGACACTGGCGCCCGTTCGAACGAGTCATCACACCGCAGACGACCATGGCTCTTCCCCACGACACGATCACCGTTGCCGAATCGCTGAAAGTCGCTGGCTATCGGACCGGCTATGTCGGCAAATGGCATCTCGGGCGAGGGGACAAGTTTGGGCCAGCCACACAGGGATACGACTTCGCGGTGGAGATCAACGGCGCCCATCTTCCTGGCAAATACCGCGTGAATGGCCGCCCCCACTTCAAGCCCAAGCCCGACCAGTTTCGCACCGACTTCGAAGCTGACATGTGCACTCAATTCATCGGCGAGAATCCTGACAAACCCTTCTTTCTCATGCTCTCCCCGTTTGCCGTCCACATCCCGCTCGCGGGCAAGTCAGCCTTGGTCGAGAAATACCGCGCCCGGGCCAAGAAACGTGGACGCGATCTCCCGCACCCAATCTACGCAGCCATGGTCGAGGAAACCGATACCCTGGTCGGCCGAGTGGTTGATGAAATCGAGGCTAAGGGGCTGACGGAGAATACCATGATCGTCTTCACCTCCGACAACGGCGGCCTCTACCGCCGCTACGACTACCGTGAGGCAGCCGACGACAACGTCTCCAGCCTTGCGCCGCTCAAGGGCGAGAAAGGATCCCTCCACGAAGGCGGCACCCGTGTCCCGCTCATCGTCAAATACCCTGGCAAAGCGCCTTCCGGAACGACCTGTTCCGAACCCACGATCAGCTACGACTTCTATCCCACCTTCCTGTCCGCTGCTAATGGACCTCTCCCAGCGACACAAACCATCGACGGCCTAAGCCTCTTGCCGCTCTTCGAAAACCCAAACGCCCACCTGAAACGCGACGCGATTCACTGGCACTACCCTCATTACCACCACGACCGTCCCGCCAGCGCGGTCCGCGAACGCGACTGGAAGCTCATCGAGTATCTAGATGGCTCAGGGGATCTGGAACTCTATCACCTCGCCGAGGATCTCAGTGAACAGAAGAACCTCATCGCAGAACGGAAAGGCAAAGCCACCGACTTGAAGAACAAACTCAACGCCTGGCGCGCCGAAGTCATCGCCCGGATGCCGATTCCCAATCCCAGCTTTGATCCCAAACGAGCCCACGAATGGTGGAGCATGCGCACTGGAAAACCCGTCGATAGCGACAAGCGCACGCGCTTTCCTCAGACGGAGAAGGATCGATAAGGGTTAGTGTTTCTGGCTCGTGGCGGGGACTTTTAGTCACCGCTGATTGTTAACCCAAGTTTCTTATTACCGGCGTGGCACCCCTATAAAACCAGGGCCTGCGTCGCGAAGGCACTACAAAGTCGTCGCTCCTTTCAGTTCCGACTTCACCGCTGGGCAGGCCCCTTTCCAATCGATCCCGAGTATCTGG
>CALLLI010000403.1 GCA_938082635.1 uncultured Verrucomicrobiales bacterium
GAAAACAAATCTTCCAATTGGGTCAGGAATTACCGAAGCAGCGTGCAAAACGGTAGTGAAATCTCGGATGTGTGGATCGGGAATGAAGTGGACGCAATCCGGCTCCGACGGAGTACTCACATTGCGCGCCCTAAGCTTGACCACAAACCGGTGGAAAGCATTCTGGGGAAATTTGGCCAAAAACGGCCTCACAACCAACTAACGACATCATATCAAATTCCGACAAATAGCCTCATGTTAGTAAAATATCCAATTTCGGCCACACCCATTTTTAGGTTTCCGGAGGTGCCCTAAAAGGCCGTCCGCCAGCGTCACTGCATCAGCCATGAAACGATCTCTTCAGTCGAGGATAGATCCTCCAAGAGATGATCAGGCTGGTGGCCAGCCAATGACGCACTTTCAAATCCACCCGTCGCCACCGCGAGCGTACGCGCACCGCAGGCCTTTCCGCATGCAATGTCTTTCGGAGTGTCCCCAATGACCGTGACCTGGCCCGGCGAGAAGGGGTGATCGCGTTTTTCCGAAGCGCGAGTGATGGCCACAAAGCCTAACTCATTCCGATCCCAGTGATCAGAACCATAAGCCCCACTATCAAAACAGAAATAACGGGCGAGCCCATACGCGTCCATCTTCGTCTGAGCACCTTCCAAGGTATTCCCAGTAAGCAGACCCAACGCAACATCCGGCAACAGACTTAGGCTGTCTAGAAGCGCGTTCACGCCAAGCAGCACGCGACCACGCACAACGCCGTCTTCCGCGATAAGGTGCCGGCGCAGTACGCCTACATAGAAATCTAAGAAGGCCGTTTCGTTCTCAGGCGTCTGCTCGACTTCAAAGGTCTCAAAGAGAAATCGTGTCAGCCCAAGATCGGTCGCCCCAGCCAGATCAAGCGGTGGCACCTCTTGATCTCCGACCGCCTCGGGGAAAGCTAAGCGCATCCCTTCCTGCAAAGAGCTGCGACCTACCCCGCCAGTGTCTACCAGAGTCCCATCGATATCAAAGAGAAGAAGCCGCATCAGCCCCAGCCTGCCATGTTAACAGCAGAAGACGACAAGAATTCGGCCTCGAGCTTAGACTGGCTCCCAGCCCTTACGATAGTCGCGTTTCACAAAGCCAGTAGCAGCCTCAGAATTGCGGAAACGGAGATCGTCCGAATCCCACAGGAGCGTCTCGTTCGGGAAGATACTCGCCACACATCCTAACAGAACAGCCTCAGTCAGCGGAGCCGCATATTCGAAATTAGCGGAGGGCTTAGCGCCACCATTCAGGCAGCAATCGACGTACTCGATGTAGTGATTCCGAGGCTCCAACTTGGGATAGCGGAACTTCTCATACTTCGCCTTAGGAAATAAACGAGGAGTGCCTCCATGAGGATGGAGCAAGACGCCTTCGGTTCCCACAATGATGTTCCCCTGACCTGGCACATTCTCTACCAGGTCCATGATCTCCTTCGGCGGACGGGACGTACCATCATACCAAGTCACCTTCACCGTCTGCTCTTCTGTGTAGAAGGTGCCGGGGAACGTGTACTCCACTTGGCCATTAATGGCCCAATTGTGCTCATTGGGCTTAGGCCCGGTCGACTTCACAGACAGCGGAGCAGACAAGGCCAAAGCACGGAACCAGGCACTGAAGATGTGGCAGCCCATGTCACCCAAGGTGCCCGTGCCGAAATCGCGACGCTTACGCCAATTGCCAGGATGATAGTGCCCTTTGAGGTAAGGACGCTCGTGCGCCACACCTAACCAAAGGTCCCAATCGAGGCCAGCTGGAGGTTCTTCGCCTGTCGTAGGCCGGGGCTTAGGATCTCCCCACGCCTTATTCGAGAACGAATGCACCTCTTTCACTTTACCAATCACACCATCTTGCACGAGGCGCACGGTGAACCTTTCTTCAAACCCGGAAGACACTTGGATCCCCATCTGCGTCATCACCCCTTTCTCTCGAGCTCGCAACATGGCCTCGCGACACTCCCACAGATTCTGAGTCAGTGGCTTCTGGCCATAGACATGCTTCCCTTTCGCCAATGCCGAAAGCCCGATTGGGCCATGCATGTGGTCTGGCGTCGACACGTTCACGGAATCAATCTTGTCCCCCTCTTTGTCTAACAACTCTCGCCAATCTTGATACACTCTGACATCAGGATGCTTCTTCTTGATCGACTCTAAGTTGCCCTTAGACACATCTGCCACAGCCACAAGCTGAAACTGATCGTGCCGCGAAAGGCTTCCTATATCAGCCCCAGCCATCCCAGCAGCGCCAAAGCTCGCATGCTGAAGCTTGCCATTAGGAGAAACGGCCTTGGCCCCCGTGGTCACAAAGGGAGCCGTCAGTGCGGACGCACCAGCGGTGCGGAGAAAGTTTCTACGAGAAGGTTTGGTGTGCATGAATGTATGTCTAGGGTTTTAAAATAAGTTGGCCTGCAAGAATCACGGTGTCAGCTCGATCTTTCCCGCCTTTCACCGTGTAACTTCCCGCCGCGTACACGGGCGGTTCAAACCCCGCCTCAACGCGGACGGTGTAGAGAATCTCGTTCGTCGCATCGTTCAGCACCTGAACAACGGGCCGATCAAGTCCAGGCACGTTAATCGCAGGCAACTTGCCCACCACATCACGCCCATCATTGTCTGACATCTTGACCGTAATCGGCCATCCAGGAAACTGAGCCTTGTCTCCCTCAGAAACATCACCAAACCGCGGCCAGCACTCGAAGGTTACCGTCTTGGACTTCTTATCGAAACGCGCCACCCCATAGCCATCCGACCGCTGCTTCTCATCCTTACGATCCGCTGGATTGGCATAGGCCATCATGTTTACCTTGTTTCCAAGGCCATCAAGATAATCACCGGTCCAAGGAAGCACACTGTTCGGCACGGGATTGGGACCAGCCCTCTCATCCTCAGGATGCCACCAGCGTCCATAAATCGTGTTTACAATCGCTGGACTGGTGAAAGCGTATGGACCATCGCGATGCCCTTCGATTCCGTGCTTCACCACGACAGCCAAGTGCTGATCGCCGCACAAATGAGGCGCCCACGCCTTCCTAATCGCACTCAAGGCCCTGTTTCGCCCCGTTTGCGGCCAGGCATTCGAGTCTAAGTCTGCCAAGAGCCGATTGCTCGGCTGCCCATGAATGTGCACGGCCCCGCAGAACGCCGTCTGTGACAACACCGCTTTGAGATCTGCTCCCGTCCAATCCTGTCCCCAAGCCTTGAGAAAGTCTAACTGACGCTCCCCCAGAAGAACTAACGTTTTCACGTCGACGGATTCGCGATCATACTTCGGATCATTGATATGATCTGGACGCGGCCCCATCTTGGGAATCTTCCCATCAGGCCCACTCTTAAACTTGCGGTCCTCTAAAATGGCGAAGTCTACACCACCCACGGTCATGCTCGTGTAGTAGACGCCAATCCCGCGCTCGATCGGTGTGGCATCGTAAGGATCTGGCAAATGCCACGTTTGGTGACGCTGCACCATGTTAACGTATTTGGCTGGGTAAAAGTATCCGCCCTCAGGGCCAGCAGTAGTCGTCGCCTGCTTGCCGCTCTCCCCCCAAAGATTCGCTTGGCCCACATCGTGATCATCCGGAATGGTAATGACAGGACGATCCTTGAGAACATCGCGAAACTGCAACCCAAACTGCAACCACCCCGCCGTGTGCTCGGTGTGATGATACGTTTGATCCCCGGCAAAGAAGAGCACATCCGGATCCTGCTTCACCAAATTCTCCACAATAGTAGCGCGGGCCCCCGGCGTGTTACTCGAATTGCATGAAAGGTTCCCCACCACAATCACATCCTTCTCAATAGGATCTCGACGCACCGTCCCTTCGAACATCGCCTTCTCCCCATGCCGCACTCTGTAGGCGACCGTCTTCGTCGCGTCCCAACCAGCCACCCGAAAATGCGCACTCCAACCTAACTCAGTCACCTTTGTTTTCGCAATCTCTTTCCAGGACCCGTCCTCCGTCTTCGTTTCTAAACGGACTTCCTTCGGCTCTTCAGGCATTAGTGGAAAGAGCTGCGCTGACATCTTCAACGCCCCCTGCGAAACCGTGTACACGGCGAAGGCCACCACCTCATCGCGCGGCACGTTCATGTTGATGAAGTTCTTCGCTCGCCTCTTCTTCAGCGCTGCGGCATCTTTCTCCCACCATTTACCCGTGGCCAAGCCATCGAGATTCTTAAACTTCTCGCCAAACGGCATCGCCTCCTGAGCCGTCAGCCCAGAAATCATCCCCAGCGTGGCCATTGCTATCATCAATCGTCTCATGACGAGATCCTACCGATGAGGGACATCTTGGAAAGCAAGATCCGCCATCTGGGTTGGATGTTGCCAGGCAACTTCACTCGGGCCTACATTCTGCCATGCGCTGGCTCATTCTCCGTAGCCTCTATTTGATAGCGCTTGGGCTAGCATGGAGCAGCGGACAGGCTCATCACATAAAGAGCAGCACAACCCACACGGTCCCTGAATCCAGTTCCGTGTCGCTGCTCAGCCCCCGCATGCCGCTCAATCTGAAATCCGCACCCTCCGAAATCCAGAATCTCGCTGCCACACTGTCTAAGCCGGTCGACCCAGAAATTTCCGAAGGTCTCACCGAGTGGATAGAAATGGATCCCAAGGCGATGGCAACACTATTGATTCAGCACTCGGCACCAGATCACGGCCCACTGCTTCGTTCTGTTATGGCAGAGTGGTCGCATGAAAAACCTGCTGAGGCCAACCAATGGCTCGCCCATTACAAGAACATCCCTCACATCGATAGAGCAATCCAAAGAATCGTCCCAGCACTAGCACACGCCGAGCCGAACGACGCGACCCAATGGATGCAACGCCTTCGAGACCCGTCGATCCTCACTCCGATGTGGGCCGCTCACGGCTTTCAACTCTATCGCCACAACCATTCCCTAGCATGAATGGCACCAGTTTAAACGGCTTCATCGAGGATTTTTCTGGGAGGATTTTCATCTCGGAAATGCTCAAAATAGGCGTGCCTGGGTTTTTGCAACCATCCATAGCTTTTCGGCCTTCGCTTCTTCTTGCGTGGTTCATTACGTCCTGGCCGCTCTATCACCACTCGCTCAGCGATGCGCCTCAGCAGGTTGTCTTTCTCTTTCGCTTCCTGTCTTG
>CALLLI010000404.1 GCA_938082635.1 uncultured Verrucomicrobiales bacterium
CTGTAAACGCCGGGTGAAAACCGGTACGGTAGAAGCGCCGGGTGAAAACCGTTACACCCACCCAACGCATCCCTCAGAACAACATGAGCCTGCCCGCTCCGAGTGAGGCATCAATTGCTGTCCTCGCGACGGCGCACGCCTAGTGACGAGTTTGGACAACTCATTGGTTTAGAACGCTCTCTCGCAGTCAGAGCGCTCGGGAATAGTCGCTCCGGGATCACTTGACCCCTCACCCTCCGCAGCCCACCGTCACCATGTTCTGTGGGGAAAGGTTCTATGCGGTTGGGTCTTTGAGCGCCCCAAAACCGTAACGGTTTTGGTCCGGCGTTTACAACGAGTGCAGATTCGATCAACAGGTTGCATCAGTTAGGCATCCGGGTGGTCATGGCGACCGGCGACAACCAAAAGACTGCCGAAGCGGTCGGGCGTCAGTTAGGCATCGACGACGTCCGGGCCGGACTCTCGCCCGAAGACAAGATTGCCTTGGTGAAGAAACTCAAAGCCGACGGTTACATCGTGGCCATGGCAGGTGATGGCATCAACGATGCTCCAGCATTGGCTGAAGCTAGCGTTGGCATCGCCATGGGCACGGGTACCGATGTGGCCATCGAGAGCGCCAATGTCACCTTGGTAAAGGGCGATCTTGGAGGGATCGCCAAGGCGATCAGCATCAGCAAGTCTGTGATGGGCAATATTCGGCAGAACCTATTCTTCGCCTTTATATACAACGGGCTAGGCGTGCCAATTGCTGCTGGTCTACTCTATCCATTCTTTGGTATTCTCCTCAATCCGATGATAGCCGGGGCTGCGATGAGTTTAAGCTCGGTTTCGGTCATCCTCAATGCACTACGTCTGCGCCGTTGAACAGCAAACCCATGACAACTCCATGAAAACATCTTTTCTCTTTTCAATGTGGCTCTTGATATGTCTGACAATGACTATTGCGAGCGCTAAAGACGCACTCAACATTAGCATTATCAAAACGCCTAACGAGGGACTTCAACCATTGGCTCAGGTGGACGCCAAAGGGGACCTTCATTTAGTATATTTCAAGGGCGACGCAGCCCACGGCGACTTGTTCTACGTTCAACGAGCCAAGGGGACCCGTGAGTTCACGAATCCTGTTAGGGTCAATCACATTGATGGTGCTGTCATGGCGATTGGCACGATTCGCGGAGCACACTTTGCACTTGGCCGAGACGGCAACCTTCACATTGCATGGATGGGTTCCAAGAACACGATGAAAGATGATGACCATCATCACGCTCCAATGCTCTACACTCGTTCTCTTGACGGCGGGGAGACTTTTGAAAGAGAACGCAATCTCATCGAGGATGCCTATGGCCTCGATGGAGGCGGGAGCTTGGCTGCAGATGATGAGGGCAATGTCATGCTTGTTTGGCATGCGGGTGCGAAGGGTGGTGGCGAAGCCGTTCGACGGGTATGGACACGCCTTTCGAGCAATGAGGGTGAATCCTTTGGTCCAGAGAAAGCGGTCGACGATGGTAAAGCAGGTGTTTGCGGCTGCTGTGGTTTGCAAGCCTATGCCGCCGCTTCAGGGCCTCGATGGAATATTCTCTATCGTTCAGCCACAGAGCAAGTTAACCGGGACATGTATTTATTGGCCTCAAGCGATGGCCAAAAGTTCACTAGCCGGCGACTGGATGAATGGAAGATCGAGGCGTGCCCCATGTCTTCGGCGGCGCTAATCGAGCGCCAAGGTAAGGTGCTCGCGGCATGGGAAACGAACGGAAATATTGTCTATACCTCTGTGGCTTCTGAAGGAGGAAAGCTTGAAGTGAATCGTCTGCCGACAAACGGGGAAAAGAAGCTCAAACGGAAACACCCGGCCATTGCCATTGCTGAAGACGGCAGCGCTCTTCTCTGTTGGACAGAAGGTACCGGGTGGAAACGCGGAGGCAGTGTACATTGGCAGGTCTTTGACGCGGGAGGAAAGCCGACCGATCAGAAGGGCGCTAGGGACGGCCTACCCGCCTGGAGTAAACCCACGGTGGTTGGAGAGAAGTCGGGAGGGCTCCTGATCGTGTTCTAGAGCATTGCTTCCCCTTGATGACCGATCATTCTGTCCCGTCAATTCGACGCTTGCCTGGGAAATGCCGCCCCTTTAACCTAAAAACGGGAGTGGAAACTGAGGACGATTCGTAACTTGTTCATTTGCAGCGAATTCCTATTACTTCGCAATGGACCTTCTGGGCGACTACTCGTTGATGCACAACTGCTTACATTTCAACGGTTCGCGCAGAATTCGGGGATTCCATTGCCGTTTTTAGGTTTAAGCGTTTTCGATTGCCGCGCTTTCGCATCTCTCGGCCTCGGAGTGAATCCGGTATCGGCCCACGCTGTGCCCCAACGAGCACAGCGTGAAAACCTGGAGCATTGTGATGCCTTGGAAATTCAACGGTTCCTGCCTAGGCCTTGTTGAGTTTGAAGTCCCAGCCTTCGCTGTAGCCTTTGTTTATCAACTCGTTGGTTTTATCGTTGTTCGTGAAACGGAGGCTAGGTCCATCCCATGCGAGCGATTCACCGGGGTGGTGGAGGCAGACATTTCCGAGCTGGATGGTCTCAGTGAACGGACCGGCGTATTTGAAGTTCGAACCGGGGTAGTCGTAGGGCTTGTTCCCGATGGCGGCTTCGCGCCATTCGGTGTGGTGGCCGATCGATTTTTCGTAAACGCGTGCGGGGCGACCACTGCCAGTTTTATCCTTGAGCTTGGCTGCGAGGGCGCGGTGGGCGGTCTCGGGGATGATGCGGGAGGAATCGCCGTAGTCGCCGGAGACGAGTAGCTTGGCTTTTGTGCCGACGTAGATATTGCCTGAGCTCGTGAGCTTGGAGCCCTCGGCGAGTTCCTCGAGCCGGGGGTGGCGGCGGCTTTTACCGTCTTTATCGATGTATTCGTTATCGGTGCCATCGTACCAGTAGACACCGAAGCCCTGCGGCCAGATCGGGCGGTTCGTGAAACAGTGGATCTCGGTGATATCCCCGAGATGGCCGCCCTGGACGTAGGAGGCGATGAGGCGGTTTCCCTCGTTGGCGTGTCCCTGGTTGCCCATCTGCGTGGCGAGCTTGTATTTATCGACAGCCTCTGCAAGCTGGCGCGCTTCCCAGACGGTGCGGGTAAGTGGCTTCTGGGTGAAGACGTGCTTCCCTGCGTTGAGTGCCCTCACCGTGGCGGGGTAGTGGGTGTGGTCGGGCGTGCCGATCATTACGGCATCGAAATTCCCGGCCTCCTTCTCGAACATTTGATTTTTTAAAAACGTAGCAGGTGCGGGGGAGTTAAGTGGACACAAAACCAGAGCCCGCTGATTTTTTAGTAAGATCCTGGAGGCATCTTGTGAGTGAGTTCAAATCCTATTCTGTCAAGGTGGCTCTCAGGCCTCCGTGGGATCTAAGGAGTTGGGAACTTGCTAGTTTTCGGTGTCCTCGCGGAGTTCGATGAACTCAACCATGTAGGAGAGGGAGATGGCTCGTTTGTGGGTGAGTTCCATGATGGTTGAAGCGGAGATGACTCGGAACATGGTGCCGTCGATCTTGCTGTAGAAAGCTTGGATCAGAGCGATCTCTTTGTCGCGAAATTGGATCCACGCACGTTGGGACTCTCGCAGTTTCGTCTTGGCGTTGTCGTCGAAGCTGTTGAGGAGTTTCTGATAGTGCTTGTTGAGTTCTTTGTCCCAGTCTTTGAGCGCGTCGTTTGTGGCGGCGATCATTCCTGAGGTGGAGCCGTCTTTGTCGATGGCTTGCTGCATTTTGACATCGATCCAGTGCTTCTCTTCAGGGGAGTCTTGGGCGTGAACCGGGAGCCATGGTAGGAGGACCATGGCCATGGCTGCAATAATTTGGAGGTTTCTGTTCATTCTGTTCCGGCGGTGAAAAGATAAGGATCCATCCAACCTTTCGTGCCTTGAGGAGGGATGAGGTCGAATGGGGTAGCCTTCGCAGGGATTCGGAAACTAACGCCGACGGGGAATCTGCCCTTGGGAGGCTTCCGAGTGTAACGTCCTCCTCCCCAGTAGTCGCCCACGGCAACCAAGTCGAAACGTGTCAGCTTGTCGTCTGTGATTGCGAGGTGGCCGACTAGCGAGGCTTTATAACCGCTGGAGTTGTCCGCGCGGGCTAGTTTAACTTTCCCGGTGATCTTGCCGTCTTTGCCAACCTTGAGGGAAGCTTGCTTCACGTCTTGGGGTTTCCAGAAGGTAGGTTCGCCGCGGGTGTTGTCGACGAGGTGATAGCGAACCAGGCGTTGGGTGAGGGAATCGGTGAATTGGCCACGAGCGAGGGCCTCTTGTTCTGTCGGCGTGATCCACAGGTTATCTCGAGACACGGCTTTCTGGAAGATCTCGCGCCAGGAATCGTCTGCCTTTTCGTAGCCACTTAGCACTTTGACGTGCGCGCGGACAATGATCGTGCCTTCAGGAGGAATGGCTTGGAATTTCGGGTCAGCTGTAGTGACTTTGAGTGGCTTGGTGTCCTTGTTAGGAATGTGGCGTTTGAGCGCCTGAGTGAGCTGCTCTTTTACTCTCCAGGGGCCCCGATTGTTGTTGAAGGCGAGAAGGTCGCCGACGGGAGTGATCGTGTAGAGTCCCTGCGTGGTGGAATTCACATCGCTACGAGGGCTTTGGGCGATGATCTTGCGCCAGAAGTCGCCTTCCTCGTCTTTCTGTTGTCGCTGGTTGTATTGATCGATGGCGACAGGAACGAATTTCGTTTGGAGCAGCTTGATGATTTCGGGATCAGCAAAGGTCGACGCACGGTCGAGGACGCCATTGTTTCACGTGCAGCCTAACGGATGCCCATCCATGGCCCAGACAAAGAGCGGCTTCCCTTCTTTCAAGGCGAGTTGCTGCGCCGGCACGAGCGAGACTTGCCATGGAATTGTTGTCCAGGCTTCCTCAGAGGGTTGCAGAGATGCGTGTAATTCAGCGAAGTTCTCCGCGTTCACAGTCGTAGGATTCTTGGCCTCGCCAAAAGTGTGGGCTAATGAGAGAGCGAGGAAGGCGAAGGCCACGGGTAAGCTGCGCATTCTTCAAGAAACGAAGTGGGGAGGGGCTTGTCAACTGGCGTCCCTTCTCCGATGATGCCGCGTGGCTACGTTCGTCCAGTTTCTCTCAGATCTCTTTGAGATCGGGCACGTCTCCTTGCCGGTCATAGATAAGGGCGAGGGGCCTGACTTCGCCTCTCTCCGGGCCATGGAGCTGGTTGCTTCTCGGGATCAGACGTTGCGACTGTCCTCAGCCGGATCATTGCCAGCATTGGAGACTCCCGTGGCGCTGCTTGGCTGTCAATGTCTCTATCTGAGCTGCCGGCTCTTTGTGGACCGCACACGTCCTGATAACGAACTCGATCGCTGTGTGCATGAGATTGGGAAACTGAGTCCCACGCCGACGACGGTGCATTCTCTTGATGTCGCGCTGGCCTTTCTACCAGACCTGCATGCTCACGCGCGACAGCTGGCGGAGGATGATGGGTTCATGCGTATTCTCGATCAATTGGCTCGCCAGTGGCCTTACTCGAGTGTGGGGGTTCCTGAGAATGAGTCGACGTGGGATCGATTCGCCCCTTGGTGGGATGATGTTAGCCTAAGGATGGGCTATGTTGACCGCCTACTCGCCCGCGATGAGGGCGCTTGTTTGCGGCACGCGCCTGTAGCTGAGGCGGTGAAGAGCGCGCTCGGAATGCGTGTGGAGGAGCTGGCTGGCGACTCTGTGAGGGCGAGATTGGCTACTTGAGGATCTGGTCGAGTCCATCAACACACGCTTGGGACCAGCCTTCAAGTCGATCGTGGCGCTCCAATAATTCTTCTCTTGAAAGAAAGGTAAGGTCGCCAATCGCGCTTTCGTTGGCTTCGACATCGCTCGTGGCCAGGTCAAACAGATGGACGACACCAAGGTGAACACGTCCCACTTCGTTGTCGTCGAGGTTGAGCAGCGCGACGATGCGTTGTTCGTAAGTGCCGCCGATCTTAAGTTCTTCCTTCACCTCACGCTCGACACCTCGCAGGTAGGTCTCGCGACCGAGAGGCTCGGGTGACTTGTCTGTGGTGTTGATGTGCCCGCCGATTCCGATTGATCCCTTGGAGGCCAGGCGTTGCTCTCCAGACTTCTTTCCACGCACATAGTGGAGGAATTTACCGCCATGATGAAAGATGGCGTAGGGAATGATCTGCTTGTGAGTGGGATCATCTTCGGCCTCATCGCGAGACATGAAGAAGTTGTTCTCTGGCTTGAGGAACGCCGGCAGGTAGCGGTCGACTTCAAACTGCAGGCCTTGAAAGCTCCCGAGGTCATCGAGAAGCGGGCGAGGGATCACCAAAACTTGTTCATTACCGTATCGACTCATGCGGTTTCTCTTAGGCTGCGGTCTTCATGCTGGCCAGATTAAATCGTGGATTTCGCAAATGATGGCTTGTCGAGATGGGGCGAGAGTTCGTGCTCGACCCACTCTTCCAAAGTGGCATGGAATTCGTCGCGAGTTTCGTTGTGAAAGGGCTCATGGAGCACGCCTTCCATGAGCTTGTAGGTCTTCGCTTTCAACGGTAAGCGCTCGAAGAATTCCTGGGACAGGCGAGGTGAACAGACGTGATCGGCGCCGCCATGGGTCATGAGAAGGTGGAGATCAGGATTCATCAAATTCGCGTTCGTCTGCAGCTCGAGTGCCGCGTCGGCGAGCAGAACGCCGAGGCGCACCGTAAGGCGTTTGTGCATGAGAGGGTCACGGCGTTTCTCTGGTCCTGGTCGACACTGGTTCGTGCGGATGCCGCTCTTGATGGGAAAGCGAGGACAAACACCATTGAGCAAGCGCGCGACACGCTGTTTGAACGACGACGCATTGGCAGCAGGATCGATGAGCGACGACCCGATCCACGCGAAGTCTGCCAGATGAGGATACTTCGCTAAATGATAGAGCCCGAGGAATCCGCCCATGGAATGGCCTAACAAACCGATCTGTCTACCCTCACCGATGTCGGCACGAAGGCCCTTTAACTGCTTCTGCAAGATCTTGGTAATCGTGTCCATCGACTCGATGTGTCCACGCTGACCCGCAGACTGCCCATGGCCTGGCCAATCAAAGGCTCGGCAGTAGATTCCGTGCTGAGCAAGGAGATCTAAGTGACGTGCATGACGTCCGCAGTGCTCGCCAAGTCCATGAAGCATGACCGCTCCGGCGCGTGCGGTTGTGGGATCACCGAAGCTGCGTTGAAAGACGTCGCTCGGTGTCGTCATCGTTCAGGTTAGTCAGATGCTGTCCTGACTTCCAATTGGGTCAGGGCCGCGATTGCCTCTGGGACATCGTCGCTTCTCATCAGCGCTTCGCCAACGAGAATGGCATTGGCACCCCAGTCAAAGACCTGCTGCGCGTCTTCTCGGGATTTGATGCCACTTTCACTAACAAAGATGATATCATCGGCGATCTCGAAGCTCAAGGCTTTGGTCGTCTTGAGGTCGACTTCGAAGGTCTTCAAATTGCGATTGTTCACCCCGATGATGCGGGCTTCTGTGTCTAGTGCACGGTGAAGTTCTTCCTCATCGTGAACCTCGACGAGGACATCCAGCTGGCTCAGGTGCGCGACTTCTAACAGAGAAACGAGCTCCTCTTGTTTGAGGCAGGCGACGATCAATAGGATGGCATCCGCACCCGCGACGACGGCTTCATAAATCTGTGCCGGATGAATGATGAAATCCTTGCGGAGCAAAGGGATATCCACGCATTTGCGAATCTGTGAGAGGTGACTGAGGCTGCCTTGAAAGAACTTCTCGTCTGTGAGGACAGAGATTGCATTGGCTCCTGCCTCAGCATAAATCTGTGCTTGTAGAATCGGATCAAAGTCCTCGGCGATGACACCAGCAGAGGGGGAGGCTTTCTTCACCTCCGCGATGAGAGAGACCTGATCGAGCCCCTGATCAATGGCCCGCTCGAAGGAACGAAAGTCGTCTCTACTCAGCGCTGCAGCGCGGAGCTTCTCTTCTAACGGAATGATCTTCTCAATCTCTTGGCGCTTGTGCGCGATGATCTCTTGAAGGCGATTGGAAACGGGTGTGCTACTCATTTAAGCTTAGAAATGTCGAGGAGTAAGTCACCAACAGCAGGCTTGGCTACGCCAGGTTGGCTCGTGCTGCGGATGACTTGGACAATGGCATCCTCTGGTTGCAGGCTGTCCACTTTCACATTTGCCAAGAGTTGGTAACTGTCAGGATTCCGAACGGCAAATTCTTGATCGACCTTGATGCCGTCAAGCTGGCCCTTGTTGATCGTGTAGAACTCCCAGGCCTGTTCATAGGCGGTGATTTCGGCCGCGATCGGAAGTTGAGCAATGGCTTGCTCCGCTGGCGATAGGCCTGCGAGAGGAGAGGGCGGCGGCAGCTTTGGAGCTGCAGATGGCGAAGTGGTGGCAGGGCGGTTTGCTGCAGGATTTCCTGGTGGGCGAGCGCCATTAGGTAGCGGTGCTGGGAGATTGCGAATCTCATTGAAGCGCTCTTGTAGGGCGTCGGTCTCAGCCATTTGTTGTTCGAGAGCCGCTGAGGTTTCATCCGCCTTGGGATCGCGCATGCCAAGCCTAGATTCGAGAGCGGCGAGCCGTTCTTTCATCGGTGCATCCGCTTGCTGTTTCCAGGTTTCTTGGAAGTCGCCTAGATCATTGCGAAGCTGAGACACTTCCGTTTGGCTCTGATAGTTGAGGAAAGCCATTGCTCCAAGAAGGAGAACGGAGACGACTTGGAGAACGACCAAGGTGGTCAGGAGACTCTGGTATGGTTTCATAGGCGATCTGGGGCGTGCATCCCCAGGCGAGATTGACCCATAGCAATCCGTTGCTGACAAGTCCAATGCTAATAAAACGCTACATTTGTAACCTTTCTCGGAGGCGGGCGAATTGTCTTCGGATCTAGGCTCTAGGCGTGATTTGGAAGGACCCAGGTCGGAGTGATTTCGCGAATTCTAGCGAAGGCTTCTGGAAATCTAGGGGGGGGGCAGGCGTTGAGCCCACTGGGAGCCAACGCCGCATGGATCAGGTAGCTGGCAAAGAGATCGCCTGTGAACAGAAGGTCATGTTCGGAACTATAGAATCCGCAATGGCCAGAGGTGTGGCCAGGAAGGGAAACAACCTGTAGTCCGCCCCAGATGGGTAACACCTGGGTATCTGTGAGAGAAGCGTCTGCAGTGATTGGCTTGTATCGTACGACAGCTCGTCCAAAGCGTTCCAACCAATCGCAGAGTCGATTGGTCTTCGTGTAGGAAAACGAACCATCAATATGAACCTGTTCTAACGGATGGGCGAGTACGCGAGCATTCGTGTGCTTTTGGTACCAAGCTCGACCTTAGCCGAAAAGGGTTCGGGGCATGCCTGCGGGGTGATAGTGAGAGAATTCGCGCAATGAAAACCCTTCGCAGTGCATTTTTAGCCCTGTTCGATCATTTCAGGCTCGCGAAGCCCAAACTTCTTGATCGAA